>NZ_JBSGCD010000005.1:0-386097 GCF_053601675.1 Micromonospora sp. NPDC004704 | reverse complement strand
ACGACCAACCATGCTCCCACCAGCCTCTCAGCGATCACTCCACCGAGAGGACCAACGAACGACAAGATCGATTGCTACGACCAACTGAGCACGGGGTGGTTATCGCGGCGCGCGAAGCCACACTTTCTCTACAAGAGTGGGGATCTTGAGGTGTGGCGGGTGTGTGTGACGGGCCACGGTGAGGGGGTGGTAGCGGGGTGGAGGCGGCATGCTTGGGGTCGTGCGCATCACTTCGGCCCTCGTTGACCCGGCGCTGCTCGACCTACCGTGGTCGACGCCGCTGGAGCAGTGGCCGGCCGACCACCTGGTGGCACTTCCGCAGGGTATTTCCCGGCATATCGTACGTTTCGTACGTCTCGCCAACACCGTGTACGCGGTCAAGGAAACCGGGGAACGGGTCGCCGAACGCGAGTACGACCTGCTCCGCGCCCTGGAACGGATCGACTTCCCGTCCGTGCAGGCGATCGCGATCGTCGCCGACCGGGTGGACCAGCACGGGGAGCCACTGGATCCCGTACTGATCACGAAGCATCTGCAGTTCTCACTGCCGTACCGGGCGCTGTTCTCGCACACGCTGCGCCCGGAGACGATGACCCGGCTGCTGGACGCGCTCGCCGCGCTGATCGTACGGATGCACCTGACCGGTTTCTTCTGGGGCGACTGCTCGCTGTCGAACACCCTGTTCCGCCGGGACGCCGGGGCGTTCGCCGCCTACCTGGTCGACGCCGAGACCGGCGCGTTGCGTACGCAACTGTCGAACGGGCAGCGCAGCGAGGACATCGAGATCGCGCGGGTGAACATCTTCGGCGAGGCGCTCGACCTCCAGGCGGCCGGACTGCTGCACGAGGCGATCGACCCGGAGGAGGTCGCCGACCAGGTGGTGGATCGCTACGAGCGGCTCTGGCACGAGATCACGTACGAGCAGCAGGTGGAGCGGGACGACCGGCACGACATCGAGGGCCGGATCCGGCGGCTGAACGACATGGGCTTCGACGTCGCCGAGGTGGCGATGTCCCTTGTGGACAACGGGCGGTACCTGGTCCGACCGAAGGTGGTCGACGCGGGTTACCACAGCCGGCGGCTGCTCCGGCTGACCGGGCTCGACGCCGAGGAGAACCAGGCCCGGCGCCTGCTCAACGACCTGGACACCTACCGCGCCGAGAGCGACCTGTCCGACGAGCAACAGTCCGCGCACCGCTGGCTGACCGAGGTCTTCGAACCCGTCGTACGGGCGGTGCCGGGACATCTGCGCAAGAAGCTGGAGCCGGCAGAGCTGTTCGTGCAGGTGATCGAGCACCGGTGGCGCCTGTCCGAGCAGGCCGGGCGGGACGTCGGTCTGGCACCGGCGGTGCAGTCGTTCCTCGCCGACGTACTGGTCCACCGCCCGGACGAGCAGGCCGTGCTCGGCGTACCCGTACCCGCCATCACGGCATAGGAACCACGGCGTCAGGAGTACGGCGTCGAGGTGTTGGCGCGACCGAGTGCGTCTGCCGTGCCCCATGGTCCGGGGACGCGGAGCAGGGCGATCTGTGCCAGGCCCGGCGGCAGGGCGGCGTTGACCACCAGGTGACGACCGTGCGCCTCCAGGCCGAGGACGGTACGCAGCAGCGACAGCACCGCCCCGGCCGACCAGCCCTGCGGGCTCGTGGCCGTGGGATAGCGCACCGGTGCCACCGTGAGTTCGCGGTCGTAGCCGGTGAACGCCTCCGGCAGCCGCCCCCGGAAGTAGCTGGCGGCCTCGAACATCGCCATCGCGATGGTTCCCGCCTCGGCCGCGTACCCGTACCGGCGTAGACCCTCGGCGATGATGGAGTTGTCGTACGGCCAGACGGCACCGACGTGGTAACCGACCGGATTGTGTTTCGCCTCCCCGACGGCGAGCGTGCGCACTCCCCAGCCGGAGAAGAGCCGTGGCCCGAGCAGGTGGTCGACCACGGCCCGCGCCCGATCCTGGTCGACGATGCCGCTCCAGAGCAGGTGACCCAGGTTCGACGCGAGCGCGTCCACCTGGCTGCCGTCGGCCTCCAGTGCCAGGGCGTAGTACCCCCGGTCCGGCATCCAGAAGTCCCGGTTGAACCGGTCCCGCAGCTCGGCGGCCTGCTGTTCCAGCCGGTCGGCGTACGCGGAATCGCCCCAGAGGGTACGAGCCAGCCGAGCACCGCGCATCTTCGCGTCGTACACGTAGCCCTGCACCTCGCAGGTGGCCCGGGGGAACCCGGGCAGCCGGCCGTCGGCGTAGCAGATCGCCAGCTCGGATTCCTTCCAGGACTGGTTGGGTTGCTCGCCCGCCGCCCGTGGAGGTTGGTACCAGAGGTAGCCGTCGCCGACCAGGTCACCCCACTCGTCGATCCAGCGCAGCGCCGCGCGTACCTCCTTCTCCAGCTCGCGGACCAGCGTCGCGTCGCCGGTCCAGCGCTCGTACTCGTCGAGTAGCACCACGAACAGCGGCGTCGAGTCGACCGAGCCGAAGTACCGGGCGTTCGGGGTTTCCTCGAAGGCGGCGGCCTCGTTCCACCTGGTCAGGTGGAGGATCTTCCCCGGCTGCTCCTCCCGGAAGTCGTCGAGCTTCGTTCCCTGGAAGGTTGCCAGCGTCCGGAGTGTGGTCGAGGCCAGCCCCGGCAGGTACGGCAGCGACTGGATGCTGGTGATGATGTTCTGCCGACCGACGATCGTGTTCAGCCAGGGCAGACCCGCGGCCGGATACCATCCGCTCGCGTCGAATCCCGGGAGCCGCAGCGCGGCCAGGTCGACCAGACTCCGCTGGTAAGCCTCGGTGAGCGGGTCGAAGTCGCACTCCAGCAGGGGCGCCTGGGCGACCCACTGGTCCAGTTCCTCCCGCATGCCCTCTTTTGTCCTACGGATCAGGGCATCCTTGCCATGGATGTCCTCGGCGCCCGGCGCGCGGAGGTCGGTCACCACCTGCAACTGGGTGGACCAGCTTCCCTGCGAGGGGATCCGGACGGTGAAGGTCATCCCGTCCTGGTCGATCTCCGCCGCCTCACTGGTCTGGATGATGGTCGCCCGATAAAAGTCCTCACGGACGTAGAACAGACGGAGGTAGCGGTCACCGACCTGGTGGTCGAACCGGCCCTTCTTTCCCCGTATCGAATCATCGGGTACGCCGGGCTGACTGATCATGTCGACGTCGACGAAGTCACTCGCCGCCTCCAGCCGGATCGTCACCTCGACCGACTCCTCGCCGCTGTTCAGGATGCTCAGCTTCTCCGCGAGACCGCCCACGATCGAACGGTGGCGCATCACCGAAAGGGTCGAGCTGACGTAGTGCGTCGGTTCCCCCGGCACGAGGAAGAATTTCGCCTCGAAATACTGCAGGTCGTCGACGGAGAGCGGAGTCAGGCGCTCCCCGTTGATCGTCACAACCCACTTCGACAGGAAGCGGGTGTCGAGGAAGTACAACCCGGCCGGCTCACCCGGAGCCGGGTTCACGTCTCCGTTGCGCTCGCTGACGATGTAGGTCAGCCCCTCCAGGATGGAAATCTGGTTAGCGTGCACGGTCCCGGCCGCCCTCGACGTGATGGTGCCCGCCCCTGCCGGCGACCCGTTCGGGCCCGTGCGAGTCGGGCGGGCCGGGCAGCAGGCGTTCGAAGTAGGTCAGGATTCGCTGCGACCCGTGAAACTTCAGGTCGTTCCGCATCAGGGCCGTTGTCACGTCGCCTCCGGTCACCAGCCCGTCGAAGACCGCGCCGTCGGCGACAAACACGCAGTCCGCCTCCCGCTCACCGTCGGGCCAGACCGAGATGCCGTCCTCACCGATGGTGAGATACCAGCGGGCCATGCCGTCCGGGCGGCGCAAATCGAGGCGTACGGTCGCCGAGAAGCCGCGGGGCAGCAGGTGCGCACGCTGCCGCGCCGGACCCGCGAAGTACTCCGCCGTCGGGTCCACCCATTCGCCTCCCTCTCACCTGGCCAGGCCACCCGGCCCGGTGTGGCGCCGAGCGGATACGGGTCAAAGTCAGCCTGACCCGGCAGAGGTTGCTCACGCATCACCCCGATGGGATGAGAAACGGAGCGACCAGCACGACCACCCGCCTGGTTGGTGGCGAAGTAGTTCGGCGCCCAACGGAGCTGTTCGCGCGGGTCGCGTTCAGGACTGCACGGTCACCCTGTCGACGTCCTGTGCTGTCCGAGGCCGCGGGATCCCCGGAACGAGTTCCCGCAGCGGCTTGGTCGACCATGCCGGATTGCCCGAAGCGCCCATGGCAACCGCCAGGAGGAATACGGCCACCGCCCCGATCCAGAGCCACACGTCGAAGAAGAACACCTGGGCCGCGAGCCCGACGAGCAGCACGCGCGCGGGCAGGGACCGGAAGCGCAGGTACGCGCCCAGCATGACCAGGAACAGACTGATCAGGCCGAGAAGACCGTAGTTGTACCAGAAGCTCAGATAGGTGTTGTCGAAAACCTGCGCCTGGCCGTCGTCGATCCCGGTGGTCTCCAGGTAGCGCACGTTGGCCTCGGGTCCGTGGCCGAAGACGACCGTGGACCAGTCGTCCGTGATGCCGTCCCAGACCGCGCCGATACGGGTGAAGCGCGCGTTCGCGCTGGCCGAACCGATGGGGTCGGACATGCGTGCCCCGGCCGCCCGGACCGAGTCGACGGACCGCGGAGTGGGCGTGGAGCTGTTCGGCGAAGAGGACGAAGAGGACGAGGAAGAAGGGGTGGAGGAGTGCGGGAACGGCCTGACCGCCACGAACGCGAAGGCGACCACGGCGATGGCGACCGTGGTGGCCACGCCCCGCCAGGAGATCTTGCGCCACTCGTAGAAGAGCCAGAGCACCAGGGCAAGGAACATGCCCACCCATGCGCTCCGAGTGCCCGACAGCACCAGTCCCACCAGGTTCGCGGTGAAGGGGACGTACCAGTACCTGCCCCGGAGGATCAGCGCGACGAGCGCCATTGCCATGGCGAAGGTCCCGTAGATGATGGGGTGCCCGGAGAGCCCTGCCGCCCGGGTCGGGTCGAACAGCGAGGTGTAGGTCCAGTGGTACGCGAGCTGGTCGAAGATCGGCCAGGTGCCGGAGATGCTCTGGTACTTGGCGAAGATGGCGACGGCAACGCTGAACCAGGTGAGCGCCTCGGCGATCCGGGCGATCAGCCGGGGGTCGCGGCGTGATTCCTCGATGACCCGCCAGCACAGTGCCCCGATGGCCAACAGGGGCGCGATACCGACGATAATCGGCTTGGCTCCGTGCCAGTGCAATAAGCCCGCGAGCAGCGCGGACAACGGAAGCAGGAGAACCGCCCCGAACAGCTTCGGGTCCCACCTGTCGTTTCCGTTGCGGAGCACCCCACCCCAGACGGCAAGAACAAAAAGCAGGAGCAGCAGCGTGTACGAAGGATTGGTCGGATAGCCGAAGTTGATGGTTACCGGTACGGCAAAAGCGACGACGAATATGGCCCAGGTGACCCGGGCGGGATCCTTCATCCCCCAGGCGAGCAGCGCACCGGCACCGACCGCGAGCGAGAGGTCCCACCTGCCGACGACCAGCAACGCGACCGCCAGTACGCCGAGGCCCAGGCTGAGGTAGCGCGTACGACGCGGCACGCTCTTAACCCTGTCAGTCCATACTCGCACCGTGGCATACTACGCACCGACCGGGTCACGGAGTGGACCGGTCGCGATCCTGAGCCCAGGCCAGGGACAACCGTCTCGGCATGGTCGAGCCGGTGATCACCGCAACCGCCGTGTTCGGGGCCACGCCCGAGTTTCCCGCCCGGTCACCCAGCCAGCATGATCCGGCTTCCGGACGTTCACCGGACGCCACGGAACGGCCGGAATCCTGCGCTTCCGACGGCCGCCGAATTGCTCCGGCAATCTCCGGGAAACAATAAGCCGGACTCGGCCGTGTTCTTTTGCTCCGTACCCGACCCTCGCGCCTGCCCGATGAGCGCCGGTCGCGTCCATCGGGCAGACCGAAATCGTGTGGGCGTCAGCCGATCGCCGGTGCCGCCACCGGATCCCGGCCGATCTCCGATCCCGGTCGACCGGCCGGCGGGACGGTGTTCCCGGCCGGCGTGACCGTGTTCTCCGCCGGCACGTCCCCCGTCGGGCGACCACCACCGCCGCGTGGCGCCGCGTCGTCGGGACGGTCGCGCAGGGCACGCGGCGTCCAGTCCTTGAGCCGCAGCGCCTGCTTCTCCACCAGATGCCAGGAGATCATCGCGAGTACGGTGCTGATCAGCGCGCTGACCACGAAGAAGCCGACGAGGCCGATGGCCTGCACCCCGGCCTTGGCCATCACCTGCTGCACCACGAACGAGTAGATGTAGACGCCGTACGAGTAGTCGTTGGTCTGCCCGACCCGGTGCAGCACCTTCGGCAGCCGCACCGCGAGCCAGAGGATGGCGTACGCGTAGGCGAGCAGACCCGGGCCGAGCACCGCCCCGTCGTAGGCGAACCAGCCGAACACCGCGAGCGCGAGTACGCCGAGTAGATCGTTGACCGGCAGCCGGTCGGCGTACAGCTCGGCGACTCCGCCGACGAGGAACATGAAGCCGTACCAGAGGAGGTAGCTCTTCTGGAGCGCGCCCAGCAGCGGCAGCGGGCCGATCGCGCCCGTCATCCCGATTCCCGGGCCACCGCTGTGTTGTTGGTAGTAGTTCCAGCAGAGCACGCCGAACACGGCGACCGCGAAGAGCAGCGGGAGCCAGCGGAGTTGCCGGCGCAGGATGGCGAGAGCGGCCAGGGCGGCCACCACGAGGTAGCAGAAGATCTCGTACGCGAGGGTCCAGAGCGATCCGTTGAGGGTGTTGCCACCCTGCCACCGCCAGTACGGGGTGTCGCCCACCAGCAGGTCGGAGATGCCCAACTGCCGGAGTCCGCCCCACCAGTTGAGCTTCAGGTAGTCGACCACACCGACACCCGGAGTCCGCCACAGTCCGTCGAGCGTGCCGTGCCGCTGGTGGTACAGCACGGGTGCGACGACCAGGCCGGTGAACAGGAGGCACACCCACAGGCCGGGCCAGATTCGCAGGGCCCGGTGCCAGAGGAATCGGGGGATCGAACCGCGCCGGGCGCTGCGGGTGATGAGGAATCCGGAGACCACGAAGAAACCGGCCACCGCCAGGGCGCCGATGTCGATCCGTTGCAGGAACGGACGTCCGAAACCGAGCGCGGCCGAGTGGGACAGCACCACGGCGAGCGCGAACGCGAGCCGGAGGAACCCGAAACTGTTCGCGCGTCCGGCATATGCCTTGCCCAACGGCACCGACATCGTCGATCGTCGCGCAGCGCGTTGCAGGAGAGGAAGCAAGGGAGACCGTCCTAGCGAGGGAGCCCGAGGGCTGACAGCATCCCACAAGCCCCGGATCCCGTACGCGGGGCCGTTTCAGCCGGGGCTGCCGGCGGGAAACGGCGGCTGGGTCGGCAGTGCCGGTGGTTCCGGGTCGACCACCGGCGGGTTCGCCTGCTTCAGCAGTGCGCTCAGCGCCGCCCGGCGGACCACCACCAGGAGCCGGTCCCCGGCACCGAGCCGGTGCGTACGCGACGGGGACCAGAGCAGGTTCGGCTGCCCGGCCTGGGTCAGCCCGATCACCCGTACGCCGGCGGCCTGGTCGACCTGGACGAGTTCGCGGCCGATCAGCGCAGCGCCCTCGGTGATCGGGACCTCGGCGACCAGCAGCGCGTGCCGGCTGATCGGGATGGTCGCGATCATCTCGCGGTTGAGCAGGGCGGCGGCGAACGACGGCGCGGCCAGGTACGACACGCTCCGGGAAATGTTGATGTTGAACGCCTTCTGGATCCGGTCGGCGAGGTCACCGTCGTACAGGCGAAGCACCACCCGCAGGTCGGACTTGGCCGCCCGGGCGTTCAACGCTGCCTGGAGGTTGGTGACGTCGTCGGTGGAGACCACCACCAGGGCCTGGCAGGTGGCCACCGAGGCTGCCTCCAGGATCTCCTCCCGGGCGCCGTCGCCGACGATCAGCGGGATGTTCAACCGGCGGGCGACGGTCGCTCCCCGCGCCTCCGGGTCCTTGTCGACCGCGACCACCTCGATGCCGAGGTCGTGGAGCTGCCACATGACCCTGGTTCCGACGTTGCCGAGCCCGACCACCACCACGTGTCCCTCGCGGGGGCGACGCACGCGGCTGTCGTCGAGCGCCAGCCGGGCGTTGACCATGCCGTCGACCACGGCGGCGGTGATCAGCGGGATCAGCGCCAGCCCGGCGAGGTTCAGCACCACCTGCATGACCTTCACGGACGCGGTTTTCCCGGGGTCCGCGTCGGCACCGCTGATCGTGGTCAACAGCGCGACGTAGAGGGCCTCGGCGATGCTGACGTCTTCGGCGTGGGCGAGCAGGAAGCCGAACACCAGGATGATCCCGAGCACCGCGAGGGTGGCGATGCCGATCTTGCGGGTGGCGAACGAGCGCAGGGCCCGCCAGAACACCGCGGTCGGGCGTCGCTGGCGGCGGCGGGCCCGCTTGATCCGGCGCGCGGCCACCTCCGTACCGGGCGGTTGGCCGGTCGCCTCGGCCAGCACCAGGTCGGCCTGGGACTCGTCCGTTGGCAGGATCCGTACATGCCGGGGGTCGGTGGTGTCGGCCAGGCCGCACACCACGTGCTCCGGGCGTACGTCGGTGCGCCGGGCCACGGTCATGGTCCGGCCCCGGTACCGGAAGTGGGTCGGGGTCACCGCGCCGAGTGCCGCCGCAACGAAGGTGGGTGCGGCCATCGAGGCGTCGGAGAGCACCGCGCAGTCCGCGAAGAGCGGCCGTACGCTGTTGCCGAGCCCGGTGTTGAACATGCGCAGGACCAGCCGCAGCCGGGGTTCGACCTCCTGTGCGCAGAGGGCGGCGTGGATGTTGCCGACGTCGTCCTGGTGCATCAGGGCCAGCCCGTGCGCCCCGGCCAGCGCGGCCGTCCGGAAGGTCTCCTCGTCGAGCCGATCGGCCGAGATCACCCGTACCCCCCGGATCGCGCGGATGTCCGGGCCGTCCGCCCGGCGACGGGTCGGGACGATCACGGTTACCCGTACCGACTCGGCCAGCAGTGCGTTGACCAGATGGATGGCCAGGGCGTCCTGGCCGCAGACAACATAGTGGGGACGGCCCTCGTTGGTCCGCAGCCCGTCGCGAAGTCGGGTCTCGACCGCGCGCCGGGCCCGATTGCGCCACGGGTCCGCCATGCCCGGATCGTAGCCACCACGATCATCCATCGCTGCCCGCCGAACCGTCGCCGGGCGTGGGCGATCGGTTATCCGGGCGTGCGGGCGCCGGTCGCGGGTAGTGGAGTGGAATGCAGACGTTCCTGCCGTACCCGGATTTCGGGGACAGTGCCCGGTCACTGGATCCGCTGAGGCTGGGCAAGCAACGGGTCGAGGCGCTCCAGGTGCTGCGCGGGCTGACCTGGCCCCGGTACGGCTGGCGGCACCATCCGGCGGTCAAGATGTGGGCCGGGTACGAGGAGGCACTGGTCCGGTACGGGCTGGACATCTGCGACGTGTGGACCGCCACCGGTCGGGCGGACACCGTCGCCGGCACCCTGATGGTGGACCTGACCGCCGCCTGCGGCATCGACCGGGTACGTTCCCAGCCCGAGCTGGCCGCCGCCGGTGAGTTGCCGCCCTGGCTCGGCCGGGAGGACCTGCACCTGAGCCACCGGGTGTCGCTGCTGCGCAAGGACCCGGACTTCTACCGCCCCCGCTTCGGCGACCTGCCGCCCGACCTCCCGTACGTCTGGCCGCCGTCGGACCGCCCACCCGCCTGCCGCCCCCCGGAGTAGGGACTGGAGTAGGGGTTTGTACCGGAAGGGTCTCCTCCTGACCCCGGAAAAGGGGGACACTGACTGCGCTTGCATCGGAAGGGATCCATGGAGCTGTCGCGAGGGTTGGGCCGTTTGCTCGGCGTACACCCGGTCCGGGTCGATCCCGAGGGCGGCGCCGTCGGTACGCCCCGAGCGCCGAACGGGGTCGACGCGCTGGTGGTCGGCGGCGGGATAGCCGGCATTTCGGCCGCCGTGGTGCTCGCCGAACGTGGCGTACGGGTGACCGTGCTGGAGGCCCGGCCGACCCTGGGCGGGCGCCTGGCGGCCTGGCCGGACCGACTCGCCGACGGCACCGCCCAGGGCGTCGACCACGGTTTCCACGCGTTCTTCCGGCAGTACTACAACTGGCGGGCGATCCTGCGCCGGATCGATCCCGCGTTGGGGTTCCTGCGTCCGGTGCCCGGTTATCCGGTCCTTTCGGCGGACTGGCCGACCGAGGAGTTCGCCCGGCTGCCGAGTGCGCCGCCGCTGAACCTGCTCGCCCTGATCGCCCGCAGCCCCAGCCTCCGTCTGCGCGATCTGCGCACTATGGACGGAAATGCGGCGCTGCCGCTGCTGGCGTACCACCCGGAGCGGAGTTACGCCGAACTCGACCGGACCACCGCCGCCCACCTGCTCGACTCGCTGCGCCTGCCGGACCGGGCGCGGGCGATGCTCTTCGAGGTGTTCGCGCACTCGTTCTTCAACCACGAGCACGACATGTCCGCCGCCGAGCTGGTCGCGAACTTCCACTTCTACCTGCTCGGCAACGCCGAGGGGCTGGCCTTCGACGCCCCGGACCGGGACTACGACGCGGCGATCTGGCGCCCGCTGGCCGCGTACCTGCGGGTCGTGGGGGGAAAGGTGCACACCGGGACGCCGGTGACCGGGATCAACCGGCGGGACGGTGGCGGCTGGCAGGTCACCGCCGGTGACAGCGATTATCGGGCCGAGTTCCTGGTGCTCGCGGTCGACCCGCCGGCCCTGCGCGACCTGCTCGCCGCCGCACCGGAACTCGCCGCCGAGGCGCCGGACCTCGCCGCCCGGGTCGCCGCGTCCGCACCCGGTCCCCCGTACGCGGTCGCGCGGTACTGGCTGGCCGGGGACGTGGCACCGGACCGGGCGGTGTTCAGCGGGGTGTCCCGGCAGCCGACGCTCGACTCGGTGACGCTCTACCACCGGCTGGAGGCCGGGGCCCGGGACTGGGCCGACCGGACCGGGGGCGCGGTGGTTGAACTGCACGCGTACGCCTGCGCGGAGGATCTGCCGGCGGAGGAACTGGCGATGCGGATGCGGGCCGAGTTGATCGGGCTCTGGCCGGAGGTGGCCCGACTGCCCGTGGTGGAGCTGCGGGCGCGGGTGGAGCGGCAGGCCCCCTCGTTCCGCCCCGGCGGTCACGCCGACCGCCCGACCGTGCTCACCGATGCCGACGGGCTCTTCCTGGCCGGTGACGGGATCCGGACCGACCTGCCGAGCGCGCTGATGGAACGGGCCGCCGTGACCGGCATCCTGGCCGCGAACCGGATCCTGCGCCGGTGCGGTACGGCACCCGAACCGCTCTGGTCCGTACGCCGACGCGGCCTGCTCGCCAAACCCTGACGAATTCTGATCAAATCCGTTGCCGCTCGGCGGTGTACGCAAT
The DNA here is from genome assembly GCF_053601675.1 of Micromonospora sp. NPDC004704. Taxonomy (NCBI): domain Bacteria; kingdom Bacillati; phylum Actinomycetota; class Actinomycetes; order Micromonosporales; family Micromonosporaceae; genus Micromonospora; species Micromonospora sp. NPDC004704. The sequence continues at coordinate 374,689 of NZ_JBSGCD010000005.1, read as the reverse complement.
TACCGTTTACGCAGTCAGGGACAACCACCGAGCGAGGGGTCGGCATGAGGGTGACAGGCGTCAGCGCGATGCGGTTCCGACCGCTCGTCGCCGCCCTGCCCCACCACAGCCGGCCCACCTGTTGGTACGCGGACGGTACGGAACACGAGCTGGACGGGCCTCGCGGCTGACATCGACGTCGACACCGCGACCCAGCCGCCCACCCAGCACGTACGGGATCCGGGCGGCTTTCTGTATCCGTAACCGCCGACGAGAAGTCGCCGGTCGATCCATTCCACCTCGAGACCCACGAATGACGAATCGAAAGGAGGACCCGGTGGACGCGGTGCTCGTCATCAACGCCGACCTCGGCCCACTACACAAAGTCAGTGTCCAGCACGCGATCCGGATGCTCTGTCGCCGGGTCGCCGAGATTCACGAGGCGGAGCCCGACCGGCGGATCGGGGTCTTCCCGATGCCCCGGGTGGTCCGCCTGGTCCGGTACGTGGTGACCCGCTGGCGGTTCAGCTCGGGTCCGGCCTGGTCCCGGTCCGGGGTGCACCTGCGCGACGGCAGCCGGTGCGCCTACTGCACGGCGCGGGCGACGACCATCGACCACGTCCTGCCCCGCTCCCGAGGTGGACGGAACACCTGGAAGAACACCGTCGCGGCCTGTTACGCCTGCAACCAGCGCAAGGGCGACCGTACGCCGGCCGAGGCGGGGATGCCGCTGCGGTACGAGCCGACGGTCCCCGGCTGGGCGGCACTGGTACGCCTCTGACCGGGCCGGGGGCAGGTCCGTCAGCGTATATTGACGGCGTGTCGGACGAACCGCTCCGGGAACTGCTCGAACTCAGCACCGGCCCCGATCCGCTGGAGAGCCTGCGGGCGGCGGCCGGGTTGCGCCGTGGGGTCGAGCGGATGGAGGCGGTGCTCGTACGCCGGGCGCGGGTGGCCGGTGCCTCCTGGGCTCAGGTGGCCGAGGCGCTCGGTGTCTCCAAACAGGCCGCCCACCGCAAGTACGGCGGCGGCGGGCTCTTCCGCCAGGAGCCGTAGCCGACTCGGGAAGAGCGAGGAAGGGTCCCTCGTCATCGGATTCCGATGCACCAGGGACCCTTCCCAACCACTCTCGACCGCTAGCTCACGTGGTCGGTCAGCGCACCACGGGGCGTCGGGGACGCCGGGTGAGGGCGAACCCGACCACCCCGGCAACCGCGGCCAGTACGCCACCGGCGGCGGTCCAGATCCACCGGGACGAGAACCCGTCGAACCACCCGTCGAACCAACCGAAGAAGAAGCCTTCGTCCTCGTTCGCGGCCTGGGCGGCGGGGTCGGGGCTGACACTCGTACTCGGGGTGACGGCGGTCCCGCCGGCCGGCACGATCGCTCCGGGCTGCACCGCCGGTACGAGCGGCGTCTTCAGGTCACCGTCCTCGGGCGTGATGTTGTCGTCGTCCGATGCCCCGACCAGCAGCGCCACCTGGATCGGCAGGCCGAGGTCCTGTTCCGGCAGGTCGGTGGTGGACAGCCGGACGTAGTAGGTGCCGGGCAGCGGGTCACCGGACCACGGCTCGGCCCACGCCCGGACCTGGCGCAGGGTGCAGTTGAGCGCCACCGTCGTCTCGGTGGCCGGGACCGTCGGGGCCTGGGCTCCGGCGGTGCACGCCTGCCGGCGTCGCAACCCGTCGAAGACGTCGACCGCCCAGGTGGACGGCCCGTGCCGGTCCGCCGAAGGGGGCAGCGTCACGTTGATCGCGATGTCGTTGGTCTGCCCGGACGAGGCCGAGAACGACCAGTAGAGGTAGTCGCCGGTGGATCCGGCGACGTTGACCGGCTGGCCGGCGCCGATGCCGGTGGCGGTCAGGAACGAGGTGCCGGCCTTGGTGACGGTGACCGCGCCGGGTGACGGGGTCGGCAGCGGGGACGCCGGTGCGGCCACCGCAGCGCCGGCCGGAAGCAGGATCCCGGCGGCCACGGCGAGCACGGTCGCGCCGATCCGGCTCGTCGTCTCGGTCCGGGGCATCAGTTCTCCCTCCAGGTGGCGACCCACCAGCGGGTCAACCAGCCGGCGATCAGGCCGGTGAGCAGACCGGCGATGGTCAGCAGGGCCAGCAGCACCCAGCCTCGACCGAGGCCGGGACTGTTCGGGGCGGGCGAGAAGTCGACCACATCGATGGTCAGCTCGACCGGCATGCCGGGGACCTGGGTGGAGGCGTTCTGGGCGGAGAAGGAGTTGCTGACCACCAGGCAGACGGTGGGGGTCTCGGCGACCGTGGTGGCCCCCTCGGTCGGCTCCTCGCTCGGTTCCTCGTCCGGCTCCGACGCCGACCAGCGCAGGCCGGTGGAGAGTACGTCCGTACGACCGCTGCCCGCGTCGGTGCCGCGTACGAGTTCCCGGCCGTCGGCGGCGGTGGCCCGCAGCAGTACGCCGTAGTCGCGGTTGAGCGGGCGGTCCAGGGCCACGCTCACCGAGGCGCGGAGTTCCTGGTCGGCCCGGACCGGCACCCGGTAGTAGCGGTGCTCGGAGAACTTCTCCCGGTCGGTGTAGACACCGGGACTGAGGATCGGCGCGTCGGCGCACGCACCGGTGCCGGTGACCAGCGCCGGGGTCTGGGTGTAGGTGTCGTTCGCCCGGTCGACCAGTTGTTTGATCCGGTCGCTGAGCTGCTCCACGCTGTTCGCCGAGGTGTACGTTCCGCCGGTCGCGGCGGCGATGCAGACGAGCTGCTTGCGTACCTTCTCGTCCGGGGCCAGGCCGAGCGTGTCGACGACCAGGTGGGTGCCCTGGGCGGCGAGTTCACGGGCGACCTCGCACGGGTCCGGCGGCGCGCAGGTGTCCTCGCCGTCGGTGATGAGCACGATCCGGCGGGTCGTCCCACCGGTGCCGAGATCCTGGGCGGCGCCGCGCAGCGCGAGCCCGACCGGGGTGAATCCGGTGGGGCGCAACCCGGCGATCGCGGCCTTGGCCTGTTCCCGGTTGACCGGGCCGACCGGGACGATCTGCTGGGTGTCCTGGCAGCCGATCTTCTTGTCGTCGCCGGGGTAGGTGGCGCCGAGCACCCGGATGCCGAGTTCGGTCTCGTCGGGGAGGGCGTCCACCACCTCGTGGAACGCCTCCTGTGCGACGGCGATCCGGGTGCGGCCGTCGATGTCGTTGGCTCGCATCGACCCGCTCACATCGAGCACAAGCTCCACTTTGGGCGGCTCGGAGGTGGGTTCACCGGCCGAGGCCGGCGGAATACCAAGTGGCGTAAGGGCGGCCAGCAGTCCTAAGAGGACCGCTATGGACCGTCTCATGATGATCACGCCGCGATCCTAGTGAGGACCGAACGGGCGATCTCCGTGGTATCGACCGAATCCGACAGCCGGTAACGTTTGCCGCGCGACGCCCGCGCGCGGGCGTCGACCGGCCGTCAGTTGTCGCTGGTCGCGGCCCAGCTCGCGGCGGCGATGCAGAGCAGCAGGACGATGCCGCCCTTGCTGACCGCGATCCGGATCAACACCCAGGCCGCCTTGCGCATGCCGGGGACGCTCGCCCTGGTCTTGCGGTAGTCGACCCAGGATCGCCGGGCGACGGCGTACGCGATGCCGGCGGTGAGCCCGAGCACCACACCGATCGCCAACATGGCTGCCGTGAGTGAGCGTTCCACCAGGTCAGTGTGGTAGCGCTGGACGAATAGGCACTATCCCCCGTTCGGTGCAAATAGTCATGAATCAATCTCATAACGGCGGCCCCGGGCACCGGCCGACCGCCCCTGACCCGCACCCTCAGGCGGTGGCGGTGAACCGGACCCGGAGCTTGTGCGACTGGACCAGTTCCACCAGGCGCGGACTACAGACCAGGGTCCGGTAGCGGGCGTCGCGGGCGATCAGGAACCGGTCCGCGTACTCCTCCCGGAAGAAGGGCTCGGTCAGGATCGGCGGGCCACCACCGGCCGCCGGGCGTTGCTGTGACCGGGCCTCGTCGATCAACGGCAGCACGGTCCTGACCCGGGCCACCGAGAAGTCGTCGTACTCCTCGTCCTCGCAGCGCACCACGCACCGGTGGAACTCCAGATCCCGCTCCAACTCCGTACGCGTCGCCGCCACGAACGCGGCCGAGAAGATCGGGATCCGTACGCTCGCCGTCAGGTAGTCCGCCTCCCGGACCAACCGCGCCGGCAGCCCCTCCTGGGCCCGCGCGACCACGTCGGTGTGGTCGAGGAAGTCCCCGTCATCGCTGTTGTCGACGAAGTACGAGGTCAACCGGGCACTGGTGCCCGGACTCGGCTCACCCGTCTTGGCCGAGACGAAGTCGAACAGGGCCGGTACGCGGGCAAGGGTCGGTGAGGTCAGGTAGTGGTATGCCATGTCAGAACCACTCGCCCTGCTCGCGTTGACAGTCGAGTTTCACAGGGGTGGTCGAGGTCTTCGTGCCGTCGAGGATGGCCGCGACCAACTGGTCGCGCAGTGGCCCGGGAAAGGCGAATTCGGCCTTCGGCAGGTCATGCATCCCCAAAGGCTACCGACATGGTCGCGGTAGTGGACCGGTCAGGACTGCTCGACGCCCGGATCGGCCGATGTGGACTAGGTTGGCGTGATGCCGGCACTTCCCCGGGTCTCCACACCCGTCGCGCTCGCCGTGTGGGTGGCCGCCGCGGCGCTGAGCTACGTGGTCGTCTGCCAGCCCTTCGACCCGGCCCCGCCGCCCGCCGCCTGCGGGTTGGTTCCCGGCGGTCTGCTCGTCCAACTGGTGCCCGACCCGGACACGGAGGCCGTCCCCGGCGAGGACCAGAGCCGGCGTACGGGCTGCGTCTGGAACTCGGGAACGGACGGTGCCCCGAACGACGGCAACCTGCGGATCTCGGTGGAACGTTTCGGCCCCAGCAGCTTCCGGACCCCGGCGACCGAGGCGCAGGACGCGTTCGGCGGACGCAAACGCTTCCACTCGCAGGGCACCGACCGGGTGGTCGACGTGACCGGACTGGGCCGGTACGCCTACGCCGTCCTCCCCGACCGGCGCGACAACCCCGACGACGTCGAGGTGCAGGTGCTGGCGGTACAGGACGGCGACATGGTCGAGGTGACCTACCACGCGAAACCCTCCACCGAGCCCCTGGCGCTGGCAGCCGCGGTCACGGCGGCCCGAGTCGTACTGGCGCAGTTGTGACGGGCGGACAGCCGCCGCGCGGCGCGGGACACGAGCTGGGTCCGGTGCTGATCGCCGCGCTACTGATCGGGCTGGTGGTCGCCGGCATCCTCCTGGGCCTGCGCTGGCTCTCCCAGCGCGACGTTCCGCCGACCGCACCACCGACCCCGGTGCCGACGCTGACCGGGCCACCGTTCGTCTCCCCGTAGTGCCGACCGAAAGCAGCGCGCCGGCCGGGTGGCCGACGCGCTGCTCTGACGGGGGTCGTGGACGGCTCGGTTACGGACGGACCGGAGCGGTCAGCGGGACGGCCGCAGTTGGATCTGGAGTGCGGCCGGGCCGTGGCACCAGACAGCCTCCTGCCCGGTCCCGCCGATGTTCCCGTACCTCTTGAAGGTGACCGGCCCCTTGGCGAAGCTGACCGTCTTGCGGATGTGGTGCGTCAGCGTCACCGACCTTCCGCCGGAGATCTTGATGTGATCGGCGGTGCCCGCGTACCAGTAGTTCTTCCCGGAGGCGTCGTACAGCTCGCCCTTGGCGAGGTAGACGGACTTCCCCTTGATTCCGGCGCTGTAGCGGATCACGACCTTGTCGATGTACGCGCTGGTCTTCGTCACGTTCCTGGCGTACCAGGTCGCGGTGAGCAGGTACTTCTTCCCCTTCTTGCAGGTGGCCTGGGTGCCGCTGGTGACGTAGAGCTGATCGCTCTGGTTGGTGACCGGACCCTTGCCCCGGAGCAGGTAGGTGGTCGTCACCGCCCGGTCGTTGGCCCGCGCCTGGGCCAGATCGCTGTTGACGACAACGAGGCCGGAGATGGCCACCAGGGCCACCGCGAGAAGACCGAACTGGGCCGTCCTCCGGCCGAGAAAAGCTCGAATGCGTGTCATGCCGATCAGGCAAGCTGTTCGCCCGCCGTCCCGTCGAGGCGAAACGGGTACGGGACATTCCAAGACGCCGTACGGGACCGTCCCGCCTGCTCGGCGGCCCGTTCCACGCAGGTCAGGGTAGGTAAGAGCCCCCGGCCGGGATCGAACCGGCGACATCCCGCTTACAAGGCGGGTGCTCTGGCCAGCTGAGCTACAGGGGCAGTGTTCCGGGTCAGCATAGCTACCTGGTTGCCGATCCCCACGCCGCCACGGTCGCCGACCGACAAGTTCGGCACGATCGCCGTACCCATTGATGGCTTGCCGTGCCCTGATGCCCGAAATGTGAGTCGATCGCGTCTCTCCGTACGCCTCTGACCTTGGCAGGGTGGGCCGGGCGGATTACGGTGGCGTGACACGGACGACACGCCGACCACCCCAGTGGCCCCCGGCGCGTCGCCCGGACCGGTGCGGCCCCCCTCGCCGGAAGCTCCTTCACTCGGATCGTCCGGCACGTTCCTGCCGGTGAAAGGAAGCGCTTCACCATGGCTACGGTCACCTATTCCAAGGCCACCCGCATCTACGCGGGTACCGAACGCCCCGCCGTCGACCACCTCGACCTGGAGATCGGCGACGGCGAGTTCCTCGTCCTGGTCGGCCCCTCGGGTTGCGGTAAGTCCACCAGCCTCCGGATGCTCGCGGGCCTCGAGGACGTCGACGACGGCTCGATCTTCATCGACAGCCGGGACGTCACCCACCTGCCGCCGAAGGCCCGGGACATCGCGATGGTGTTCCAGAACTACGCGCTCTACCCGCACATGACGGTCTACGAGAACATGGCGTTCGCGCTGAAGCTCCGCAAGACCTCGAAGGCGGAGATCGACCGGCGGGTCAAGGAGGCGGCGGCGCTGCTCCAGCTCGACGACTACCTGGGCCGCAAGCCCAAGGCGCTCTCCGGCGGTCAGCGCCAGCGGGTGGCGATGGGCCGGGCGATCGTCCGCGAGCCGCAGGTCTTCCTCATGGACGAGCCGCTGTCGAACCTCGACGCCAAGCTGCGGGTGCAGACCCGTACGCAGATCGCGTCGTTGCAGGCCAAGCTCGGCATCACCACCGTCTACGTCACGCACGACCAGGTCGAGGCGATGACCATGGGTCACCGGGTGGCGGTCATGCTCGACGGTGTGCTTCAGCAGGTCGACACCCCGCGTGCGCTCTACGACACCCCGTCGAACGTCTTCGTGGCCGGCTTCATGGGCTCCCCCGCCATGAACATCAAGACCGTTCCGCTGACCGAGACCGGCGCGAACTTCGCCGAGCTGCTCGTCCCGCTCACCCGTGAGCAGATCGAGGCGGCCAAGGCCGACGGCGGCAACGGCAACGTCACCGTGGGCTTCCGCCCCGAGGACTGCGACCTGGTCAGCCCGACCGAGGGTGGCCTGCCGGTGGTTGTCGAACTGGTCGAGGACCTCGGCTCGGACGCCAACATCTACGGCACCGCCACGATCAACGGCACCTCCGAGCGGTTCGTGGTCCGTACCGACCGGCGGACGATGCCGAACATGGGCGACACGGTCTACGTGAAGCCGCGTACCGGCAAGAACCACACCTTCCACGCCACCACCGGTGCGCGCATCTGAGGTAGCACGACAGGCGACAACAAAAAGGGGCGGTCCGCGCGAGCGGACCGCCCCTTTCGCGTACGCCCGACAAGCGGGACGGGTCGTGTCACCCGTACGCGGGGTTGATTTCGATGTAGGTCTGGACCGGGCTGGGCGTCGGCTTCGGCTTGGGTGGCTGCGTCTCGCCCGTCGACGGCTTCTTCGGATCGACCTTCGGCTTGGTCGGCTTGGTCGGCGCGAGCCGCTTGGCCGTGTCCAGGTGATTCTTGTAGTACGCGGACAGCGTGACCTTCTTGACCTTGCCCGACCCGGACGACGCGTGCACCATCTTGCCCTTGCCGGCGTAGATGCCGACGTGGTCCGCGTTCCCGTCGTTGTTCCAGTCGAAGTAGAGCAGATCGCCCTTCTGAAGGTTCTTGGTCGAAACCGTCTTCCCCTTGTGCGACTGCGCCTCCGCGGTCGTACGCTTCAGACCCACCCCGGTTCCCTTGTACGCGTAGTAGGCGAGACCGGAGCAGTCGAAGGTGCTGGGCCCCTCGGCGCCCCAGACGTACCGGTCGCCGACCTGCTGCTCGGCCCGGCAGACCGCCCGCTCACCCGGACTGCCGCTGTTGCACGACTTTCCTGCGGCGCTGGCCAGACTGCCCAGACCGAGCAGCGCGCCACCGATCAGGACCAGGGCGAAAAGCAGCCTGGCGAAGGATGGCAGTCCGGGCCAGGGGTTGCGGATCAGGGTCGATCGCATGGTTCCTCCTCGGAGTTCGTGCCGGCGCCGCCGTTCCCGGCCGTAGCCGGCTCCACCACACCCGGCTTGTTGTCCAGCACGTCGGACGGGTCGATGATCACGATCTTGTTGTCGACCACGTCGGTGTCGACGCAGTCGTCGGCCGGCTCGGTGGTCGACTCGTCGCCCGTGCCCGGGTCGTCCTCGGTGGTCGACTCGTCGGTCTCCGCGCAACCCGCGTCCCCGTCGGCGTCTCCCTCGGGGCTGTCGCCGTCACCTTCTGGGCTGTCGGCATCCGCGTCACCCTCGGGCGCCTCCGGGTCCGCATCACCCTCCGGGGCTTCCGGGTCCGCATCACCCTCCGGGGCTTCCGGGTCCGCATCACCCTCCGGGGCATCCGCGTCCGCATCGCCCTCGGGCGCCTCCGGGTCCGGGTCGGTGGCGGCGCCGTCCGGCGCTGGATCGGTGTCGGTGGGGTCGCCGCCGGTCGTGGTGGTGGTCGTGGTCGTGGTTCCGTCGTTGGTGGTTGTCGTCGTGGTCGTCGTGGTGGTGCCACCGGAGGTGCTGATCGTCGTGTCCCCATCGGAAGCGTCCGTGTCGCCCTCGGGGGCGCTGCCCGCGTCGGGGGCTGCGGTGTCGCCTTCCGGGGTCTCGGTGCCGTCCTCGGTGGCGGTTGTGTCGCCTTCCGGAGTCTCGGTGTCGTCCTCCGGGGCGGCGGTGTCGCCTTCCGGGGTCTCGGTGTCGTCGGTGGGTTCGTCCCCCTCCGGCGTATCGCTGTCGGGTTCGGGGCACGGATCGGTGGGGTTCTTCTCCGCCATCGCGGTGTTCACCCGGACCACGTCAGTCTTGGGATCGGCGAGGACGGGGCGTACCGCCAGCTTCGAGAGCAGCTTGATCCGCGCGGCGGTCAGCTCGGTGGACTTGACGGTCTCGGGGTTCTTCGAGGTCGGCGAACCCGTGGGGATGATGACCTTGCCGTTCCCGGCATAGATCCCGACCCGGTCGACACCCTTGTCCAACGCGGTGAAGTAGAGCAGGTCCCCGGCCTTACGGTCCTTCACCGGGACGGTCCAGCCCAACTTGATTCCCTGGTTGTAGCTGCCGGACGCGGGCAGGTAGTTCCCCTTCAGTCCCGCCTTGCGGTACGCCTCGTAGCTGATCCGGGCACACGCCAGGGTTTTCGTCTGCGACGTGTCCCAACTGCACTTCTTCCCCACCTGTTCCTGGGCGTGGCACAGCGCCTTCTTGTTGACGTTGCCGGTGCAGTTCCCAGCCGCGCTGGCAAGGCCGGTGGTGAGCGCGATTGCCCCGGCGATCAGGGTCGTCGCGAACAGCAGTGGCAGCACCTTGCGAATTCTTCTCAATGTCGTCGACCTCCAGAGCCGATGCTGACGTATTCGCGGAGGAGTCCTGCTCGGCCCGCGCATGGGAATCAGTGCACAGTGCCGCACCCTGTCCTGTCAGGAATGGCGCCGTACGGGAAAGTTCGGACCACCGTGGCGTACGCGTCCCGGCCCGTACCGGCCGTCCCGTTGCTGCCAGCGGCCCGTCCGGTGCCTGTCCCGGACCGGTCGGATTCGCTGCTCGGCCAGGGACGGAAGGTCCCGTACAGTCCCGCCCTCGAATCGGCTTGAATCGTCGATTTGTTTCCTGGTTGCCTGAGTGCACCCCCGGATCACCGAATTCCAATCTGGATCGGCACGAACAGGAGAAGCTATGAAACGAATTCCTCCCGGACGCAAGGGCGCCCTGGCGCTCCTCGGCGCGATAACACTCATCATCGCGGGCCTGCTGGCCAGTTCGGTGGTGGCGAGCGCGGCAGCCCCGGCCAAGAAGGCATGGAACATCGACCTGCGGACCACCGACTCCGGGCAGGGCGGCGGAATCTCCGGCCGGGTCACCTGGAAGAAGAACGGACGCTGCTACGACGCGAAGGTCACCGGCACCCTGTTGGACACCCGGGACAGCGACTCGCACGGCGCCATCGGCTGGTTCACGTACATCGACTGCAAGACGAACAAGGTCAAGAAGATCCGACTGAAGACCACGCACACCAAACGGTCCGCGAGCGTGAACAAATCACTGCGGAATGTACGGGATGTGCGCGTACTGGTCTGCCTCTATCAGGGCAGCGACTTCCAACGCTACTGCAACACGAAGGGTGCGGCATGATTCGCCGAATTGGCATTCCCCGGGTAATGCGCCGGGTACCTCGCGTGGTCCAGGTGCTCGGTCTGGTGGCCCTGGTGGCCACCGCGTACATCGCGGTCGCGAACCTCAAGCCCGAACCGGAGGCGAACGCTGCGGCGCGGACGGCGGGTACGACCTCACGTACCGCGTCGGGGCCGGTGACCGGTGTGCGCCAGATCCGGGCGGGCAACAGCGGCCTGTGTCTGACGGTGTCCAGCACCACCAAGAAGGGCGCGAACGGCGCCAAGATCCAGCAGCGGTCCTGCGACCCGAGCAAGAAGACCCAGCGGTTCGAGATCGTCCCGTTGCAGGACGAGGGCAACTCGTTCATCTACACGATCCGCCCGAAGTGGAAGGCCGGCTGGTGCCTGGCGACCAACGGTGGTGAGAAGAACAATGTCACGATCGTCCAGCGCAAGTGCGACTACGGATACCGCCAGATGTTCTTCGTGAACTGCGCGGCGCCGGGCGACCGGTGCTACATCGCCACCCGCAAGGGCTTCAACGGGAAGTGTCTGAACATCCACGGCAACAGCCGCAAGCAGGGGGCGAACGTGGCGCTCTACGACTGCCGCTACAAGAACCAGACGAACATGCAGTTCACCATCGCCTGACCCGCGGACCGGTGTGCCGGCCTGATCGAGCCCCCGCCGATCGGCCGGCACACCTTCGTGTGTGCGGGCGGGCCGGGACCGACTGTTACGACGAGGTCAGCCGGTGGGTCAGGGCGGTGTGCCGGCGGCCGGTCCCGGCGGTACGGACCGCTATCGCTATCGCCTTGCGCGAACCGGCGAGCACGACGAGCTTCCTGGCCCGGGTGACCGCGGTGTAGAGCAGGTTGCGCTGCAACATCGTGTACGAACTCATCGTCACCGGGATCACCACCGCCGGATACTCACTGCCCTGGGACCGGTGCACCGTGATGGCGTACGCGTGTTGCAGCTCGTCCAGCTCGTCGAAGTCGTACGTCAGGTCCTCGTCCTCGTCGGTGCGGACGGTGAGCTGGCGGTCCTCGCCGCTCAGCGCGGTGATCACGCCGACGGTCCCGTTGAAGACCCCGGCCTTGCCCTTGTCGTAGTTGTTGCGGATCTGGATCACCTTGTCACCGACCCGGAACACCCTGGCCCCGTGCCGCCGCTCGGGCATCGACTCCCGGTGCGGAGCAAGCGCCTCCTGGAGGATCGTGTTCAGGTTGCCGGCTCCGGCCGGACCCCGGTGCATCGGGGTGAGCACCTGGATGTCGCGCGGGTGCAGGTTGAACTTGCGCGGGATCCGCCGGGCCACGATGTCGACCACGAGTTTCGCCGTCTCCTCGGGTTCGTCGACCGGGAAGAGGAAGAAGTCGGGGTACTCACCGATCGCCGGTGGCTGGCCGGCGTTGATCCGGTGGGCGTTGACCACCACCCCGGACTCCTGTGCCTGGCGGAAGATCTTCGTCAGGCGTACCCGGGGGATGGATTCGGCGCCGAGGACGTCGCGCAGCACCTCACCGGCACCGACTGAGGGCAGTTGGTCCACGTCGCCGACGAGCAGCAGGTGCGCGCCGGGCGCGACCGCTTTGATCAGCTTGTTGGCCAGGATCAGGTCGAGCATCGACGCCTCGTCGACCACGATCAGGTCGGCGTCGATCGGGTTGTCCCGGTCGTAGGTCGGCTCGCCGCCGGGGCGCAGTTGCAGGAGCCGGTGCACGGTGGCGGCGGGGTGCCCGGTCAGCTCGGTCATCCGCTTCGCGGCCCGGCCGGTCGGCGCGGCCAGCACGATTTTCGCCTGTTTCGCCGCCGCCAGGGCGATGATCGATTTGACCGTGAAGGACTTGCCACAGCCGGGTCCGCCGGTGAGGACGGCGACCTTCGCGGTGAGTGCGAGCCGTACCGCCCGTTCCTGCTCCTCGGCCAGGTCGGCCCCGGTTCGGGTACGCAGCCAGCGCAGCGCCTTGTCCCAGTCCACTCCGGCGAACGCCGGCATCCGGTCGCTGCGATGGTCCAGTAGCCGGAGCAGGCTGTTGGCCAGCGCCGTCTCGGCCCGGTGGAACGGCACCAGATACACCGCCGGAATGGTGGCGCCCTCGGTGCTGCGGTTCGGGACCTGTTCGCGTACGACGCCTTCGTCGGTGGCGAGGGTGTCCAGGCAGGTGCGGACCAGGTCGGCGGGGACCTGGAGGATCTCGGTGGCGTCCGCGACCAGGTTCGGTTCGGGCAGGTAGCAGTGGCCGCTGTCGGTCGCCTCGGAGAGGGTGTACTGGATGCCGGCCTGGACCCGCTGCGGGCTGTCGTGCGGGATGCCGACCGCCTGGGCGATGGTGTCGGCGGTCTTGAAGCCGATCCCCCACACGTCCGCGGCCAGCTTGTACGGCTCGTCGCGGACCACGGCCACGGACTTGTCGCCGTACTTCTTGTAGATCCGTACGGCCAGTGAGGTGGAGACTCCGACGCCCTGAAGGAAGATCATCACTTCCTTGATCGCCTTCTGTTCCTCCCACGCGGCGCCGATCATCGCCGTACGTTTCTTGCCGAGCCCGTGCACCTCGACCAGCCGGCCCGGTTCCTCCTCGATGATCCGCAGGGTGTCCGCCCCGAACAGCTCCACGATCCTGGCCGCCATCTTCGGGCCGATCCCCTTGATCAGCCCGGAGCCGAGATAACGCTCGATGCCCTGGATCGTCGCCGGCAACACCGTCGTGTACGAGTGCACCTCGAACTGTCGCCCGTACTTCGGGTGCGAGCCCCACCGCCCGACCAGCCGCAGGCTCTCCCCCGGCTGCGCGCCGAGCAGCGCGCCGACCACGGTGAGCAGGTCGTTCCCGGACCGCTCGGTCGCCACCCGGGCGATCGTGTACCCGGTCTCCTCGTTCGCGTACGTGATCCGCTCCAACACCGCGTCCAGCACCACACCGGGCGCCCGACCGGTCGCCGGCACGGCTCCGGTTGCCGCAGCACCGGTTGCTGCGGCTCCGGTTGCTGCGGCTCCGGTTGCTGCGGCTCCGGTTGCTCCGGCGGCGGGGCCGTGGGGGCCGGTCGCGGTCAGGCTCACCCGGACATCATGCCGGACCGGGGTCCAGCAGGACTTGATCGCGGTTGGCCGATGACTGTCGGCTGGTCTTTATAACGCATTTATTTTCTACATCGAAAACGATGTATTCACATCATCTTTGATGTACGTCCTCACCGAGGTATACGCCTGCGGCGGCGTCGAGCGACCGTTGGCCCTGATCCGGTAGGCGCTCCCATGATCGTGGAGAGTTCGGCTCGCTATGACCGGCCGAACTCTTCGGGATCATGGAAGGCACGGCGGATGATCAGGGCGATGTATTGCCGTCACCGTCGAGAAGGTGCGCTAGGCAGAACGTCACCGGGTATGGGGTCATCCTGCCCGGATACAGAGAAGCCCCCGGCCATCGGGGCGGGGGCTCTCCGGTTGGTGAGGTCTAGGCCCGCTTCGCCCGATTGACGAAGCCACGCCACGCGTCCGGCTCGAAGGTCAACACCGGCCCGAACGGGTCCTTGCTGTCCCGAACGGCCACCACACCGGGCAGATTGTCGGCCACCTCGACGCAGGTGCCGCTCGCGTTGCTCCTGGTGGACTTCTTCCACCGAGCCCTACTGAGGTCCATGCTGGCTCTCAATCTCCTTTATCAAAGCGACCGATAATCTTTCGGGAAGGGCGGCGCTCCGCACAGCTTCCCACCTCGCCAGAAGCGTAGCCAGTCCCTCCTCAGCGCCGACCGGCGATCCGCCGAGTTGGTCGTCCAGGTGACCGACCCAGGTCCCGTCCACCAGCCGCACCAGTACCAACGGCCCACACAGCCCGACGTGCAGGCCGGCGGTCAACGGCACCACGTTGAGATGGACGTGCGGCAGTTCGGCCATGCGCAGCAGGTGCGCGAGCTGTTCGCCCATGATCGCATCGCGGCGTCGCAACACCGACTCGTCGATGACGCCGATGAACTGGGGCGGGTCCTCGCGCTTCAGGATCTCCTGCCGCTCCATCCGGGAGGCGACATACTGCTCCACCTCCGACTCGGAGCGAACGTCAACTGAGCGCATCACCGCGCGGGCATAGTTCTCGGTCTGGAGCAGACCCGGAACCAGCAGCGGCTCAAAGCATCGGAGCTGTCTCGCGTTGCGCTCCGCTTCCAGGTAGGGCTTTAGCCACGGAGGCTCACCGTCGCCCTGCGCCGACTTCAGCAGGGACTCCAACAAGCCGCCGCTGTCCAGGATCTCGTCGGCCCGCTTGGCGTACGGCAGGTCGAGCGAGCGGGTGCCGGTCTCGACGGCAGACACGGTGGATGCCGAGTAGTTGGCACGCCTGCCGAATTCCTCCTGCGACATGTTGCGCAAGGCGCGCTGCCGACGGAGTTGATCACGAACAAAGGCAAGGGGATCTTCGCGTTCCATTGCGCCTCCAGATATTCGGTGATGATCGCCAAGCACCAACAGGGGGAAGGTGTAATCGCCAGACGAAGGTCGGTACCTGCGTGAACGTCTTCCGACAATAGCGCCGTCCTTAGAAGACTGTCATTACGTAGAGCCGCTCGGATCCAACGTCGAGGAGGTGCGAGATGTTCGTCTGGCAGATCTGGGCCGACTGGCTGTTGAGACTCGTAACGCCACCGGCACCGCCGGTGCCCGTACCACCGGTTTCCCCGCCCTCGGTGCGTCCCGCGTGGGCCACCGAGGAAACCACTCGTTTCCAGGAACGCCCATGGACCCTGGGTCAACGAACGTGCTACGGGACGACCGGATGGAACGAACGCCGATGACGACACTGCGGGTGGGTGACGTACTGACTTTTCAGCCGTCCGAATACCACCGGGAGGGCGAGGACAGGCTTCAGCCCGGCAGGGGTGAGCTGACCCTTCGAGTGACGCGCCTTCCGGACCGGATCGACATGTTCGTGACTGAATGGGTGACGCTGTGCGGGATAGAGATCCTGGACCGGGCCGAGGGCGAGGAGGTGTCCGTCGCGGTCCACCGCGAAGCCCTTCCCGATTGCGTCTCGCCCCGACTGAACCTGGTCACGCCCCATTTCATGGAACGGGAACTTCCGCCGCTATGAGCGACCGGGGCGACCTCATCATCCCCGAACTGGCCGAGCACACACCGCTCCGGCCGCTCTGGATCTGCCGAATCGACGCCCGACCATGGCCCTGTCCGGATGCCCGACTCAACCTGGTGGCCGCGTACCTGCCCGCCCGTCGAATCGAGCTGTACCTGTACCTCGGCTCGCAGTTCACCACGGCCCTGGCAGAACTCGACACGGTGGTGGTCGAGACAGGAGAGCGAGCCGACGCCACCGGCCTCCACGTGCGCATTCTCGGCTGGCTGATCTCACACGAGGCCAGACAGCGAGTTCGGCGGCGTCGCGCCATCTGAACTACGGCGAACGTGTCCCGTCCCGGTGCTGTCCCGTCCAGGTGCCGTCCCGTCCAGGTGCCGTCTCGTCCTGATGCTGTTCCGTCCGAGTGCTGTTCGGTCGGCCCCGGAAATCGCTCCTTTCTGATCCGGACAGGTCCGTACAGCTTCAAGCCTTCACCGAACGCCTGGCAGACGTTTTGCTGATTCGAGTCGTTCGTCGACTTCGACCAGACGTCGTGAGGGAGTCACCCATGCAATCGGTACGACGGCACCTGCTTACCGCGAAGGTGTTGCCACTCGCGTTGGCCACCGCACTCGTCGGCGCACTCATCGCCGGCACCGCCGTGCTGGCCTCGGCCGCCAACTCCACCGCGGCCCAGTCCAATCGTGTGATGACTTGGAACATCCACGTGGGGAAGGACGGCGGACCGGAGGAGAAGGCGAAGGAGATCGCCCGGTTCAAACCACAGGTCCTCGGCATGCAGGAAGCCTGCCGGGAGGACGTCAAGAAGACGGTCGCGATCCTGAAGAGCAAATACAAACTCCAGTACCACATCGCGTACGGCACGGTGCGCAACGACCGGGCCAACTGCGGACTCTTCGGCGGGAACGCCTTCGGGCAGGCAATCATCTCGGCGGCGCCGATAACCAAGAAGGGCAACACGCTCTACGCCGACGGCGGCACCGAGGCTCGGGGTTACATGTGGGTGGAGACGACGGTCAACCGGAAGAAAACCCGGGTGTTCAACACCCATCTGTCCGAGCACGGCCAGGGCAAGCTCCGGGCCGCACAGGTCCGAACCCTGGTTGAGGTGGCGAGACAGTACGCCGGCTCGATCGTGCTCGGTGACTTCAACGCGCAGCCGCACTCGTCGGAAATGCGGCCCATGTGGGTGTACTACCGGGACGCCGACCCGAGCTGTGGTGCCAAGGCGAGCTTCACGTGCAAGGCGACCGCGGACGCGGGTCCCCCGCGCAAGAAGTTCGACTACATCTTCCTGCGGAAGAACATGGCCCCGCCCGGCGTGACCGTTGTCAATTCGCCGTACTCCGACCATGACATCGTCTACGCCGACCTGAGGTAGCAGCCGTACCGGAAGTAGCCCCGACCCGGCGTGGACCCGGGTCAGGGCTGCTCCCACAGTCAGCGCAGCGTGGCGTAGAAGGTGCGCAGGTCGTCGGCGAGCACGTTCGGGGCGAGGTGGGCGGCGTAGTGGCCGCCCGGTCCGTACGACTTCCAGTGCACGATGTTGCGGTGGTCGCGCTCGGCGAACGTACGCATGGAGACGAAGTCGCCCTCGAACATCGCCAGTCCGAGCGGCACCGTGGTCGGCTCGGTGGGAGGCTCGGCCTTCGCGTCCTCGTAGTAGAACCGGGTGGCCGAAGTCGCGGTGCCGGTCAGCCAATAGAACATCGTGTTGGTCAGGACGAAGTCGGCGTCGACGTCGGCGGTGTCACCGAAGAGCTGGGCGTTCCAGCCGAGCAGGCCGACCGGCGAGTCGAAGATGCCGTACGACAGGGTCTGCGGCTGTTGTGAGTGCAGGGTGTTGAACGACATCTTGTTGTCGTAGAACCACTGGAGCACCTCCAGCGCCTTCTGGTCCTCCGGGGTGATCTTCGCGAACTCCGCCGGGTCACCGGACGGGAACGAGAAGATCTGGGTCACGTGTACGCCGACCACGTGCTCCGGGTCGATCCGGCCCAGTTCGGGCGCGACGAACGAGCCGCCGTCGTTTCCGGCCGCGCCGTACCGGTGGTAGCCGAGCCGGCGCATCAGCTCGGCCCACGCCCGCGCGGTGCGGTAACGGTTCCAGCCCCGCTCGCGGGTCAGTCCGGAGAAGCCGAACCCGGGCAGCGAGGGGATCACCAGGTGGAACGCCTGCGACCCGTCGGACGGGTTGGTGAGCGGTTCGATGACGTTGAGGTATTCGACGACCGAGCCCGGCCAGCCGTGCGTCAGGATCAGCGGCAGCGCGTCGGCGTGCGGCGAGCGTACGTGCAGGAAGTGGATGTTCTGCCCGTCGATCTCGGTGGTGAACTGCGGATACTGGTTGATCTTCGCTTCCCAGGCCCGCCAGTCGTACCCGTCCCGCCAGTACTCGGCGAGCTTGCGCACGTACGCCACCGGCACGCCGTAGTCCCAGCCGGCGTCCGGGATCTCGTCCGGCCACCGGGTGCGGTCGAGCCGGTTCCGGAGGTCGTCCAGGTCGGCCTGCGGGATGTCGATGCGGAAAGGCTTGACCTCGGTGTTCTCGCTCATGTCAACTACGCTACGGACCCTTCCGGTCAGCTTCTGTCCTGAAGCCCTGACAGACTCGGGAGCATGTTGGAGACCTCGGCGCGGCTGCTGCGCCTGCTGTCGTTGTTGCAGTCCCGGCGGGACTGGGCCGGTGCCGCACTGGCCGAGCGGCTCCAGGTGAGCGAGCGGACCGTACGCCGCGACGTCGACCGGCTGCGGGACCTCGGCTACCCCGTGCACGCCAGCAGGGGCACCGACGGTGGTTACCGCCTGGGTGCGGGCGCGGCCATGCCGCCGCTGCTGCTCGACGACGAGGAGGCGGTCGCCGTGGCGGTCGGTCTGCGTACGGCCGCCGGAGGGACCGTCGCCGGGATCGAGGAGTCGTCCGTACGGGCGCTGACCAAACTCGAACAGGTGCTGCCGGCCCGGCTACGGCACCGGGTCAACGCGTTGCAGACGTACACCGAGCCGGTGCCGGCGGACCAGCCAGGACCGGTGGTCGACCCCGGCGTACTGACCGTGCTCGCGGGGGCGTGCCGGGACTCGGAACGACTCCGGTTCGACTACCGGGCCCATGACGGGTCGAGTGCGGTTCGGGCGGTCGAGCCGTACCGGCTGGTGTCGTGGGGACGGCGCTGGTACCTGCTCGCCTGGGACGTCGACCGGCAGGACTGGCGTACGTTCCGGGTCGACCGGATCCAGCCCCGTACGCCCACCGGGCCACGCTTCCCCCCGCGCGACCCGCCGGAGGGAGGCGCCGCCGCGTACGTCGCAAGGGGAGTCTCGGCCGCGGCCTGGCGCTACCGGTCCCGCGTCCTGGTGCACGCGCCCGCGACCGTGGTGGCCGAGCGGATCAACCCGGCGGTGGGCGTGGTGGAGGCGGTGGACGATCGCACCTGCGTGCTGAACACCGGGGCGGACAGCGTCCAGACGCTCGCGGTGTACCTCGGCCTGCTCGGCGTCGACTTCGACGTCACCGAGCCCCCCGAACTCGTCGACCACCTCCGTACCCTGACCGACCGCTACGCACGGTCCGTCCCGGCCGGGCAGGTGGTGCGGTCAACTCGCGACCGGAGTCGGTTCGGAACACCGAGCGAAGTCGATCATTCCCGGCCGCTCGATCGGCCCGGTGCAGGTGTGGCGGCTGATGATCTGTGACCCGAACCCAACTTCCGCCGATGCCCCACCCCCGATTCCCTCGACGATCTTGCACTTGTGGCGCCCGGATCAGGGCACTCATCCGGATTTGTGTACCACCACAAGTGCAAGATCGTCGCGCCGCCTGCGACGACCGTCAGAGGCGGCCGGTGCCTGCGCCGGACGTGACGGCGGCGATCACGGACGAGGTCGGGTCGAGCGGGTACGTGTACGGCGGGGTGGTGAAGCTGCCGACCTGGGTGATGTTGTTGACGCCACCGCCGAAGTCGTTGCCGCGTTCCACGGCGTACCCGTCCTGAACGGAGAGGGTGGTGGTCTTGACGGGCGTACCGGTGTTGCGGAAGACGTTGTTCTCCACCAGCACCTGCGCGCTCATCCGGGAGTGCACCCCGTTGACCACGTTCGAGTAGTAGTTGTTGTAGACGTGCGCGGTGCCGAACCGGACGCTCGGGCCACGGGCGTCCAGGTTGGACCAGTGGTTGTGGTGGTAGGTCACCGTCAGGTGCCCGGTGTCCTCGGCGACGTTGTCGTCGTCGTGCCCGATCAGCGAGGTCTTCCAGTGGTCCCGGAGGATGTTCCAGGAGACCGTGATGAAGTCCGACGCGTGGGTGATGTCGATCAAACCGTCGTAGTAGTCGATGTCATGGGCCCGATCGCTCCACAGCTCGTTATGGTCAATCCAGACATGATGGCTGTTTTGCACAGTTATCGCGTCAACCCCGACCGGCAACGAGATCTTCAGGTTGCGGATGATGATGTTCTGCTGGCCGGACATCTTCAGCCCGCCACCGGTGAAGCCCGAGTTGGCGCCGATCCCGACGATGGTCTTGTTGGAGCGTACGTAGACCGCGTCGTCCAGGCTGATGATCCCGGAGACCTGGATGACCAGCGTCTCCCGGCTCCCCGCCTGGGTCTCGAACCCGGCCGCGTCGGTCACCGTGACCACGGTCCCGCCGGTTCCGCCGGTGGTGGTCGCGAGACCACGCCCGCTGACCGCGCCGTAACCGACCAGCCCGGCCGGGGTCTGCGGCGGCGGGTTCGTCGGCGGCCCGGTGGTCGGCGGTACGGTCGGCCCGCCGGTCGGCGTCGCCGTCGGGGTGGTGGTCGGCGGCGTGCCACCGGCACCGGTCACCGTCACGTCGTCGAAAGAACCACTGGCGTACGTGGTGACCAGCCCCACCCGGCCGGTGGGCAGACTGCTGTCGGAGGCACTGAGCAGGGCGGTGCCGTTCAGCCAGCCGCGCAGGCTGCTGCCGTTCACCTCCAGCGCCAGGGTGTGCCACCCGCCCACGGTCACCGTGGCCGCGACCGAGGCCAGTACGGCCTGCGTACCGCCGGAACGCTCGCGCAGTTCCAACCGCCCGGCATTGGTGAGCACCAGCGCGTAGTAACTCGACGAGGTCTGTGCCCGTGCGGCCAGACCCACCGAACGGTCCGTTCCGTTGAACGCGGTCGGCTTGACCCGCGCCTGCACGGTGTAGTTGGTCCAGGTCGCGGTGCCGGCGGTGGCTCGGGCGTCACTGCTGGTGCTCGACTGGCGCAGCACCTGCGAGCCGTCACCGGTCACCGACCAGCTACCACCGGACTTGGACCAACTGTTGGAGTTTCCACTCTCGAAGTTGTCGGCGAGGAGCGTGTCGGCGTACGCGAAGCCGCCGCCGAACGCGACGAGCAGGGCGGTCGCGGTGCCGGCCGCCGCAGCGACCAGTCCGCCCCGCCGAAGTCGGGATCGAGGTATCACGGAGCCCTCCGGCCACGCTGTGGGCAGGGGCCCCTTCCTGTTCGCGGAAGGAGCCCCTGCCAATCGTTTGTCTACAGGCCGATCCGGCCGGTGCCGGCGCCCGAGGTGACGATGGACTTGACGCTGCTGGCGGTGTCGAGCTGGTAGGAGTACGGGATGCTGGCGACACTGCCGCCGGTCTGGCCGGAGCCGGAGTTCACGAAGTGGTTGTTCCGGGCGACCAGGGTGCCGGGACCGGAGTCGGCCTCACCGAGGTGGTACGGGTCCGGCACGTTCTCGAAGTAGTTGCCCTCGACGAGTACCCCGGCGCCTTCGGTGGAGGCGACGCCGTACCCGCTGTTGTTGTTGTAGTAGTTGTTGTAGACGTGGACCGGGTTCGCGAACCGCACCCGTGGGTTGCGCTGGGTGGTGCCGTCGAACCAGTTGTGGTGGTAGCTCACCCGCAGGTGGCCGATGTCCTGGCTGCCGTTGTCGTCGCTGTGGCCCAGGAGCATGTTCTTGTCGTGGCCGAAGACGCGGTTCCAGGAGACGGTGACGAAGTCGGAGCCGCGCTTGATGTCGACGGCGCCGTCGTAGCCGTCGGTGAAGCTGTTGTGGTCGATCCAGATGTTGGTGGCCGACTCCTGGACGTTGATGGCGTCGTCGTCCCAGCCCCGGAAGTTGAGGTTGCGGATGATGACGTTGCGGTCGCCGTTGATGTTGAAGCCGCAGCCGGAGATGGTGGCGCCGGAGCCGATGCCGAGGATGGTCTTGTTCGACCGGACCCGGAGCATCCCGGAACAGGAGATGGTGCCGGAGACCCGGATGACCGAGGCGCTGGTGGAGCCGAGAGCGCTGGTCAGAGCACCCGAGTCGGAGACGGTGACCGGCGAGGCGCTGCCACCGCCGGAGGTGCCACCGTTCTGGGTGGCCCAACCGACCAGCCCGGTCTGCGGCGGCAGGGCCGGACCGGTCGTCGGCGGCGGGGTGGTCGGCTGGTTCGTGGGCGGGTTGGTCGGACCCGACGTCGGCGGGGTGGTCGGCGTGGTGCCGCCGTTGCTGTCCACCGAGATGTCGTCGAAGACCGCGCTGGCGTACGTGGTGACCAGGGCGATCCGGCCGGCGCCCTGGGCGCTGTTGCTGCCCGAGCCGATCTGGCTGCCGTTGACGAAGCCGCGGATGGTGCTGCCGCTCGCCTCCAGCCGCAGGGTGTACCAGGTGCCGGCGGAGACCGAGACCGAGGCCGAACCGATCACGGTGACCGCGCTGCCGTTGACCGCCTGCAACTCGGCCCGGTTGTTGTTGACCAGCGCCAGCCGGTACATCTTCGTGGCGCTGTTCGACCGGGAGGCGATGCCGACCGCGCGGTTCGAGCCGTTGAACGCCAGCGGCTTGACCCTGGCCTGCACCTGGTAGTCGGTCCAGCTCGTCTGGCCGGCGAAGGCACGGGCGAGTTCACTGCCGGTGTTGCCCTGGCGGTAGGCGGCCGTACCGTCGGTCACCACCGACCAGTCGCCGCCGGACTTCGACCAGCCGTCGGCGTTGCCGTCGTTGAAGTTGTCCGCGAACAGGGTTGCGGCCTGGGCCGCCGTGGTCAGGCCGACGGTGAGTGCCACCGCCACTCCGGCCGCACCGAACGCGACCAGCAGGCCGCGCCGGCTTCTTCCTTTCGGTACGTGCACGATTCCTCCGTTGGTGGATGGCGGGGCGACGGATTGCGGCCGCCGCCCCGCCGGTATGGGGACGGGTTTGGTGGGTCAGGGGTTGATGCGACCGGCGCCCGCGCCCGCGGTGACGATCGACTTGACGTTCGCCGCCGCGTCCGTGCTGTACGCGTACGGAATCGCCGCGACGTCGCCCGCGCTCTCCGGGGCACCGGAGTTGACGAAGAAGTTGTTGCGCTGGACCAGGTCACCCGGGTCCGATTCGGCATAACCGACGGCGGTCGGCCGGGTGACGTTCTCGAAGTAGTTGCCCTCGACCAGCACGCCCGCGCCCATGGTGGACGCGACCCCGTAGTCGGCGCCGAAGTAGTAGTTGTTGAACACGTGCACCGGGTCGCCGAAACGCACCCGAGGGTGCCGTTCCTTGCTGCCGTCGAACCAGTTGTGGTGGTACGTCACCCGCAGGTGGCCGATGTCGGCGGTGTGCCCGTCGTCGTGGCCGAGCAGCATGCTCTTGGTGTGGTTCACGACCCGGTTCCAGGAGACGGTGACGAAGTCCGACTCCCGCTTCACGTCGACCGCGCCGTCGTAGCCGCTGTCGAAGGTGTTGTGGTCGATCCAGACGTTGCGCGAGCCCTGCACGTTGATCGCGTCGTCGTCCCAGCCCCGGAAGGTGAGGTTGCGGATGATGACGTTGGTCGCGGAGCTGACGTTCAGCCCGTTGTCCAGGGTCGCGTTGGTGCCGACGCCGAGCACGGTCTTGTTCGACCGGACGTCGTTCATGGTGTCGGGCATGCTCAGCGAGCCCTGCACCCGGATGATCAATGGTGACGACGACTCCAGGGCGTCGGCGAGCGCCTGACCGGTGGTCACCGTGACGGTCGAGCCGCCGGCACCGCCGGTGGTGCCGCCGTTCTGCGCGGCCCAGCCGATGAGGCCGGTCTGCGGCGGCCCGGTCGGCGGCGGGGTGGTGGCCGGCGGGGTGGTCGCCGGGGGCGTGGTGGCCGGCGGGGTGGTGGCGGGCGGGTTGGTCGGGCCGCCGGGCAGACCGACCTTGCCGACCCCGGCCTGCGCGGTCACCGTGGCCTTGGTGTCGCAGGCGGTGCCGATCGTGTACGGGTACGGCGGGTTGGTGACGCTGCCGCCGGTCTCGCCGGCACCGGAGTTGACCAGGCAGTTGTTCCGGGCGACCAGCCGGCCGTCCCCGGAGGACGCCTCACCCAGGTGGTACGGGTCGTCGACGTTCTCGAAGTAGTTGCCCTCGACGATGACGCCGGAGTCCTCGGTGGCGGCCACCCCGTAGTTGCCGGTGTTCAGGTAGTAGTTGCTGTAGACGTGTACCTGGTCGCCGAAGCGGACCCGGGGGTTGCGCTGGTTGGTGTTGTCGAAGAAGTTGTGGTGGTAGCTGACCTTCAGCCGGCCGGTGTCCTGGGCGGCGTTGCCGTCGTCGTGGCCGAGCAGCATGTTCTTGTCGGTGCCGTCGGCGTGGTTGTACGAGATCGTCACGTACGACGAGCCGCGCTTGACGTCCACGCCACCGTCGAACCCGGTGGTCCAGGTGTTGTGGTCGATCCAGATGTGGTGCGAGAACATCTGCACGTTGACCGCGTCGTCCGCCCAGTCCCGGAAGTTCAGGTTCCGCAGGATGACGTTGTGTACGGCGTTCGCCGGGGGTGCGGTGATCGCGTTGTCGATCGGCAGGCCGATGTTGAGCCCGCCGCCGGTGAAGCCGGAGTTCGCCCCGAGCCCGACGATGGTCTTGTCGGAGGTGACCTCGTGCATCGGTCCGGGCAGCGCGATCAGTCCGCTGACCTGGATGATCTTCGGTCCGGTCGAGGCCGCCTCGGTGATGAACTGGGAGGCGGTGGTGACGGTGACGGTCGGGCCGCCCGCACCACCGGTGGTGCCGTTCTGGCCCCACGCGTCGACCGAGGCCCAGCCGTCGGCGACGTTGCTACCCGGGTTGCCGGGCGGGGTCGGAGTCGGCGTGGTCGGGGTCGGGGTCGGGTTCGTCGGGGTCGGCGTCGGGTCGCTTCCGCCGGAGGAGACCACCACGTTGTCGAAGTTCGCCGAGGCGTTGAACGTCGCGACGCCGATCCGGCCGGTGGCGTACTGGCTGTCGGTGCCCTCGGCGAGCAGGGTCCCGTTGACGTACCCCCGCAGCGAGCTGCCGTTGACGTCGAGCCGCAGCGTGTACGTGGTGCCGACGCTCACCGTCACGCTGGCGGTGTCGAGCGTGGTGGAGGAGCCGCCGGAGAGTCGCTTCAGCTCGACCGTGTTGTTGCTGCGCAGGGCCAGGTAGTAGTAGCTGGTGCTGCTCTGCACCCGGCCGAGCAGGGCGACGAACCGGTTGGAGCCGTTGAAGGCGGTCGGTTTGACGGTCGCCTGGACCGAGTAGTTGGTCCAGCTCGCCGTACCGGCGATGGAGCGGGCGTCGCTGCTGGTGCCGCTCTGCCGGTAGACCCTGGACCCGTCGGTGGCGACCGACCAGCTTCCGCCCGACGGCGTCCAGCCGGTCGAGTTGCCGTCCTCGAAGTCGTCGGAGAAGAGTGTCGCGGCGTAGGCGGTGGCGCCCATGCCGAGCGCCAGGGCGACCGCGGCGACTGCTGCGCCGACCGCGATCAGGAGACCGCGACGATGCCTGCGCCGGGTTTCTGTGGTTGTCACTGAACCTCCTTGGTGGCTATCCGCCCAGGTAGGCAGATAGATCGATAACTTTCGATCTTTGTGGGCAGGGTTCGCCCTTGGGGAAAGTGCTGTCCCTGGCCCACTCGGATCGATCGGCGCCACGCCGGGAGGGATGCGGGAGAACCGGGCTGACTCGCCCGTACCGCTCCCGGCGCGCACCGGAGGGTTCGGCCGCCGTACGGCGGCGGCCGACCCCGACGGCCGTCAGAGGCCGATCTTGCCCGTGCCGGAACCGGCCGTCACGACCGACTTGATGTTGTTCGGATCGGTGACCGTGTAGCTGTAGTACGTGCTCGGTTCCTGCACCGTTCCGCCGGAGTCACCCGGCTCGCTGGTGCCCGCGAGTACGTTGTTCCGGGCCACCAGCCGGCCCCGCGATCCGGCGTAGCTCACCGACCAGGGCACCTCGACGTCCTCGAAGTAGTTGCCCTCGACAACGCAGCCGGAGTTGAGCTGGCAGGCGACACCGACGTCGGTGTTGTAGACGAAGTAGTTGTTGAACACGTGCACCGGCTCACCGAACCGGACCCGCGGATTGCGCTGCGGCGTACGGTCGAACCAGTTGTTGTGGTACGTCACCTTCAGGTAACCGACGTCCTGGGCCGCGTTGCTGTCGTCGTGGCCGAGCAGCATGTTCTTCGTGTGGTGGTGGGTGTGGTTCCAGGAGACCGTGACGTAGCTGGCCCCCCGCTTGATGTCGATCAGACCGTCGTAACCGAGCGACAGGTCGTTGTGGTCGATCCAGACGTGGTGGGTGAACATCTGCACGTTGATCGCGTCGTCCACGGTGTTGCGGAAGTTCAGGTTCCGGACGATGACGTTGTGCACCGCGTCGGCGGGCGGACTGGTCGCGCTGCTGACCGGGATGCCGATGTTGAGCCCACCGCCGGTGATCCCGGAGCTGGCGCCGACACCGACGATGGTCTTGTCCGAGGTCACGTCGTGCATCGGTCCGGGCAGCCCGATCATGCCGCTGACCCGGATGTTGAGCGGCCCCGACTGGGCGATCGCGGCCAGCAACTCGGCCGGGGTGTCGACGGTGACGGTCGGGCCGCCGGCCCCACCGGTGGTGCCGTTCTGGCCGAGCGCGTTCACCGACGCGAAGCCGATCGGCGGGGCGCCCGGATCGAGCGGCGGCTCGGTCGGCGGCAGGGTCGGGCCGGTGGTCGGGCCGGTCGTCGGCGGCGGGCCGGTCACCGTCGCCACCTCGACGTCGTCGAACGAGGCGCTGGCGTACGAGGTGGCAAGCCCGGCCCGGCCGGAGCTGAAACCGGTGTCGGTGGCCTGGACCGCCAGGTTGCCGTTGACGTACCCGCGCAGTGAGCTGCCGACGGCGTCCAGCCGCAGGGTCGCCCAGGTGCCGACCGGCACCGCGCCCGACCCGGTGCCGAGCGCGACCGGGTCGCCGCCGGCCCGCTTGACCAGTTGCACCGCGCCGCCGCTGGTCACCACGAGGGCGTAGTAGCTGCTGCTGCTCTGCGCGCGGGCAACCACGCCGACGTGCCGGTTGGCGCCGTTGAAGCCGGTCGGCTTCACCCGTGCCTGCACGCCGTAGTCGCCCCAGCTCGGCTGGCCGACCAGGGTGCGGGCGTCGCTGCTCTGCCCGGACTGGCGGTAGACCAGCGAGCCGTCGGTCACCACCGACCAGCTACCGCCGGACTTCGACCAGCCGTTGGAGTTGCCGTCCTCGAAGGTGTCCGACAGCAGGGTGTCGGCGAACGCGTACGGCATCCCGAAGGTCACCGCGGCGACGCTGAGGGTGCCGGCGGCGACCGTCGCGGCGAGCACGCGCCAGGTCGGTCGTCCCCGGGTCCGGATCGATTTCACAGTGGGCCTCCTGTGGTGGTGGAACAGGGTTGGGGGTGAAACGGGTTCGGGGTGGGACGGGTTCGGGTGGTGGGAAGGGCCCGCGGGACGGGCGGGCCCTTCCCACCGGGTCAGACGGGTAGGCGGTTGGCGCCGGCCAGGAGCTGGACGGCCAACGGAACCAACGCGGTGGGCAAGGGCGGGGTGGCGCGCAGGGTGGGCGTCCAGCCGGCGTCCGCGCCCAGGTCCGGGTCGTGGGTGCTGTTGTAGGCGTCGAGCAGGCTGGTCGGCCGGGGCCAACCCCCATCGGTACGGACCCAGCTACCGCGCTCGGTGAGCGTGGTGCCGCCCCAGTCGTAGAGCAGGTCCTCCGGCGCGATCCCGTCGGCTACGGCGAAGAAGTTGTTCTCCGCGTATAGGGCCGACTGGACGCCGACGCCGAGCGCGTACTGGAAGTCGCCGCCGGCTAGTTGGTAGTGGTTGTTGTAGAGGTCGACCTGGCCGAACCGGACCCGGGGCAGGCGCTGGAGGGTGCCGGCGAACAGGTTGTGGTGCAGGGTGACGTTGAGCCGGCCCACGTCCGGGCCGACCGTGTTCGACGAGCCGATCAGCATCACCTTGTCCCGACCGGTGAACCGGTTGTAGGAGACGGTGACCCGGCTGGCGGTGTGGGTGATGTCCAGCGAACCGTCGTGCACCTGGTACGGCCGACCGAAGTAGACCGGCTGCGCCGAGTCCGGGTTGTCGCCGTCGGTGAAGGTGCTGTGGTCGACCCAGACGTTCTCGCTGCGGCGTACCGAGACCTGGTCGAACTGGGAGTTCCAGTTGCCGTTCTCGCCATCGGTCGGCGCCCAGGCCGGGAAGCAGTCACGGGCGTCGTCGAAGGTGAGGTTGCGGACGATCGAGTTGCTGGCCCCGTCGAGCATCAGGGTCAGCCCGGCGAGCGTGGCACCCCGCAACCCGATGATGGTGGTGTTCGGCCCGACGTTGATCTGGGTCTGTCGGGTCTGGTTCGCCACCGACCGCACCCGGGCCGCCTCGACCGGTCCGCTCGGCGCCACCCGCCCCCAGACCGCCGGGTCGTACGCGGCCAGATAGGCGGGCAGGCTGTATTCCGGATCGGCCAGGTCGGCGCAGTCCAGGAGTGTTCCGTCGACGGCTTCGTAACCGTCGATGGAACCCTGGACGTAGATTATCTTCGGGGTGGCGTTGCTCCGGTTGGTGGCATTGTCGCCACCGAGTGCGGCCACCAGTTCGGTACGGCTGTCGACCACGTGGATCTGGTCCTCGGTGGCGGCGGAACCGCCGGTCGTACCAGGTCCGGCGGCGGCCCAGCCGTCATTCGCCGGCAATGCCTGCCGGCCCAGCAGACGGGCTCCCCAGGACAGTCGGTCATGTGATCCACCTGCGGTTACGGCCGTTCCCGGCACCACCACGAGCGAGATCCCCACCAGTACGGCGGTCAACCTGATCAGTCGCATCTGCACTCTCCGCGTCTGCCTGTCGATTTCCGGTTCCGTAACGCGCACGAAACCTGTTCACAAACAGACGGTAAGGAAACGTAGTCACATGAGTCAATGTGCTACGTGTGCAGTTATGTTGCAGGGAATGGAGGCAATATTAATTGTCTCGGCCGCCCGCTGGCCGAGAAGTGGGTATTCGGTCCGATTCCTACCGCACGGCTGTCCCAATAATTTGCAGCCGGTTTTCCGTACGCGGCTCAGCCATTGCCCGTCTCCTCGCCCAGCGCAACCCGGTACGGCTTGACCGCCCACGGCACGCCCAACTCGTGCAGCAGCGCACCCGACTCGGCGGCCTGCCGCAGCACCCCGTTCACACCCCGGATCGACCACACCCGGTCCGGCGGTTCGCCCGTACCGAGCACGTTCCCGCCGCCCAGCAGGGTCGGCTCGGGGGCCGCGTGGATCGCCTCGATCAGCGCGGTGAAACCCTCCGTACGGTCCAGCGGCACGATCAGCGGCACCCCTTCCGGGTCCTCCCGGTGGTCCAGCAGGTTCGCCAGCAGGCCCACCCGACCCGGGACCTCGCGGGGCTCCGGGTCGCCGGGCAACAGCAGCCGGTCGGTCGGGTACTCCAGCACCGCCCGACCCGCCGTACCGCGCACGATCACCTCACCGGGGATGAACTCCTCCCCGGCCAGGGTCACCGCCGCCACCACCGGCAGACCGGAGCGGAGCGTCACCCGCAGCGAGGCGGTGTCGTCCACCTCGATCGGCCGGGTCCGGTACCGCTCCAACTCGACCGCCACCGGATCGGCTCCCCGCACACCCAGCCGGGACGACACGGCGGCGGCCACCGCCAGACACTGCATGACCGCGTGCGCCAGCGGGTTGACCAGCGCGCCGTCGAGCACCGGATGCCCGTTGAGGCTGCGCCGCCCGGCCCACGGGGACCGGGCGTAGTAGGCGTCGGTACGTTGCCAGGAGGCAACCGTGGCGATGCCGGTGACCGTACCGAGGCGGCCGTCGGCGACGGCGGCGAGCAGTTCCACCAGGGCCGCCGAGCCGAGCGCCTGGAAGCCGACCTGGATCGCCCGGCCACTGGCGGCACGGGCCATCGACAGGGCGCGGTGCTCGTGCGTGCCGAGCACCGGTGGCTTCTCCAGCAGCAGATCGGCCCCGGACGCGAGCACGTCCAGGGCGATCGGCAGGTGGGTGTGCGGCGGCGTACAGACGACCACCACGTCCGGGCGGACGGCCCGGAGCATCTCCCGGTGGTCGGTGAAGACCGCCGAGGTCTCGGCGGCGTCCGCGTCCGGCAACGGCTCGACCGGCCGTACGTCGACCAGGGCGACCAGTTCCAGCCGACCGGCACCGCCCAGTTCGGCGATGACCTGCCGGTGCCAGCGGCCGTGGCCGCTGGCACCGATCAACGCCACCCGGGGTGGCCCGGCGGGTTGTCGCCCGCCGGCCACCGCTCCGGACCACCGGTCGGTCATGTCGCACCCGCCAGGGTCGCCTCGACCCCGTGCCGATCGAGCGCGGTCAACCACTCCAGCACCAGCTCGCGGACCACCTCGTCGGCGGCGAGTTCAGCCGGGAAGACCTCGGTCAGCGCGAACAGCGAGTCGACCACCCCGGCCGGGGTGTCCTTGCCGGCAGCCAGCGCCGCCCGGATCCGGTCGGCGAGCGGGTCGTCCAACGACAGCGGGGTGCCGTCGTCGGCGCGCCCCTGGACGAACCGCATCCAGGCGGCGACCGCCAGTGCCGCGTACCGGGGTGAGTGTCCGGCGGCCCGCAGGTCGACCAGGGTGTGCAGCATCCGCTGTGGCAGCTTCTGCGAACCGTCCATCGCCACCTGGATGGTCCGGTGGCGGATCACCGGGTTGGCGAACCGGGCCAGCGCCTGTTCGCCGTAGTCGACCACCGACACCCCGTCCGGCGGGCTGAAACTGCGCGCCACGTCCTCGGCGATCAGCCGACGCAGCACCTCACGCAGGTACGGGATCTCCAGCGCGTCGGCGATGGTCTCCCGCCCGGCGAGCGCGCCCAGGTACGCGGTGGCCGAGTGCACCCCGTTGAGCGCCCGCAGCTTCAGCCGCTCCCACGGTCCGGCATCGTCGGTCAGCACCGCCCCCGCCTGCTCCCAGGCCGGACGGCCACCGGGGAAGTCGTCCTCGATCACCCACTGCCGGTACGGCTCCGCCGCCACCGCGGCCAGGTCGGTGAAGCCCAGCGCGGTCTGCGCGGCCGCGAACGTCTCGGGCGTGCTCGCCGGGACGATCCGGTCCACCATGGTCCCCGGATACGTCACGTTCGTACGCAGCCAGTCGGCGATCCGCTCCACCCGCGTCCCGTTGGCCCCGTTGCGCCCACCGGCGGCCTCGGCCAGGAACGCCAGCGCCTGGCCGACCAGGCTGTGCAGCCGCTTGCCGTTCGACGGCAGGTTGTCGCAGCTCACCAGGGCCAACGGTCCGGCGTCGGCGACGGCTCGGGCGAGCAGGCCACGGACCAGCAGCCCGGGAACCGTACGCGGGTCCCGGTCGGTGGTCAGGTCGGCGGTCACCTCGGCGTCCGGGCTGAACCGGCCACTGGCCGGATCGAGCTGGTACGCCTTCTCCGTCACGGTGAGCGTGACCATCCGGATCGCCGGATCGGCCAGCAGCGCCACGATCGCGGCCGGATCGCTGGGCGCGTGCCGTACCCCGGCGAGCGCCCCGATCACCTGGGTCTCGCTGCCGGCGCCGGAAAGGGTGGTGACGCTGAACAGGCAGTCCTGCGCGGCGAGCTGGTTCACCACCTCGGTGCTGCGCGGCGCCACCCCGACGATGCCCCAGTCGCCACCTGCCCGCGCGATCGCCTCCTCGGTGTAGACCGCCTGGTGGGCCCGGTGGAACGCGCCGAGACCGAGGTGCACGATGCCGGCCGGAACCGTACCGGGCCGGACCAGCGGGCGGGCGGCGGATGGCAGCCGGCGCAGGGCACCGAGCCCCAGCGGCGACGCGCCGACGGTCACCGCCATGCCGGGCCGTCCGGGAAGCTGAACTCGGCGATCGAGGCGGGCTTGATCGTGGCGCTGTAACCGGGCAGCTCCGGCAGCAGGTAACGGCCCTCGCGGGTGCGTACCGGGTCCTCGAAGTGCTCGTGCAGGTGGTCGACGTACTCGACCATGCGGCCGTCGAGCGAGGTGCCGACCCGCAGGTAGTCGAAGATCGCCAGGTGTTGGACGTACTCGCAGAGGCCGACCCCACCGGCGTGCGGGCAGATCGGCACCCCGAACTTGGCGGCCATCAGGATCACCGAGAGGACCTCGTTGACCCCGCCGACCCGGCAGGCGTCGATCTGGCACACCCGGATCGCCTCGGCCTGGAGGAGCTGCTTGAAGATGACCCGGTTCGCCGCCACCTCGCCGGTGGCCACCCGTACCGGTGCCACCGCGCGGGCGATCCGGGCATGCCCGAGTACGTCGTCCGCGTGCGTCGGTTCCTCGATCCAGTACGGCTCCACCTCGGCCAGCCGCTCCATGTTGGCGATCGCCTCGTCCACGTCCCAGACCTGGTTGGCGTCCATCATCAGCAGCGCGTCCGGGCCGATCTCCTCCCGGATGATCCGGGCCCGCCGTACGTCGTCCTCGATTGGGCCGCCGACCTTCATCTTCATCGCCCGCCACCCGTCGGCGTACGCCGCCCGGGTCAGCGCCCGGACCTTCTCGTCCGGGTAACCGAGCCACCCGACCGACGTCGTGTACGACGGGAAGCCGCTCTCCTCCAGCTCGGCCAGCCGCTCCTTCAGCCCGACGAGTCCGTTGTCGAGGATGGCGGTGGCGTCGGCCGGGGTGATGGCGTCGCTGATGTGGTGGAAGTCGATGCTGGCGACAAGTTCCTCGGTCGGCATCTCGGCCAGCAGCCGCCACATCGGCTTGCCGGCGAGCTTGGCCCGCAGGTCCCAGACGGCGTTGACCAGGGCGCCGGTCGCCATGTGGATGACGCCCTTCTCCGGGCCGAGCCAGCGCAACTGCACGTCCGCGCTGAGCGAGCGCCAGAACGTCACCGGGTCCTCGAAGATCTCCTCCACCGTACGGCCGACCACGTGGTGGGCGAGCGCTCGGATGGCACCGCAGGTCAGCTCGTTGCCCCGACCGTTGGTGAAGGTGAAGCCGGCGCCGAAGACCCCGCTCGGGTCGTCGGTGCGCAGCTCGACGTAACTGGCCGAGTAGTCGCCCCGGTTGATCGCGTCCGAGCCGTCGCCGGCCGCCGCGGTCGGGAACCGTACGTCGTGCACCTCGGCGGCGGTGATGGTCACCGTCATTGCAGCTTCTCCCCGATCTTGAAGACCCGCTTGGGCAGGTGGTACGCCAGGTCGACGATCGTCTCGGCGGCCTCGTCCAACGGCAGCCGCTCCTCGGCGACGAGCCGGGCCAGGAACCCGGCGTCGATCCGGCGGGACACGTCGTGGCGTACCGGGATGGAGCAGAACGCACGGGTGTCGTCGACAAAACCGGCGGTGTTGTAGAAGCCTGCGCTCTCCGTGACCGCCTCGCGGAACCGGCGCAGCACCTCGGGCGAGTCCAGGAACCACCACGGCGCCCCGAGATAGAGCGCGGCGTAACCGCCGGCCAGCGGGGCCAGCTCGCGGGTGAAGGTGTACTCGTCCAGGGTGTAGACGACCAACCGCAGCCGGGGATCGTTGCCGTACGCGTCGAGCAGCGGGGTGAGGGCGTGCAGGTACTCGGTGGCCTGCGGGATGTCGCCGCCGACGTCGCGCCCGTGCCGGCCGTACAGCCAGCGGTTGTGGTTGCGTACGGCGCCGGGGTGCAGTTGCATCACCAGCCCGTCCTCGATCGACATCGCGGCGAACTCGACCAGCATGTGCGCCCGGAACGCCTCGGCGTCCTCTGGTGTGGCGGTGCCGAGCCGGCCCCGGTCGAACAGGGTGGCCGCCTCGGCCTGGCTCAACCGCAGGGTCAGCGCGGTCGGGTGACCGTGGTCGGACGAGGTCGCCCCGGCCGCGATGAACGCCTGCCGGCGCACCCGCAGGGCTTCGAGGTAACCGGCGTACGTCGCGGTGTCCGTACCGGCGACGCCGCCGAGGCGTTCGACGTTCTCGGCCCAGCCGTCGAACTCCATGTCGACCACGTTGTCCGGCCGGAACGTGGTGATCACCCGTCCGCCCGGTCCGCCCCAGCCGTCGGCGGCCAGCTTGGCGTGCCGGCCCAGGTCGTCCAGGGGCGACTCGGTGGTCGCCAGGGTCTCGATGTTGAACCGCTCGAACAGCGCCCGGGGGCGGAACTCCGGCTCGGCCAGCCGCGCCGCGATCTCGTCGTAGATCTCGTCGGCGGTCGCCGGCCCGAACGCGGTGGTGACCCCGAAGACCTGGCGGAACGTCTGCTCCAGCCAGAGCCGGGACGGGGTGCCCCGGTAGAGGTGCCAGTTCGCGGCGAACCGGCGCCAGATGGTCCGGCCGTCGGTCTCCACCGGCGCCCCGTCGACCGTGGGCACGCCCAGGTCGGCCGGGGGGATGCCCTGGCTGAGCAGCATCCGGGTCAGGTAGTGGTCAGGGACGATGATCAGCCGCGCGGGGTCGGGGAACGGAGCGTCCTCGGCGAGGATGGCCGGGTCGACGTGCCCGTGCGGGGAGATCAGCGGTTGGTCCTTCGCCAACGCGTACAGCTCCCGCGCGATCGCCCGTTGGGTGGGCTCGGCCGGGAGGAGCAGGTCGGCTCCTGGTAGTGGGGGCACGGAAGCGGGCTCCTCGTGATCAGGGAATGGTGAGCAGGTCGGCAACGCGGACCGGCTGGCCGGTCTCGAAGGAGCGGTTCGCCGCCAGGCCGGTGAGCAGCGCCAACGCGCCGTCGCGGGCGGTGGCACCACGGTCCATCGGGTCGGGGTGCCCACCGAAGAGCACCCCGGTCATCCGTACGTCGGCACCGCCGTGACCGGTACGGGTGTAGCCGGACACCGGCACCTGTCGGGCCTGCTCCCAGAACGGTCGGACGGTCAGCTTCGCCCACCCCTCCTCGATCGCGGCCTGTACGCCGTGCAGCGCGGCGCCCTTGAGTTCACCGGCCGCGTACGGGCTGACGAAGTCGCTCTCCACGACCTCCAGTTCCAGCCGCCCCTTGCTCCCGTTGACCATCACCCGGTAGCCCTCCCAGGGCGCGTACGCGGTCAGGTGGTAGGTCATGGTGGCACCGTTGGAGTACCTGGCCAGCACCGACATGTCGTCCTCGATGGTGACGCCGGGCGCGAAGACGTTCTGGTCCCGGTGGTAGCCGTCCTCGGCCTCCGCGTCCAGATAGAGCGCCCGCAGGCGGGGGTGGCTGGCCAGGTGCAGCGCGAACGGGTCACCGGCGGCGGCCGGGGAGCCGTGCGCCCGGTCGTAGTCGCGGGCGTACCCGTGGCGTTTGCCGTTCTCGCCGTAGAAGAAGAGCCGGCCGGAGGCGTAGACCTCCTCCGGCACCGCGTCCAGCCACCAGTTGACCAGGTCGAAGTGGTGGCTGGCCTTGTGCACCATCAGGCCGCCGGAGTTGGCCTTCTCCCGGTGCCAGCGCCGGAAGTAGTCGGCGCCGTGGCGGACGTCGAGCAGCCACTCGAAGTGGACCGAGCCGATCTCGCCGATCTCGCCGGCGGCGAGCACCTCGCGCACCTTCTCGTGCAACGGGTTGTAGCGGTAGTTGAACGCCACCGAAACCTTTCGGCCGGTGGTGGCCACCGCGTCGAGGATCCGCTGGCAGCGGGGCACGTCGATGGTCATCGGCTTCTCGGTGATGACGTCACGACCGGAGCGCAGCGCGGCCACGATGTACTCGTCGTGCACCCGGTCCACGGTGGTCACCAGGACCACGTCGACCCGTTCCTTCTCGAGCATGGTCGTGTAGTCGACGGCCAGGTACGTCGGCACCGAGTCGAAGCCGAGTTCCTCCAGCCACTCGTTGTGCGCGTCCATCCTGGCCTGGTTGACGTCGGCGAACGCGACCAGCTCGGCGGTCGCGGGGTGGTCGAGCACGAGCGCGCGGACGAACATCTCGGCCCGCGCGCCGGTGCCGACGACGGCGTAACGAAGTCGTTTTCCGGGTTCTGTGGACATCCCGCTCGGCCTCCGTGTGACTGCCAAAGGCCGGTGGTGGCCTCGGTGTGACTGCAAAGGTTTGCAGCCGAAGTAACCACGTGAGGACTCTCGTCGTCAACGATCGACAACAAACCGGCGTATTTTCTCCGGATTTACGAAGGTATGGCGGCATCGAAGGATGCTCGCCGCAACAAACCCGTAACCAAGACCCGTTGACACCGGAGCAACCGTTTGCATTAATTGGCGACACCCAATGTGATGACGAGCACAACCGTCGGCCACCGGACACCGGCCGGCGTGGAGAGCGAAGGGACTCGCGTGCCAGCCACCATCCGAGACGTCGCGCGTGCCTCCGGCGTGCACATCTCCACCGTGTCCCGCACGTTCTCCGCCCCGCACCTGGTCAACCCGGAGACCCGTCTCCGGGTGCTGGCCTGCGCCGAGCACCTCGGCTACCGACCCAACCGCGCGGCCCGCGCGCTGATCACCGGCCGTACGCACAACATCGGCCTGATCGTCGCCGACATCGCGAACCCGTTCTTCCCACCACTGATCAAGGCGGCCGAGAGCCAGGCCCGGCACCGCGACTACCACATCTTCGTGGCCGACACGAACGAGGACCCGGCCGCCGAGGAGGACCTGGTCCACGCGCTGGCCAAACAGGTCGACGGCATCCTGCTGTGCAGCCCCCGCATGAGCAACAGCCTGATCGAGCAGCTCAGCCGCGAGGTGCCGCTGGTCGTGATCAACCGTCAGGTGACCGGACTACCGGCGGTGGTGATGGACGTCGGACAGGGGGCCAGGCTGGCGATCGAGCACCTGACCGGGCTCGGACACCACAACCTCGCCCTGCTCGGCGGCCCCCGCGGATCCTGGACCAGCCGTGAGATCCGCCGGGCGGCCACCGCCGCCGCCCGCTCCGCCGACGCGGCGCTGACCGTACTCGGCCCCAACCCGCCCACCGAGGGTGGTGGCATCGCCAACGCGGAACAGGTCCGCCGGGCGGGCGTCACCGCTGTCCTCGCCTACAACGACCTGATGGCGATCGGCCTGATGGAAGGGCTCGACTCGCTCGGGATCCGGGTGCCCCAGGAGGTCAGCGTCGTCGGCATAGACGACATCGCGCTGAGCCGACTGGTCCGGCCGAAATTGACGACGGTGGCCACACCAACAGCGGCCGCCGGCCGGACGGCCGTCGACATGCTGCTCCAACACGACAGTGCTGCCGCCCATCGCAACCGGGGTGGCAACAGGACCGTCGCAGCAGACGACCGTCGTACCACCGCACAGGTAATGCTCCAGACCGAATTGGTCATCCGCGACTCGACGGGGCCCCGCCCACCGGCCGTTCCCGGCCGGACCAGCCCCGCGGCCACCACCACAACCGCTGACCCGGGCCCGCACAGCCCTGCGGACCCGGTCAACGCGGCCGCGGTCAACCCCGAAGCTGTCGCCTCCTAACGCCAAGGAGTGAGCGCACATGCACCCCGCAACACCCCCGATGGCGGACGAACGTGCCGCGCATGATCACCGTACCCCGTTCCCCCGTCGCGGCCTGATCCACCGTCTGGTGGCCGCCGCCATCGTCCTACCGCTCGTTTTCGGCACCGCGGCCTGCGGTGGCGACGAAGACGACGGTCCCGCCGCCCCGAACACACCGGTCGAGTTGTCGGTCTTCTGGTGGGGCGGTGAGGCGCGGGCCAAGCTCACCGAGGACGCCCTCGCCCTCTACACCAGCAAGCACCCCAACGTGACGTTCAAGAAGACCTGGCAGGCCAACCAGGGCTACTTCGACAAGCTGGCCACCCTCACCGCGAGCGGTGACGCGCCGGACATCTTCCAGATCGACGACAACTTCCTCACCGAGTACGCGTCGCGCAACGTCACCCTGGACCTGACCAAGTACAAGGACGACAAGAAGCTCGACGTCACCAAGCTCCCGGAGAGCCTCTGGCAGTACGGCGTCGTCGACGGCAAGCTGGCCGGCATCGCCGGCGGTGAGAACACCCAGGGGCTGGTCTACAACAAGACCCTGCTCCAGAAGCACAACCTGCCCGAGCCGACCACCGGCATGAGCTGGGCGGACTTCATCACCTGGGCGGAGAACGTCTCCAAGACGGCAAAGGTCCCCGGCACCATGGACCCGAGCGCCGACTACAAGGCGTTCTGGGTCTGGCTGCGCCAGCAGGGCAAGGACCTGTACAAGGGCAAGGAACTCGGCTTCACCGCCGACGACGTGACCAAGTGGTTCGACCTGTGGAAGGGCGCCCGCGAGCGCGGTGCCACCCCGACCGCCGACGTGATCCACGAGGGCAACGCCACCGACATCACCAAGCAGTTGGTGGTCACCGGCAAGGCCGCGACCTCGTTCGTCTGGGCGAACCAACTCCCCGAGCTGAAGAAGGCCACCAAGGACGATCTGGGCGTCGTCGCCTACCCCGGTGACCCGAGCGCACAGTGGGCACGGGCCTCGCTCTACTACTCGGTGGCCCGCAGCAGCGAACACAAGGACGTCGCGGTCGACGTACTGAACTTCCTGGTCAACGACCCGGAGGCGGGCAAGATTCTGGGCACCGACCGAGGGCTGCCGTCCAACCTGGACGTACGCAAGTCGGTCAGCGAAGGGGTCACCGACCCGGCGATGAAGCTCTCCATCGACGTGGAGACCGAGCTGGCCACCAAGTTCGGCCAGTCCCCCCAGGTGCCGCTCAAGGGACACAGCAAGATCCGGGCCGAGCTGATCAAGGCGGCCGAAGAGGTCCAGTACAACCGCCAGTCACCGTCACAGTCCGCCGGCGCGTTCCTGGAGATCTGCAAGAGCGCGATCGCCTGACGATCGGCGCACCACTCGGAGAGGAGCCGGCTCGTGGCGCTGACCACGGCGCCCAGCTCGACTCCGCGCGCCACCGGCCCCGTCCGGACCCCCGCTGACCAGCGCGGGTCCGGACGGATCTGGCAGCGCGAGGGTCTGGCCGGGTACGTTTTCCTGTCGCCGTGGTTGATCGGCCTGATGGCCATCACGGCGGTCCCCATGCTTCTGTCGCTCTACCTGAGCTTCACCAACTACGACATCCTCACCCCCTGGTCGGAGATCGAGTGGGTGGGGCTGGCCAACTACGAACGGATGTTCACCAGCGACGCGTCGTACTGGCACGCCGTGCAGGTGACGCTCTCGTTCGCGCTGATCGCCGTACCACTGAAGCTGGCCGCCGCCCTCGGCGTGGCACTGCTGCTCAACCGCGCCTGGCGCGGCGTCGGGCTGTTCCGCGGCCTGTTCTACCTGCCGTCGCTGCTCGGCGGCAGCGTGGCGCTGGCCATCGTCTGGGTCAGCATGTTCAACCGGGACGGTGCGTTCAACTCGTTCCTCAGCCTCTTCGGGATCGAGGGCAAGCCCTGGGTGAACGACCCGGAGTGGGCCCTGGAAACCCTGATGGTGCTGGCCATCTGGCAGTTCGGCGCACCGATGGTGATCTTCCTGGCCGGCCTCAAGCAGGTGCCGACCGAGCTGTACGAGGCCGCGTCGGTGGACGGGGCCGGCAAGGTCCGGCAGTTCCTCAGCGTCACCCTGCCGATGCTCTCACCGGTCATCTTCTTCAACCTGGTGCTCGAGACGATCAACGGCTTCCAGGGCTTCACCTCCGCGTTCGTGCTCAGCAACGGCACCGGTGGGCCGGTCGACTCCACCCTGATGTACACGCTCAACCTCTACATCAAGGGCTTCGTCGACCTGGAGATGGGCTACGCCTCGGCGATGGCCTGGGTCTTCCTCCTCGCCATCGCGGTGATCACGATCGTGCTGTTCAGCACCGGCCGGTTCTGGGTGCACTACTCCGACGGGGAGGGCCGCTGATGGTTACCCAGACCGAGGCCGTGGTCGCGACCCCGGCAACGGCGTCGACGCCGACCAGGCGCCCCAGCGGCACCGGCCGGCACCTCGGCCGCCTGCTCATCCTGGTCGCGATCCTCGCGGTCGTGCTCTACCCGCTGTTCTGGATGATCGGTACGTCGGTCAAGTCGCCCGAGGAGATCGTCAACAACATCGGGCTGCTGCCCCGGGAGTTCACCCCCGGCAACTACCCCGACGGCTGGAGCAACTTCGACGTCAGCTTCGGCCGGTTCTTCCTCAACAGCGCGATGGTCAGCCTGCTCACCGTGCTCGGCAACGCGGTCTCCTGCCTGCTCGCCGCGTACGCCTTCGCCCGGCTGAAGTTCCGGCTGCGCGGCTTCTGGTTCGCCATCATGATCGGGACCCTGCTCCTCCCCGGTCACGTGCTGATCGTGCCGCAGTACATCCTGTTCCGGACCTTCGACATGGTCGGTGGCCCGTGGCCGTACCTGCCGTTGGTGGTGCCGCAGTTCCTGGCCACCGAGGCGTTCTTCGTCTTCCTGATGGTCCAGTTCATCCGCGGCATCCCGCGCGAGTTGGACGAGGCGGCGAAGATCGACGGGGCCAGCCCGTTCGGCATCTTCCGGCACGTCATCCTGCCCCTGAGCCGCCCGGCCCTGGTCACCACGGCGATCTTCTCGTTCATCTGGACCTGGAACGACTTCTTCCGGCAACTGGTGTACCTCTCCGACCTGGAGGACTACACCGTGCCGGTGGCGCTCACCCTGTTCATCGACTCGACCAGCCAGAGCGCGGTCGGACCGATGTTCGCGATGTCCGTACTCTCCCTGCTACCGGTCTTCCTCTTCTTCGTGGCCTTCCAACGAATGCTGGTGGAGGGC
This sequence comes from Micromonospora sp. NPDC004704, assembly GCF_053601675.1. Lineage (NCBI taxonomy): Bacteria > Bacillati > Actinomycetota > Actinomycetes > Micromonosporales > Micromonosporaceae > Micromonospora > Micromonospora sp. NPDC004704. The sequence goes on along the minus strand of NZ_JBSGCD010000005.1, from coordinate 334,301 downwards.
CTGAACACCAGCGGCCTGAAAGGGTGAATCGGATGGGTGAGGTTGCTGGGCGCGGGGCGGGGTGGCCGGAGGAGCCGGGCGGGTCGGTGGCCCGGCGGCCGGACTGGCGCGACACTCTGCGCAACGCCAGTGACCTGGCCCTCGTCGGCATCCTCACCACGGTGGCCGCGCTGCCGGTGCTGACCGCGGGTGCCGCGGTCGCCACCGCCAGCGCGGCCGTGCACCACTGGAGCGAGAACGAGAGCTGGCCGGGATTCCGTACGGTCGTGCGCGGGTTCGTACGCGCCCTGCTGCCCGGTGCCCTCGCCACCCTGATCGCTGCCGGGGTCGCCGCCCTGTTCACGGTGAACCTGCTCGCCCTCGGCCGGGGTGTCGTTCCCGGTGGCCCGGCGCTGATCGTGGTCACCGTCCTGCTCGCCGGGGCGGTGACCGGATTCGCCGGGCTGACCGTGGTGCAACTCGGTCGGCAGGACGCGCAGGGTTGGCGGGAAGCCGTCCGGCAGGCCGGGCGGACTGCGGTAACCCGACCGGTCGTACCGATCGCGCTGACCGGGGTGCTCGGGCTAGTGGCCGTACTCTGCGGTCTGATCCTGCCGCTGATCACGCCGATCCTGGCCGGCTACACGCTGCTCGCCCTGCACGCGACCGTACGCCGGATCGAAGGATCGTCGTCCGCCAGCCGCTGAGCACCTGGCCACCACCGCCATCCCCGATTCGATCGATGCGGGAACCTGCGTCGCTCACTAGGCTGCCGGGCAGGCATTTATCAGCTCGGAGGCACGGGTCATGGCGCAACAGTCGGTTTCCACGTCGAACGCCCACGACCTGTCCGGACTCCGTAACTATCTGCTGGTGGCGGTCGCCCTCGGATTCCTCTTCGGCTGCTGGGCGGTGCAGGAGACCGCCATCGACCGGGCCCGTACCTGTCCGGAGAGCTGCCTGCGGCCGGAGGTCGCGCAGGTGGTCGGCACCGAGACGGTCCGCCCCCACCCCGGCGGCCGGGACGGCGAACCGACCCGCACCCGGCTCATCGTCGACGTACCGGGCGGAATCGGCCGGACCGAGATCTCGATCCCGTACGGCACCGTCGGGCCCGCTGCCACCGAGGTACCGGTACGCCTCTGGCGGAGCACGATCATCCAGGTCAACGGCACGGACGTGCATCCGGGCTGGCAGACCCCGACCCGGTTCGTGACCGTGATCCTGCTCTTCCCCGTCTTCGCCCTCTGCGCGTTGAAGCTCGCCATCCGGCTGGTGCTGCTGCTCGGTTCGCGCCGGCAGGAAGTCGGACCGGAGACGCCCACCGGAAGCCGGGGCGTACTGCGCGGCACCCTCGTGAGTGCGGTGGTCGCCGTCGGCTCGATGGTCGCGGTCGGCTCGATGGACGGCTACCCCGCCTGGTGGCCCGCGCTCGCGCTCGGCGCCGGCCTGCTCGTCTCGATGCTGTGCCTGCGCCGCGCCACCCAGCGCGCCGCCGCCACCGTCTGAGAGCTCCGACACCCCACCTCCTGCTGCTCCTCTCCGCGCAGGTCCTCTCCGCACCGGTCCTCTCCGCACCGGCCCTCTCCACGCTGGTCAAGGGCCCTTCCGTCACGCCCTGTCGACCTGCGGCCAGCCGGTGTAGCATTTCGCCGGACACTATGTCCGACGTACCGTCGGACAGCATGTCCGGCCCATCGGGGGGCAGCGGTGCGGTAGGCCCCGCGATCACGCTCGACCGAGCGAACAAACAGGGAGTACGGATGAAATACCGCCTTCTGGGGCGTACGGGGGTTTGGGTCTCGGAGATCTCGCTGGGAGCCATGACCTTCGGCGGCAAGGATCACCCGATCTTCAGCGGTCTGGGCGGTTTGCAGCAGGACGACGCGGACCGGATGGTCGGCACCGCCCTGGACGCCGGGGTGAACTTCATCGACACCGCCGACGTCTACAGCGAGGGCGAGTCCGAGGAGATGCTCGGACGGGCGCTCAAGCACCGCCGCCGTGATGTTGTCCTGGCCACGAAGCTGCACGCGCCGACCGGTCCGGGCCCCAACGACAACGGCCTGTCCCGACTGCACGTGATGCAGGCGCTGGAGGACAGCCTGCGCCGGCTGGGCACCGACCACATCGACCTCTACCAGATCCACAACTTCGACCACATCACCCCGTTCGAGGAGACGCTGAGCGCCCTCGACGACGCGGTCACCCAGGGCAAGGTCCGCTACATCGGCTGCGCCAACCTCGCCGCCTGGCAGATCAGCCGGGCGCTGGGGATCTCCGCCCTGCACGACCAGGCCAAGTTCGTCTCGGTCCAGTCCTACTACTCGCTGGTCGGACGGGACGCCGAGCGGGACCTGCTCCCGATGGTCGAGGCCGAAGGCCTGAGCATGACGGTGTGGAGCCCGCTCGCCGGTGGGTTCCTCGCCGGCAAGCAGGACCGCAACGGCACGGTGAACGACACCGGCTCGCGCCGGGCGCAGGAGGGCTTCGCCGACTTCACGCCCATCGACTACGAGCGTGGGCACGACGTGCTCGACGTCGTACGGGCCGTTGCCGCCCGGCACGAGGTGAGCTGCGCCCGGGTCGCACTCGCCTGGCTGCTGGCGCAGCGCGGAGTCACCAGCGTGGTTGTCGGTGCCCGGCGGCTGGACCAGCTCGAGGACAACATCGGTGCCAGCGAACTGACGCTCACCGAGCAGGATCTCGCCGAACTCGACAAGGTCAGCGCACTGCCTCCGGCGTACCCGAACTGGATCCAGACGGCGTTCGCCGGAGCCCGGATCCCCCGCTAGGCAGGAGCCCCGCGCCGATCTTGCACTTGTGGTGGCACACAAACCCGCATCAATGCCCCAATCTGGGCGCCACAAGTGCAAGATCGGCGGCGCGGGCGGGGGCGGCGCGGGCGGGGGTGGGGGTGGGGGGCGGCGCGGGCGGGGGCGCGGGGGTGGGGGTGATGGGCTAGTTCTTGACGAAGGTTCGGAACCGGAGGTCCGACTCGCCGGGGCAGACGATCACGGAGCTGTTCCAGGAGCAGGCCGAGGGCCGTACGCCCTTCAGCTCGCCCAGTTCGACCGGCTGGTTCGAGCTGACCCTTACGCCGGCAACGCTGACATCGGTGGAGGCGGAGGACGGCTCGTCGGCGAACAGCAGCAGGTTGCCGCCGTCGACCCGGACCGCGATCCCCTCCTTGCTGATCACCTGGGTGCCGTCGGGGCCGTAAACGGTGGTGGTGTCCAGGGTCCCGCTGCCGACCGCGACATGGTCACCCACCGGCAACAGCTCGTCGGCCTTGGCCGCCGGCTTGCGCCAGAGCTCTGCCTCCTCGGCCCCGTCGCCCTTGGCCGGAATCGACAGCAGCTCGGTCGTCTCGATGTCGAAGTTCTCCCGGTCCAACAGGCAGACCCGGTCCCGACCACAGGCAACCAACCGGTCCGGATAGTGCTGCGGGTCGGCGGTGTAGAGGCTCGTCGGCTCCCCCATCCGCTCCAGGTCGTACGCGGTGACCCGGTACGCCCCTTCCTTCGGCGCGATGTACAGCCGGCCGTCGTGCGCCACCACCAGGTCGGTGTAGTCCGCCGCGCCCTTCGCCGTCCTGAGCACCTTGCCGGTGTTCACGTCCATCACCCGCGCCGAGCGGTCCGCGCCGATCTGCACGATCTGCGGCTCCTTCCCGCCGACGGGCGCCTGCACACCGGCCAGACTGGCCGCCCCGCCCAGGTCCTCGGGGACGGTGACCGGATAGACCGAGGTCGGCGCCTTGCCGTACGTGTCCTTGGGGCTCGGTTCGTCCCACCGAGCCTTCCCGGTGCCCAGGTCGAGCCCGATCACCTGCTCGGACACCCGATCCACCAGCACCAGCGTCCGGTCGAAGTACAGCACCGAGTCGTCACCGTGGATGGTGCGCCGCCACCTCTGGTCCCCGTCGGCCGGGTCCAGCACCACCAACTCCCGCGACTGGGTGGCGCTGGACTCGTCGGTGAGCAGCACCAACCCACCCGGCAGGGCGGTGATCCCGTCCCACCGATCGGAGCTCACCTCCGTGGTCACCTGCCACGCCCGGGTGCCCGTGCCGGCCTTGGCGGCGATCACCTGCAGTCGCTTGTCCTCGCGCTCGTAGGCGACGTAGGCCCGGTCCCCACTCAGCGCCGTGTAGGTGTAGAACGGCCGCTCCTCCCCCAACGGGATGCTCTCGCCGATGTCCCGGAAAGGCTCGAACGCGATATCGGCATAGCCGTCCCGGGTGAAGTAGAGCACCGCCGCGGTGACCACCCCGGCAAGCGCGAGCACGGCGCCCGCACCGATCAGGACCGCGCGCCGCCCACGCAGCCAGGGCACCCGACCAACACCCCCGGTGTACGCCGAGCCGCCCGCCCGAGGATCACCCCCCGCGTACGCCGTCCCGCCCGCACCCGCCGCTCCCGATCCCCCCGCACCCGCTCCCGACACCGGCACAACCGAACCCACCACCGTCGGATCCGACGCGTTCGACCCCGCCACCGCCCCCACGGCCCCGGAACCAACACCCACCCCCACAACCGAAGCATCATCGGCCGCCGGATTCCCGCCCCCGACCGTGCCACCGCCCCCGACACCACTTCCGTTCCCGCTCCCGCCACCGCTCCCGTTCGCACTCCCGATCGCATTCACGCTCAGCTCGGCGAGGGCTCCCTCCGCCACCGGTAGCTCCGGCTGCTCCAGCACCGTCGGGGCCACACCCAACTCGGCGTGCAGCAAACGGGCCACCAACGGCACTCGGGACGACCCGCCGACCAGGAACAACCCGGCGAGCTGGTCCGGGCGCAGTCCACTGTGGCCGATCACCGAAGCGGCCTCGAAGACCGCGCGCCGCAGCAGCGGGGTCGCCAGCCGCTCCAGCTCGTCCCGGGTCAGGTGCACCGCCTGCTCCACCCTGGGCACTGCCACCGGCGCGACCGTCGTACGCGACAGCATCTCCTTCGCACCGCGTACGTCGTCCCACAACTGCCGCCGGTTGCGCCAACCGGTGGTGCTCTCCGGCTGCGACAACTGCCGCCACACCTCCGGCTGCGTGGCGCCGACCAGCCGACCGAGGTGCTCCACCAGCGCCGCGTCCAGGTCGAGCCCGCCCAGCTCCGGCAGCCCGCCCGAGCCGACCACGACAAACCGGGCTCGACCAAACTGGTCGAGCCCCTCGTTGCGTACCACCGCGATGTCGAGCGTCCCGCCGCCGAAGTCGAAGACACCGATCGCCGCACCCACCGGTACCGGACGCCGCAACACGTCGGCGAAGTATCGTGCCGCCGCCACCGGCTCCGCCACCAGCAGCGTGCCGCCACCACCGGCACCCGCCCCGCCGTCAACCGCCCGTACCGGTGGCCAACCCGCCCGAGCAACCGCCGTGGCCAGCGCACCCCGGCGCCGCGCACCCCAACTCGCCGGGTACGTCAACACCGCCGGCGGCAGGAAGCCGACCGCCTCGACCGCCGCCTGCGCCACCGCCCGGAGCAGCCCGCCGAGCAGGTCCACAGTGGCCACTTCGGCGTCACCGAGCAGAACACCCGGCTCGTCGATCCGCCGTTTCGGGTTCGGGTCGAAGCGTCCCGGATCCGCCTGGGCCAACCGCTGCGCGTCCCGCCCGACGTGCAACAGACCGGCACCGTCGAGAAAAACCCCGGACGGCATCACCGGCTGCCCGTCGAACAGCAGAGGCCGGGTACGCCCGTCCGGCCAACGCAGGACCGCGACAGTGTTGGACGTACCAAGGTCGACGCCGAGTGCGTAGCCGCCGTCCTGCCCTGCCATCTACCGACTCCTAGGGGCCCGAGAGGATTACCCGGCCCCGAATGCTACGGCCACCCCGCAGCCCCACCGCCCCACCCACCAGCAGCCCCCACCCACCGAGCAGCCCCCACCACCCCAGCCGCTGACCAGCCCCACCGCCCCGGCCAGCCACGAAAGGGTTGGGCCCGCCGTGACCGGCGAGGGGATCAAGCCTGACGGCCCTCGCCGGGCACGGCGGGCCCAACCCCACCGCACGCGCACACCAACCCCCGCCACGCAGAAAACGCACGGCGAGCCAAAACCAAGATCAGAGAGCAGCCCGCCGCCGAGCCACCTCAGCCAACGTCACCGCCGCCGCCACACTCGCATTCAACGACTCGACCTCGGACATCATCGGAATGCTCACCCGCAGATCACAGGTAGCCCCGACCAGCCGCGACAACCCGCGCCCCTCCGAGCCGACCACCACAACCAGCGGCCCGACCGCAGCCTCCAGGTCGTACAGGTCGGTCTCGCCGTCGGCGTCCAGCCCGACCACCATGAAGCCGGCCTCCTGGCACGCCTTCAACGACCGGGTCAGGTTGACCACCTGGCTCACCGGCACCCGGGCCGCAGCCCCGGCGCTGGTCCGCCACGCGGTCGCGGTGATGCCCGCGGCCCGGCGTTCCGGTACGAAGATCCCCTGGGCGCCGAACGCGGCCGCCGACCGGATCACCGCACCGAGGTTGCGCGGGTCGGTCACCCCGTCGAGCGCGACCAGCAGCGGCGCGGTCTGTTCGAGCGCCGCGGTCATCAGGTCGTCGAACGGCTGGTACGCGAACGGCGGCACCTGGATGCCGACGCCCTGGTGCAGAACCCCGCCGGTCATCCGGTCCAGCTCGGCCCGGCTGATCTCCAGGATCGCGATGCCCCGGTCGGCGGCGATCCGGACCAGTTCGTTCACCCGGTCGTCGATCTCGATGCCCTGCGCGATGTAGAGCGCGGTCGCGGGTACGTTCGCCCGCAGCGCCTCGACCACCGGGTTCCGCCCGACCAACAGCTCCGGTACGTCCTTGGCCGGGTTCGACTTGCGCCCCGGCGCGACCCGGGGTCCCCGGCTCGGCTGCTTCGCGCCACCCCGGCCACCGGCACCCCGGCCGGCGCTCGCGCCCCGGGTCGCCCCGGCCGCACGGCTGCCCCGACCGGTGCCGCCGCCACCGGCGCCCCAGGTGGTGTCCTTGCTGCCCGGCTGACCGATTTTCGGGGCGCGACCCTCCTCGGCCGCGGCCCGGCGCTCCTTGTCCTGCTTCCAGGCGGTGCGCTGCGGCAGCTGCTCGGTGCCCGAGTAGCCCTTGTGCCAGGGGCGTTCGTCGGCGGGCAGGGTACGGCCCCGGCCGGCGAGCGAGGCCCGGTTCTTGCCGCCGGATCCGGCGGGAGCGCCCTTCTTGGCGGTCACCCGCCGGCCACGCCGCTGTGAATTGCCGGCCATCAGTCCTGTTCTCCGATCGTCCAACGGGGTCCGTGGGGGGTGTCCTCGACCACAACACCAGCGTGCCTGAGCTGGTCGCGCACCCCGTCGGCGGCGGTCCAGTCCTTCCGGGCGCGGGCCTGCGTCCGCTGTTCGAGCGCCAGCGCCACCAGCGCGTCGACGACGTCCCGCAGCTCGCCGTCCTGCCCGTTACCGGCCCAGGCCGGATCGAGGGGGTCAACGCCGAGCAGGTCCAGCATCGTGCGGACCGCCACCAGCGTACTGCGGGTGGCGTTGTTGTCGCCTTCGGCCAGCGCGTTGTTGCCGTCACGGAGGGCGTCGTGCACCACGGCCAGGGCGGCCGAGGTGTTCAGGTCGTCGTCCATCGCGGCGGCGAAGGCGGCCGGTACGGCGCCCAGCTCGGCCGGGCCGACCCGCTCCATCGCCCGCTGGACGAAACCCTCGAGCCGGCGGTACGCGACCGCGGCCTCGCCCAGCGCCTCGTCGGAGTAGTCGATCCGGGACCGGTAGTGCGGCGACGCGAGGTAGTACCGCAGCTCCACCGGGCGTACACCGAGCGCGGTGACGTGCGCCAGGTCGAGCGCGTTCCCCAGCGACTTGCCCATCTTGGCGTCACCGAGGTTGAGCAGGCCGTGGTGCACCCAGTAGCGGGCGAACGGGAGCCCGGCCGAGCGGGACTGGGCCAGCTCGTTCTCGTGGTGCGGGAAGACCAGGTCGAGACCGCCGCCGTGGATGTCGAACTCGGCGCCGAGGTAGCGGCGGCACATCGCCGAGCACTCGATGTGCCAGCCGGGCCGCCCTCGCCCCCACGGAGACGGCCAGGAGGCATCTACCGGCTCTTCCGGTTTGATCCCCTTCCACAGGGCGAAGTCGCGGGGATCCCGCTTGCCCCGTTCGAGCTCGTCCGCCCCGGCCTGCACCGCCTCCAGCTGCTGGCCGGAGAGGAAGCCGTAGTCGGGGTCGGACTTCACGTCGAAATAGACGTCGCCCGAGTCGTCGCCGGCCGGATAGGCGTGCCCGTTGTCGATCAGTGTCTGGATCAGCTCGTGCATCTCCGGGATGTGCCCGGTCGCCCGAGGCTCGTACGTCGGCGGCGCCACGTTCAGCGTCCGGTACGTCTGCGCCAGGATCACCTCGTTGGCGTACGCGATCGCCCAGAACGGGCGGTCCTGCTCCCGGCACTTGACCAGCAACTTGTCGTCGATGTCGGTCAGGTTCCGGATGAAGGTCACGTCGAGACCGGCGTACGTCAGCCACCGGCGCAGGACGTCGTAGTTGACGCCGGAGCGAAGGTGGCCGATGTGGGGTGGGCCCTGGAGGGTGAGACCACACAGATAGACCCCCACCTTGCCGGGCTGCCGCGGGACGAAGTCCCGCACCGATCGGGTGGCGGTGTCATATAGGCGTAGCGTCACCGCACCAGGGTAACGGTCACCGGTTACGGCCGTTGTACGCGCGGCAGCCCTCAGCCGTGATCCGGGACCGGCATCGCCGTACGCTGCCTGGTGTGGAGGCGACGGGTCACGCGGGTGAGACGGCACAGACCCTGGACCGGGGCCTGCGTCTGCTGCACCTGGTCGCCGACGCACCCGGCGGATTGACGGTGACCGAGGCGGCGACCCGTCTCGGGGTGGGTCGGGCGGTGGTCTACCGACTGGTCGGCGCCCTCACCCAGCACGGCATGGTTCGGCGCGACTCCGCCGGGCGGCTGCGCCTCGGGGTCGGGGTCCTGCACCTGGCCCGTCGGGCCCAGCCACTGCTCGCCGAGGGCGCGCTGCCGGCCCTGCGCCGGCTGGCCGAACAGGCCGGCGCGACCGCCCACCTGACCGTGGTCGAGGGGGCCGAGGCGGTTGCCGTCGCGGTGGTCGAACCGAGCTGGACCTCGTTCCACGTGGCGTACCGCACCGGCTCGCGGCATCCGCTCGACCGGGGGGCCGCCGGGCAGGCGATCATCGCCGGGCGCGCCGGGCAGCCCGAGCCGGTCGCCACCACCGGCGAACTGCAACCCGGGGCGTACGGGGTGGCCGCGCCGGTCCTCGGCGTACCGGGGCTGGAGGCGAGCGTCGGGGTGGTGGCCCTCGCCCCGTTGGACGTGCTCACCGTTGGCGAGCAGGTACGCACCGCCGCCCACGCCATCGGCCGGGCCCTCGCCTGAAGGGCCCTGCGCTCAGGGGTGGGTCATCCGGAGGACGTCCAGGGCGTCGTCGAGCTGCTGTTCGGTGAGCTTGCCGGCCTCGACGTGGCCACGGGCGAGCACCACCGCCTTGATGGTGGACTCGCTGGCCAGCGCCTCCTTGGCGATCGAGGCCGCCTCGTCGTACCCGAGGTAGCGGTTGAGCGGGGTGACCACCGACGGCGAGCCCTCCGCGTACGCCAGGGCAACCTCAGCGTTCGCGACCAGGCCGGCCACGCAGCGGTCGGCCAGCAACCGGCTCACGGCGGCCAGCAGGCGGATGGACTCCAGCAGGTTGCGGCCCATCACCGGGAGCATCACGTTGAGTTCGAAGTCGCCCTGCGAGCCGGCGAAGCCGACCGTGGCGTCGTTGCCGATCACCTGGGCGCTGACCTGGCGGACCGCCTCGCAGACCACCGGGTTGACCTTGCCCGGCATGATCGACGAACCGGGCTGGAGGTCGGGGATCCGCAGCTCGCGCAGGCCGGCGCGGGGGCCGGAGCCCATCCACCGGATGTCATTGGCGATCTTGTAGAGGCCGACCGCGATCGTCCGGAGCTGGCCGGAGGTCTCCACCAGCGCGTCCCGCGCACCCTGCGCCTCGAAGTGGTTGCTCGCCTCGGTCACCGGTACGCCGGTCTGCTCGCGCAGCTTCGCGATCACCGCCGGGGCGAAACCGGCCGGGGTGTTGATCCCGGTGCCGACCGCGGTCCCGCCGAGCGGCAGCTCGGCCAGCCGGGGCAGCACCGACTCCATCCGGTCGGCGCCGTACGCGACCTGGGTCGCGTAGCCGGAGAACTCCTGCCCGAGGGTGACCGGGGTGGCGTCCATCAGGTGCGTACGCCCGGCCTTCACCACCGTCGCGAACTCCTCCACCTTGGAACGCAGGGTCAGTTCGAGGTGCCGCAGCGCCGGGATCAGGTCCTGGATCACCGACTGGGTGGCCGCCAGGTGGATCGACGACGGGAAGACGTCGTTGCTGGACTGGGAGGCGTTCACGTCGTCGTTCGGGTGCACGTCGCGGCCCAGCTCACGGGTGGCCAGGGTGGCGATCACCTCGTTGGCGTTCATGTTCGACGAGGTGCCGGACCCGGTCTGGAACACGTCCACCGGGAACTGGTCGTCGTAACCGCCGTCGGCGACGTGCGCCGCCGCGGTCGCGATCGCCGCCGCCACGTCCGAGTCGATCACGCCGAGTTCGGCGTTGACCTGGGCCGCCGCGCCCTTGATCTGGGCCAGGGCGCGGATGTGCGCCGGTTCCAGCCCACGTCCGGAGATGGGGAAGTTCTGCACCGCCCGCTGGGTCTGTGCCCGCCACAACGCGTCGGCGGGGACCTCGACCTCGCCCATCGTGTCCCGCTCGACCCGGTAGCCCGCTGTCCCTGATGTGCTCACGTGTTCCATCCTGCCGCGCCTCGCGCCGACGCGCAGATGATCCCCGTCACCGGCCGCCGACGGGTTGCAGGTCCGGCTCGCAGGCGGCCATCCCGGCCCGCGCCAGCGCCCGCCCGGCCGGATAGTCCAGGGCGGTCGCCGACGCCAGCGCCCGCTCGTACAGGGGAAGCGGGCTGACCCGGTCACCCGTGTCCCACACCGCTCGGGCCAACTCGAGCTGGCAGTCGACCAGCACCCGGGTCACGCCGAACCCCTGCAGGAGCCGCAGGGCCTCGTGCAGTACGCCGACCGCCTCCTCACCACGGCCGAGCCCGCGCAGGGTCAGCCCGATGCTGTGCCGGATCTCCCCCTCGGTGAGCCGGTCGTCGGTGGCGACGGCACGCCGCAGGGCGGCGGTGAGCAGCCGGAGGGCGGGACGGTGGTGGCCCAGGCGGGCCCGGGTGTGGCCGATGTTGCACAGCGCCGTGGTCAGGTTCCGGTCGGTGCCGTACACCCGGGCCAGGAAGAGGCTCTGTCGCGCCAACGGCAGCGCCTCGGTCAGCCGGCCCATCTGGAGGTAGAGGTCGCTGAGCCCCTGCGGGAGGCGGAGCAGGGTGAGCCTCTCGCTGCTCCACTCCACCGCGGCCAGCCGCACGTACCGCTCCGACTCCTCGAACTTGCCCATGTGGGTGAGCACACCGGCCAGGTTCGACCGGACCCGGGCGACCCCGACCAGGTCCCCGTGCGCCTCGTGCACCGGCAACGCCGCTTCGAGCTCACGTTTCGCCGCCGCCCACTGCCCGGCCCCGTAGTAGCCCGACGCGGCCTGTACGCGAAGCAACGCGACCAGGTTCGGATCGCCGAGCCGTTGCGCCGAGATGATCGCCTGCTGGTGGGTGTCGATCACGTCGTCGTGGTAGCCGCGCAGGTAGAGGTAGAACCAGAGGGCCCGGGCGAGGGCGCAGGCGTACGCGTCGTGCTGTTGGGCCATCGCGTACCGGACGGCACGGACCACGGTGGCCCGCTCCGGCTCCAACCGGTCCAGCGCGCCCTCGCCCGGGGCGGGCAGCAGGTCCGGGCGCAGTGGGGTGGCGGGCTCGTATCCGGTCAGCGGCACGGTCAACGGTTCCATCGGCCGGGTCACCCGGGCGACCAGGTGGAACAGGTGGTCCAACAGCCCGATCCCGGCGGTACGCCGTACCTCCGGCGGATCGGTGGCGACCAGGTTCGCCGCGTACTGGCGCATCAGGTCGTGGAACCGGAACCGTCCAGCGGCCGGCTCTTCGAGCAGGTGCCCGTCCACCAGGCTGTCGAGCAGGTCCCGCGCGGCCAGCAGGGTGCCGCCGGTGAGCGCCGCCGCAGCCGCCGCGTCGAACGACTCACCCGGATGCAGGGCCAGCAGCCGGAGCATCCGCTGGGCCGACGCGGGCAACTGGACGTACGACAGGGTGAAGGCACCCGCCACCGTCCGCTCCTCGGCCGCCAGCTCGGTCAGCACCGCCCCGTCGTCGGCGAGCCGGTCGACCAGGTCCGTGACCGTCCACCGGGGCCGGTGGGCCAGCCGGGCACCGGCCAGCCGGATCGCCAGGGGCAGGTACCCGCACCTGCGGACCACCTCGGCGGCGGCGGCCGGTTCGGCCCGTACCCGCTCCGGGCCGGCGATCCGGGCCAGCAGCTCCACCGCCTCGTCGGGGTCGAAGACCGGCAACGGGTACGGCTGCACCCCGTCCAGCCCGACCAGTCGCCGCCGCGTGGTCACCAGCACCAGACACCCGGCACCCGCCGGCAGCAGCGGACCCACCTGCTGCGCGCTGGCCGCGTTGTCGAGCACGATCACCGCCCGCCGCCGGGAAAGCTCGGTACGCCACCGCCCCAGCCGCTCCTCGAAGTCCACCGGGATCCGCTCGCTGCCGACGCCCAACTGCCGCAGCAGGGTCACCAGGGCGGCGCCCGGGTCGACCGGGCTCCGCTCGCTGTGCCCGTGCAGGTCGAGGAAGAGGTGGGCGTCGGGGTAGTTCGCGGCCAGCGAGGTGGCCAGGTGCACCGCGAGCGCGGTCTTCCCGCTCCCGGCCATCCCCTCGACCAGCACCACCACCGGCTTGTCCGGATCGGCGGTCCCGATCGCCTGCCGGACCCGGCCGAGCAGTTCCGCCCGCCCGGTGAAGTCCGCCACGTCCCGGGGCAGGCACCGGGCCGGCGTCGCCTCGTCGCCGTCGTCGGCCACCCGGTCGGGCAGCTCACCGGCGAGGATCCGGCGGTGCAGCTCACGCAGCTCGGCACCGGGATCGATGCCCAGCTCCTCGGCCAGTGCCCGCCGGGCGTCCCGGTAAACGGCGAGTGCCTCCGCCTGCCGGCCGACCCCGCAGAGGGCACGCATCAGTTGGCTGCGCAGCCGCTCCCGAAGCGGGTGCCGGGCCACCAGGTCGGTCAGCTCGCCGATCAGTTCACCGTCGCGCCCGAGCCGCAGCTCGACCTCCACGCACTCCTCGGTCACCACGGTCCGCTCCTCGTCCAGCGCGACCGCCGCCCGGCGTACGCCGGCACCGGAGATCCCGCCGAGGGCGGGTCCCCGCCAGAGTGCCAACGCGTCCCGGAAGTGCTGCCGGGCGTCGGGCAGCCGCCCCTCGGCGACCTCCACCCGCCCGGCGTCGACCAGACGGGTGAACGCCTGTGCGTCCGACTCGACCGTGCCGGGCCGGAAGCCGTACCCGACCGGGTCGGTGACGATGACGTCGTTGCCCATGCCGGCCTCGGTGAACAGTCGGCGCAGCCGGGACACGCAGGTCTGCAACTGGGCCCGGGAGGTGGCTGGTGGGTCGTCGCCCCAGACCGCGTCCACGAGTTCGTCGACCGGTACGGTCCGGCCGGCTCGCAGCAGCAGCATCGTGAGCACCGTCCGGTCCCGACCCGCGGTGACCGTTATTCCACCGTCCACTTCCAGCGGACCCAGGATTCCGAAGCGCATTCCCCGCCCTCGTGCGACCAGCGATGACCGAAGCCTAACCCGGCCGGCACAGCCCGTTATGGCCCGGCGATAGCGGTCCGGAAGCGATTCGAGAGCGGCCCGGTGCACGATGCGCAGCGGGTTCCCGACGATCGTCGGTCTGCCCTGATCGGGGGCGGTGCACCCGTCGTCGTTGGGCGGCGGGTGCACCGGGCGGTCGTACCGGTGGTCAGCGGGCTTGGTCACCCTCACGACCGCCTCAGCCAGCTCGGGACTCAGGCGGCGTTGATGATGTTCAAGACCTTCCGTGCCGCGAAGACCCGTCCATACCTGCGGCCCGTGCGTTCTTCCAGAATGCTCAGCTGGACAAGGCGTCTGATCGCCGTGTTCGCAGCCTGGTAGGAGACCCCGTACCTTTCGGCGGTGGGCGTGGCCGTGATCAACGGATACCCGAGCAGGTCCTCGACGATTCGTACGGCCACACCCCGGACGTCAGCATCGAGCAGCTGGGTCAGCGCCTCATCCCGCCAGTCGTGCAAAGCGTCGATTTTTTCCACACCGCGAACCGCCTGCGCACGTACGGCCTCGCAGAAGAATCGGATCCAGGGTTCGAAGTCGCCGGTGGCACTGACAGCGAGCAGGTGGTCCTGGTATTGGCGCCTTCTGGCTTCGAGCCAGGGAGACAGATTCAGCACCGGCACGCGCAACTCGCCGCGATAAGCCAGTTGCAGGACGCACACCAGGCGTCCGAGCCGACCGTTACCGTCGTTGAAGGGATGCAGCGTCTCGAACTGGTAGTGACCGAGCGCCATCTTGATCACCAAGGGAATCGTATCCTCGGCCATCAGCCACGCGGCCCAGGCGTCGATCCCGGCGCGTAGTTGGTCGCCCGGAGGCGACGGCACGAACCGCGCGTCGTCCACTCGGCCACCGCCCGCGCCGATAAATACCTGGGTTGTTCGAATCCGGCCCGCGTCGTGCGTATCCCCACGTGTTCCTCGCACGACCATCTTCTGTAGCTGCTCAAGCATGCCAACCGTAATGGGCTTGTCCTTGATCCACTCGAACGCCAGCTCTGCAGCCTCGACGTAGTTGTGGACCTCCGCGACCGACGCGGTGAGCTGGTTGCGGTTGAGGAAGTCGGCCTCGAGTACGTCATCGAGCGCCGCATAGGTGCCTTCGAGCGCCGACGTACTGACAGCCTCCTGTCGGATTGCCGGACGGGCAAGGAGTCCGGGGTTGGGCAGCCGGAAGGCGGCCTGGTCAAGGCGGGCTACCGCGACCGCCGCGTCGGTGACTGCCAGGTACGTCTCCTGCCCCAGGTCGAACCTGCTCGGCAACGGATCGGGGATGAAGGCCGAGCAGTCGTAATCTTCGCGGAAGCGAGCGTCCCAGCCCGTAATCCGGACAAGTGACCCGACAGGTGACGAACGGAACACAGCTTCGTCCATGATTTGAAGTAAACCACAAAAAACTTGAAAACCATGCCTGCCTTTTCAAGCGCAGACGGATACGCAACCCAAGATTCCAAGTTTCCTGTCCGCGACATGAAATCACACGGAAGAAATTCAACCACTCTACGTAACGTCAGTACGCCGACAACCTCCTGCCGAGCCGGCCGGTCGCCGCGGTCAGCGGCGGCCGACGGTCAGGACCGGCTTGGTGACCTCGGCGAAGAAGTCGTTGCCCTTGTCGTCGACGACGATGAAGGCCGGGAAGTCCTCGACCTCGATCCGCCAGATCGCCTCCATGCCCAGCTCCGGGTACTCCAGCACCTCGACCCGCTTGATGCAGTCCTGCGCGAGCCGGGCGGCCGGTCCGCCGATCGAGCCGAGGTAGAAGCCACCGTGTTCGTGGCAGGAGCGGGTGACCTGGCCGGACCGGTTGCCCTTGGCGAGCATCACCTGCGAGCCGCCGGCCGCCTGGAACTTCTCCACGTACGCGTCCATCCGGCCGGCGGTGGTCGGACCGAACGAGCCGGAGGCGTAACCCTCGGGGGTCTTGGCCGGGCCGGCGTAGTAGACCGCGTGGTCGCGCAGGTACTGCGGCATCGGCTCGCCCGCGTCCAGCCGCTCGGCGATCTTCGCGTGCGCGATGTCCCGGGCCACCACCAGCGGGCCGGTGAGCGAGAGCCGGGTCTTGACCGGGTACTTCGACAGCTCGGCCCGGATCTCGTCCATCGGCCGGTTGAGGTCGATCCGGACCACCTCGGCACCGGCGTCGAGCTGGGTGTCGGTCACCTCGGGCAGGAAACGCGCCGGGTCGGTCTCCAGCCGCTCCAGCCAGACACCGGACGGGGTGATCTTCGCCACCGCCTGCCGGTCGGCGGAGCACGAGACGGCGATCGCCACCGGGCAGGAGGCGCCGTGCCGGGGCAGCCGGACCACGCGTACGTCGTGGCAGAAGTAGCGGCCACCGAACTGGGCGCCGATGCCGAACTGGCGGGTCAGCTCCAGCACCTCCGCCTCCAGCTCCAGGTCACGGAACCCGTGCGCGAGCATCGACCCCTCGGTGGGCAGCGCGTCCAGGTACTTCGCCGAGGCCAGCTTCGCGGTCTTCAGGGCGTACTCGGCGGAGGTGCCGCCGATCACGATCGCCAGGTGGTACGGCGGGCAGGCGGCGGTCCCGATCAGCCGGAGCTTCTCCTCCAGGAACTGCATCATCCTGGTCGGATTGAGCAGCGCCTTGGTCTCCTGGTAGAGGTACGACTTGTTGGCCGAGCCACCGCCCTTGGCCATGAACAGGAACTTGTACGCGTCCGGGTGCCCGTCCGGGTCCTCGGCGTAGATTTCCACCTGGGCGGGCAGGTTGCTGCCGGTGTTGCGTTCGTCCCACATGGTGAGCGGGGCGAGCTGGGAGTAGCGCAGGTTCAACCGGGTGTACGCCTGGTAGACCCCGCGCGACACCGCCTCGTGGTCGGACCCGTCGGTGAGTACGTGCCGGCCGCGCTTGCCCATCACGATCGCGGTGCCGGTGTCCTGGCACATCGGCAGCACCCCGCCGGCCGCGATGTTGGCGTTGCGCAGCAGGTCGAGCGCGACGAACCGGTCGTTCGGGGAGGCGGCGGGGTCCTCGATGATGGCCCGGAGCTGGGCCAGGTGCGCGGGGCGCAGGTAGTGCGCGATGTCGTGCATCGCCTCGGCGGTCAGCGCGGTCAGCGCGGCGGGCTCCACGGTGAGGAAACGCCGGCCACCCGGCCCGTGTACCACGTCGACACCCTCGTCGGTGATCAGCCGGTATTCGGTCTGGTCGGCACCGACGGGGAGCAAGGGAGCGTAGGAGAACGCGGCGGCACTGCTCATGAGCGGAAAGCCTAGGCCAGCCGACCGGAACCGTCCTAGCCGCCGGGTCGGTCCCGCATCGTCCCCGGCCTCCGCAGCGCTGTGCGAGGGCGTGGCGCCGCTCAACCGTCCTTGCCGGAGTCGGCGGGACGGCACTGCTCCATCTTCGGCCCGCCGCAGGTAGGCCCGACGTCACCCGGACCGGCGTCCGGTCCCGGGGAGGTGCCGGGGGCGCCGGGACCCGGCCCCGGTACACCGGCCGCCGTGCTGAATTGGACATAACCGATGTCCCGACCGTCGCCGATCACCATCCCGGCCGGGCCGACCGCGAGCACCTTCGCCGACGTGGCGAGGGTGAGCAGCTCACTTCCGCGCAGCGGGTCGAGGGCGATCACCCGGTTCGGTTTCTCGTCGACGAGTACGGCCGCGGAGCGGGTCAGGGTCGCGGCGCCCTCGGGGCTCAGGGGACGGTTCCAGCGGGGGGCGTCGCGGCCCAGTTCACGGCCGATGACGGTCTGCCGGTCGGCCGACCGGACCAGCGCGTACCGGTCGTCGACGGAAAGTAGTTTCTCGCCTTCGGCGCCGGACCAGAGGACCCGTCCGTCGTACCCGTCGAGGATCGTCTCGCGCCCGTCCGGGCCGACACCCACCAGTACGCTCTGCCCGCCCTGCGGATCCTCCCGCTGTACGCACCCGCCCGCGTTCGCGGTGCGCAGGTTGATCCCGGAGCGGCGCCACACCTCCTGCCCGGTGATCGGGTCCCGGGCCAGTACGGTGAAGTAGCAGCTACCGTCCTCGGCGCGGGCCTCGATCCGGAGCATCCGCCCGCCGACGACCACCAGCCGGTCGGCCCGACCGGGCTGTACGTCGCGCAGGACCCGCCCGGTGGCGGTGTCCACGATGTGCACCCGGCCGTCGACGGGGAAGCCGAGCAGGGACGGCATCGTCTCCGGGCCGCTCGCGTCGTCGGCGACGAGTTTGGTGGTCAGCCGTCGGGTGCCGAGGACCTCCGGGTTGTCGGCGAAGAGTCCGGTGCCGACGCCGGGCAGGAACGCGGTCCAGACCGGTTTGGTGCCGCGCGGGTCCCACCGGCTCAGGGTGCACTCGCGCGGCTCGGAGCAGCGGACGTCGAGCAGCGCGTTGCGGTAGGTCCAGACTCCGCTGGCCTTGGTGTCGCGGCGGCGTACCGCGCCGGTTTCGGGGTCGATCAGCTCGTACCCCTTCTCCAGCAGTTTGCCGGTCGCGACGACCGGGTCGGTCTCGCCGCCGGCGACCGCGGCCCAGTCGGCCTTGCGTTCCCAGAGCTTGCCGCCGGTGGCCAGGCTGCGGGATTCCACGAAGGTGCGTTGCTCGACCACGACGGTGCTGCCGGCGATGGTGACGCTCTTGGGCGTGCCGCCGACGCGCTGCTGCCAGACCACGTCCGGTTCGGAGAGTGGCTGGCTGCGGTTGATCCAGGACACCAGGTTGGGGAAGGGGTTCCAGACCCCGGTGGCCGAGAGCACGATGACCGCGACCAGCATGAAGGCGAGGAACCACTTCGCGCTCCGCCCGGCGCTCCCCTTCGCCATCCGGCTACCGTAGCGACGCGGGAGGGGCAAACGCGGGACGCTCGCCGCCCGTGTCGTCCTGACTTAACGATTTATCAGGGCATTCACCGCGACTTCCCGTCGGCCGCCGGCCCCCCGGCCGCCGCCGAGCGGACCAGCGGAAGCATCCGGTACGGGATCTGCTCGGCCAGGGCGATGATCGTCGAGGCACGGGCGATCCCCTCGTACGAGACGATCTGGTCGATCACCCGCTGGAGGTCGGTGTTGGACCGGGCGACGATCCGGCAGAGCATGTCGCCGGATCCGGTGATCGTGTGTGCCTCCAGCACCTCGGGGATCTGCCGCAGGTGGGCCGCCACCGGATCGTGGCCGTGCCGCTGGCTGATCTCGAGGGTGACGAAGGAGGTCACCCCGAACCCGATCGCGGCCGGGGCCAACTCCGGGCCGAACCCCCTGATCACCCCCCGGGCCAGCAGCTTGTCGAGCCGGGCCTGCACCGTGCCCCGGGCCACCCGCAGTCGGCGGGAGCATTCGAGGACCCCGATCCGCGGCTCGGCGGCGAGCAGGTCGATCAGTCTGGCGTCCAGCCGGTCGAGCTGGACATCCTGTACAGCGGTCACGGTGGTTGACCATACCGAATGTGCAAGCTGACCAGCCGAAAACGTGACGGTTGCTCACCCAGGTACCGGGACGAGATCCTCGCCACAGGACGGCTGCTCATCGGCGGGCGCCGGCACGGAGGGAGTCGTGACCATGACCCAGGCGATCGATCGGCCATCGACCGACATCCAGGACGTCGACGTCGACGTGCTGGTCGGCGCGGTCGACCACGACATCTCGGCCGACCCCTTCCCGGTACGCGGCATCGACCACATCCAGTTCCTGGTCGGCAACGCGAAGCAGGCCGCGCACTACTACTCCACCGCCTTCGGCATGACCTGTGTCGCGTACCGGGGTCCGGAGCAGGGCTTCCGGGACCACGCCGAGTACGTGCTGACCAGCGGCTCGGCCCGGTTCGTGCTGACCGGCGCGGTGCACGCGAACGCGCCCGGCTCGGACCACGTGGCCAAGCACAGTGACGGGATCCAGGACATCGCCCTGGAGGTACCGGACGTGGACACCGCGTACGGGTACGCGCTCACCCAGGGCGCGACCGCGATCGTCGCCCCGTATGAGGTGACCGACCAGTACGGCACGGTCCGGATGGCGAGCATCGCCACGTACGGCGACACCCGGCACACCCTGGTCGACCGGTCGAAGTACACCGGACCGTTCCTGCCCGGGTTCGTGGCCCGCGGACCGATCGTGAACCGGCAGCCGATGATCGACGCGGGGGTGCAGCCGAAGCGGTTCTTCCAGGCCGTCGACCACGTGGTGGGCAACGTCGAGCTGGGCCGGATGGACGAGTGGGTGGAGTTCTACCGGCGGGTCATGGGCTTCACCAACATGGCCGAGTTCGTCGGGGACGACATCGCGACCGACTATTCGGCGCTGATGTCGAAGGTGGTCGCGAGCGGGACCCGCAAGGTCAAGTTCCCGCTGAACGAGCCGGCGATGGCCCGGAAGAAGTCGCAGATCGACGAGTACCTGGAGTTCTACGGCGGCCCCGGCGCGCAGCACATCGCGGTCGCCACGAACGACATCCTGGCCAGCGTGGACGCGATGCGGGCGGCCGGGGTGGAGTTCCTGGACACCCCGGACTCGTACTACGACGACCCGGAGCTGCGGGACCGGATCGGCAACGTACGCGCGCCGATCGAGGAGCTGAAGGCCCGCAAGATCCTGGTCGACCGGGACGAGGACGGCTACCTGTTGCAGATCTTCACCAAGCCGGTCCAGGACCGGCCGACGGTCTTCTTCGAGCTGATCGAGCGGCACGGCTCGCTCGGCTTCGGCAAGGGCAACTTCAAGGCGTTGTTCCAGGCGATCGAGCGGGAGCAGGAAGCACGCGGGAACCTGTAACACTGTCCGCGTGACCGCCCCGCCCCCACCCTCGTCGCCGCCGCCCGGCGGGACCCCCACCCCCAACCCCCAGGGACAGGTCCCGCCGGGCGGCCACATCCCGGCACAGGCCGGGCCGCCGCCCGGCCTGTGGTACGGCACACCGCCCCCCGGCCCGTACGGACAGCCCCGGCCGGCCGTACCGCCGCTCTACCGGCCGGGGTATCCGACCCCGCCACCGGTGAGTCCGGCCGGTCAGCCGTTGGCCGAGTTCTCCGACCGGTTCCTGGCCGGGCTGATCGACTACGGGATCTACTTCCTGGTCAGCATGGTCCTCGCGGTGCCCGTGATGATCTACTACTTCACCCGGGTGCTGCCGGACCTGTTCGAGACGAACCCGGACGGCACCCTGGTCGAGTCGGACTTCCTCGCGGTCCTCGGGCCGATCCTGCTGATGGAGCTCGCCCTGTTCGTGGTCCTGCTCGCGCTGGCGTACGTCTACCACGTCGAGATGATGTTCCGGACCGGTCAGACGGTCGGGAAGCGGATCATGAAAATCCGGGTGGTGCCGCTGGACCCGAACGCCACCCTCACCCGTGGTGCCGCGGTGAAGCGCTACCTGGTGCAGTTCCTGGCCGGCTCGCTCGTACCGCTCCTGATCTACCTCGACGTGCTCTGGCAACTGTGGGACAAGCCGTACCAACAGTGCCTCCACGACAAGGCCGCCCGGACGGCAGTCGTTAAGGTTCCCAGGGTGAACGAACTGAGGTTGGCGCCATGACGGTGCAACCGGGCTGGTACACCGACCCCGCCGAGCCGAACACCCAGCGCTACTGGGACGGCGGCGGCTGGATCGGTGCGCCACTGCCCGCCGACGCCACCCCGCCGCCGGGTCCGCCGCCCGCCGAGCCGGAGCCGCCGACCAGCCCGGCGCCCGGCACGCCGGCAACGGGCGCGCCCGGTTCACCCGGCGGAACCGGGACGACCACCACCGCCACCCCGACGGCGCGCCCGACGAGCGGCCTGCCGGGCGTACCCGGATCACCGGTCCAGCCCGGTCCGCCCGGCGCGCCACCGGTGAACGGCGTACCGTCGTGGCCCGGCGCGGTCGGTCCGCCCTCGCCCGGCCAGGGCGGTCCGGTGCCGCCGGCCTGGGGGTACCCGCCCTCCGTGTTCCCGGTTTTCCAGGAGCCACGGCCGCACGGCAAGGCGCTGGCACCGCTCGGTGCCCGGCTCGCCGCCCGCCTGATCGACATCGGCGCCGTCCTGCTGCTCAACGTCCTGGTCAACGGCTGGTTCGTCTGGCGGTACGTGGAGGAGATCGGCCCGGTCTACCGGGAGATCGTCCGCCGGTCGGTGGCCGGCAACTCCTCCACCGAGGGTCTGCCCCCGGTCAGCGCACAGGCCGACTGGCTGCTCCTGGTCATCCTGGTGATCGCCGCCGCGCTCTGGTTCGCGTACGAGGTGCCGTCGGTGGCGAACACCGGACAGACCTTCGGCAAGCGCGTACTCCGCCTCAAGGTCGTTTCGCTCGGCACCGACGAGAAGCTCGGTTTCGGTCGCTCCGCCCGCCGGTGGAACACGCTCGGCCTGCCGACCTTCTTCTGGTACTGCTGCGGTCTCGGTTTCCTGCTGCAACTCGTCGACTGTGCCTTCGTGCTCTTCGACCGACCGCTGCGCCAGGCCCTGCACGACAAACGCGCGCAGACCGTCGTCGTACGGCTCGACCGGTCGGTCGACACCCCGTCCCCGCCGCCCACGGCAGACCGTGGCGACACCCCAGGAGGTCCCACGTCATGACCGGCCGCGACCCCAGCCAGCCGAACCGGCTGACCCGAGCCGACCTGGCCGGGCTGCCGAACTACGTACCCGGACGCAGCCCCGCCGACCTGGCCCGTGAACTCGGCCTGCCCGAGGCGATCAAGCTGGCCAGCAACGAGGTGCCGTACGGCCCGCTGCCGGGTGTGGTGGAGGCGGTCGCCGAGGCGGCTGCCGGTATGCACCGCTACCCCGACCTGGCGGCGGTGGCCCTGCGGGACGCCCTGGCCGAGCACTACGACGTGGCGGCGGACCGGATCGCGACCGGCTGCGGTTCGGTGGCACTCGCCGAGCACCTGGTACGGGTGACCAGCCTGCCGGGCGACGAGGTGGTCTACTCCTGGCGGTCGTTCGAGGCGTACCCGATCATCGCGGCGACCAGCGCGGCGACCAGCGTACGGGTGCCGAACACCAGCGTGCACGGGCACGACCTGGCGGCGATCGCCGGCGCGATCACCGACCGGACCCGGCTGATCTTCGTCTGCAACCCGAACAACCCGACCGGCACCAGCCTGCGCCGGGCCGAGCTGGACCGGTTCCTGGACGCGGTTCCGGACGACGTCCTGGTGGTGTTCGACGAGGCGTACCGGGAGTTCGTCACCGATCCGGACGTCCCGGACGCGCTGGTCACGTACGGCGACCGGCCGAACGTGGTGATCCTGCGGACGCTGTCCAAGGCGTGGGGCCTGGCCGGGCTGCGGATCGGTTTCCTGGTCGCGCACCCGGAGGTGGCCGCCGCGGTCCGCAAGGTGGTCACCCCGTTCTCCAGCAGCATCGTCGCCCAGGCCGGGGCGCTCGCCGCGCTCGCACAGGCCGAGGAGGTACGCCGCCGCTGCGCGCTGGTGGTGGCCGAGCGGGACCGGGTGACCGAGTCGCTGCGCAAGCTGCTGCCGGAGGTGCCGGAGAGCCAGGCGAACTTCGTCTGGCTGCCGCTGTCCGGGGCGCCGGGGCAGGGTGACCGGGCGGTGGAGTTCGCCCGCGCCTGCGAGTCCCGGGGCGTGATCGTCCGCCCGTTCCCCGGCGAGGGCGTACGGGTCACCATCGGTACGCCGACCGAAAACGACGCCTTCCTCGCGGTGGCCGAAACGGCCCTCTGAGCCTCAGGCAGCGGTTCTTCCATTTGGTCCGTTTTAGGAGTATAAGAGCGCGATCTGGCTTATGTTTTCGAAGTGTCGCGTGGCGCCTCACCTGGGCCCCACGACCGAATCGACACTTCATGGAAGCTGAGGCAAGAGCCGTGCGCATTGGCAAAATTCTTCTCGTCGGCACCGCTGCCATCGCGGCCGTAGGGCTCGCCGCAGCACCTGCTGCTGCGGCACCCGAGGCTGACACCGTGGTCACCTTCGACATCGAAGCCGGCACCCTGGACATCGTCGCGCCCGCCGCCGCGGACCTCGGCGGCGGTGCGCCCGACACCGACATCACCGGCCCGATCGGCCCGGTCACCGTCACCGACTCCCGCGCCTCGGCCGACGCGTCCTGGGAGGTCACCGTGACCTCGACCGACTTCACCACCGGCGGAGCCACCGCCTCCGAGACGATCCTGGCCTCCGAGGTCGACTACTGGTCGGGCCCGGCCACGGCGACCACGGGCGACGGCACGTTCACTCCCGGCCAGGCCACCGCCCTCCTCGCGGAACCACTGGACAACGTCGCGCCGCTGATCGCGTTCAGCCACGTCGGCGGTACCGGTAACAACACCGCCACCTGGAACCCGACCCTGATCGTCCACGCACCGCTGGACAGCCAGGCCGGTACCTACACCGGGACGGTGACGCATTCGGTGGCGTAGCCGCCGGAGCCGGTCGGCACAGCACGTGTCCCTGGCCCTGCTCTGCCTCGCTGGCCTGGGCCTTCCCGCCCAGGCCAGCGCGGCTGAGCCGGACCCCGATCTGGAAAGAATCGGCATCCAGTTGCTGGAGGGGCCCGCCGACCGCCGCGCGGATCCACGCGCCCGGCGCTACATCGTGGACCACCTGCCGCCCGGCACGGTCATCCATCGACAGATGCTGGTGGCGAACAACACCGACGAACGGCAGGAGATCGATCTCTACCCGGCGGCGGCGTCCGTGTCGGTGTCCCGGTTCCAGTTCGGGGAGGGACGCACCGCCAACGAACTGTCCTCCTGGATCTCGCTGGACCGCGAAGCGGTGGAGCTGGACCCCGGTGAGGACGCCCGGTTCCGGGCCACCATCACCGTGCCGCCGGCGGCGTCGAAGGGCGAACGGTACGCGGTGATCTGGGCCTCGATCTCCTCGGCGACCGATCCCGGGGCGAACGTCAACAAGATCCACAGGGTGGGTGTCCGGACCTATCTCGACATCGGGATCGGCGGCGAGGCCCCGTCCAGTTTCAGCATCGGTGATCTGGTCCCGGCGCGGGACACCCTCGGCGTGCCCTCGGTACGCATGGCCGTGAAGAACACCGGTGAACGCGCGCTGGACCTGACCGGCTCGGTCACCCTCTCCGACGGCCCCGCCGGCATGCGAGCCGGCCCGTTCGACGTGGTCGCGGGCACCACTCTGGCACCGGGCGAGTCCGGAACCGTACTCGCGGCCTTCCCCCGAGAGATTCCCAACGGACCCTGGCAGATCGACATCAACCTGGAAAGCGGCCTGGTCAAGGAGAGTACTTCCGGAAGGATCACCTTCCCGGATCCGGGCAAGGTCGGCAAGCCGAGTTCGCCCCTGAGCCGCTTTGACTCGCCGTGGGTCCTGGCCGCCGGGTCACTGGCGGGCCTGATCCTGATCGCCGTACTGGTGTTCCTGATCCGCCGTTCCCGACGCCGTCGGGCCGAGGTGTCGGTCTAGCCCGACCGGAGACCCCTGGCCGCCGGCGCGAATCAACTGGCGGCCAGGATCACCGGCTGCGGCGCCGCGTAGAACTGCGCGTCGGCCGCGTCCGGGGGCGCCGCCTGCGCCAGCCGCTCCACCGCGACGAACCCGTCCGCCGCGTACGCGAAACCGGGCCGCCAGGGCACGACCTCGTCACCGGCGACAAGCGGGAAACTCGACCGCTGCGCCCCGGTGGTCGAGTTCAGAGTGATCAACTCGTGCCCGTCGGTGAGCAGGTGCACCAGCCCCGGCTGTACGGCGACGATCCGCATCGGCCCCGGCCCGGTACGCCGCCACAACTCGGTCCCTTCCCGGACCGAGCGGGCCACCAGTTCGTTCCCGCTCGGGGTGAGCGCCACGTCTCCTTCGAGCACCACCTCGGTCGGATCGAGCAGCGGCATCGGGGTCGGCTCGCCCCGGTCCACCAGCCAACCTCGGCTGTTGCCGGCACTGGTGGTCCGCAGCGCCGGACAGTTCGAGCCGCCGTTGCCGCAGCCGACCGGCACCACCGTCAACTCCGGACCGGCGTCCTCCGGCCGCCACCGGTTCACCAGCCGACCGGTCTCCACGTCGTGGAACTCCGCCACCTGGGGCGACGCGCAGGCGTCGACGGTGACGAGTTGACCGGCGGTGGTGGTGAGCGCCCCGGCCCGGCAGGAGCCGTCGATGTCGACCCGCCACAACTCGTGCCCGTCACCCAGGTCCAGACCGCGCAGCCCGGACCCGCCGATCACCACCAGTACGGCGCGCCCGCCGCTGCCGGTGGCCGGGATCAGTCCGGCGGGGGTGTAGACGGTGCTGGCCCCGGTGCGGCGCCCGTCGTACCCGTGTCCGGGTGGTGGCCCGTCGGCCCGCCACCGGATCCGGCCGGTACGGGCGTCCAGCGCGACCAGGTCGCCGTCCGACCAGCGGCTGACCACGGTGGTCCCGCTGGCCACGATGCCGATCAGCTCGGCCGGCCAGCGCCGGTAGGACCAGTACGGCGTGCGCCGGGTCCGGGCGTCGACCGGCTCGTCGGCGCGGATCTGGCGGGTGGTGGCGTAGACCCGCAGCCGGCCGTCCACGATCAGCGGGGCGGACGCGAGCGTGCCGACCACCCCGGTCGCCGCCCGCACCGGGGCCGGATAGTCGGCGCGGGCGGGGGTGAGCACCTCGGCGGGGGCGAGCACGCGGAAGGTGACCACGGCTGCCGCCGCGACGACCAGCACCGCCACCAGCGCGACCACTGCCGGCCGGCGCCGGCCCCACACGCGGCCCCGCGATCGCATCCAGTACCTCCGCTGGGCACCCTACCGAGACAGCCCCGACGTGCGGCTGGCAGGTCAGGCGGCAGCAGCCGGGTCACCGCGATGATCATGATTGGTTGAGGTGACCACGGCGGCCAGGTCGGCGAGGTCACGACGCAACGCGCCCTCGACGGTACGGGCGGCAAGTCCGCCGAACACCAGCGCGAGCAGGCGCGCGTACGGTGCCGTGACCGCGCCCTCCTGCACCACGCTGACCGCGGTCCAGCCACCGCGCCGCCGCCGACGCCGTCCCTGCACCGGAGTGAAGGTGTACGCGGTCCGGTAGTCGACGCCTACGCCGGACGAGCTGACAGTGAGCCGGTGCGGTGGGCTGAACTCCTCCACCCGGAACTCCTCCAGCAACTCGGTGCCGTCCGGCAGATGGTGACTCTCCCGCCAGACCGTGCCGACCCGCGTCGGACCGGGGGTGAGCACCTCGATCCCGCTGATCGTGGAGAGCCAGTCGGATCGGCCGGGCAGGTCGGTGAAGACCCGCCACAACTCCTCGGCGGACGCCTGCACCAGCCGGGTCACCGCTACCGTCGCCATCACACCTCCCGAACCTCCACCGTACGGGGGGTGACCGACCATTAACGCGAACATTCGCGGAAGGCGACGAGAACGTGACCCGAGTGACGATCGAACCCGCCGCGCTCGGATCCGGAAGCCGTCCCCGCTAGGGTTCGGACCGGCACGAACTGTTGCGAGGTGCCCCGCGCGAGCGGGGAGAATCGGGAAGCCGGTGTGATTCCGGCACGGGCCCGCCGCGGTGACCGGGGAGCTGCCACCCACGCGTACGAGACGCAGCCACTGGCCCTGAAAAGGGCTGGGAAGGCGGGTGACCAGCGCAGATCCGGAAGTCGAAGACCGGCCTCGCTGTCACCAGCCCCTCTGTGGGGGCGCGAGCGCAGCGGGAGCCTGCCTTGGACACCGATCTCTACGACGTCATCCACCGTCGCCGGGACGTACGCGCCCAGTTCACCGGTGCCCCGATCCCGGACGAGGTGCTGCACCGCGTCCTGACGGCGGCGCACGCCGCGCCGAGTGTGGGGCTGTCCCAGCCCTGGGACTTCGTCCTGGTCCGGGATCCGGACCTGCGGCAGGAGTTCCACCGGCACGTGGAGCGCGAGCGGGACACCTTCGCGTCCACTCTGGACGCCGACGCCGCCGAACGTTTCGCCCGGATCAAAATCGACGGCGTACGCGAGTCGACCCTGTCGATCGTGGTCACGTACGACCCGGAGCGGGGTGGACCGGCCGTGCTCGGTCGGCACGCGATCGCCGACGCCGGTCTCTACTCGGTCTGCCTGGCGATCCAGAACCTGTGGCTGGCCGCCAGTGCCGAGCGGCTCGGGGTCGGCTGGGTGTCGTTCTACCGGGAGCCGTTCCTGCGTGAGCTGCTCGGCATCCCCGCCACCATCCGCCCGGTCGCCTGGCTCTGCCTCGGCCCGGTGACCCACTTCGAGCAGACCCCCGACCTGGAACGACACGGCTGGCGTCAACGCCGCCCGTTGTCGGCCGCGATCCACCAGGACCGCTGGCGTCCCTCCGTCTGATCCTCTCCGGGCCTTGCCTCCACTGGGGACCCGCCCGCATACTTTGCATTGCAGAGTAAATCACTGTTGCAGAGTTGAGGAGGGGCCATGGGCCCGGTTGACACGGGGGAAGCCGAACGGACACTGGTCGAACTGAGGCGACTACGCCGACGCACCCATGCCCGCACCCACGCCGGGGCCTGGCTACCGGCAGCGGGTGTAGCGGCCCTGCTGCTGCTGAGCATCACCCTCTACCGCTACCCGTTCGAGCCGGCGTACGCGATCACCGCCGAGTACCCGTACTGGGCCGGGCTGCCTGACCAGCAGCGCAGCGCGCTCGCGTCGTACCTGTTCTGGTTCCTCGGCACGCCGCTGCTGATCGCGGCAACCGCAGCCTGGTACCGGTGGCGCTCCCGCCAACTGGGGCTCCGGGTGGCCTGGTGGCCGTTCGCGGGAACCGCCCTGGGCGTCCTGGTGCTGCTCGCGATACTCGCGGCGGTGCCGAAGGGCCCGCCGTCCGACGACCTGATCGCCGACTCCGGCTTCTGGTGGCAGGGACTGCTGACCCCGCTGGTGCCGATCGCGTTCGCCGTACTCGCGCTGGCCTGGGGCGAACGCAGTCGCACCCTCGCGGCGACCGGAGTGTGGATCATCCTGCTGGCAAGCTGGCTGTGCGGGACCTTCCCGCTGGGGCGCCTCCCGGCCTGGGTGTTCGTGCTGCTCGACGGCAACCCGGACGCGCTCGGTGGCCAACTGGCCCTCCGACCGGGCCACTATCTTGTGCTGATGGCACTGCCGCTGGTCATCTTCGCCGCCGTACGCGCCCGGCGGTCCCGGAGGTATGCCGGTGAGTGACCCGCAGGCGCCGCATCCGTCGCTAGCGCTGGACGACACCGTCCACCAACGCGTACGCCTGGGCATCCTCACCGTGCTCAGCGCGACCCAGGAGTGCAAGTTCGCCACCCTGCGGGACGAACTCGGGCTCACCGACGGCAACCTGAACCGGCACCTGCGGATCCTGGAACAGGCCGAGTTGTTGCAGGTGATTAAGGGTTACGAGGCGCGCCGCCCCTGTACCTGGCTCCGGCTCACCCGGCAGGGGCGGGCCGCCCTACGGGCAGAGGTCGCCGCCCTGGAACAACTCGTCAGCCGAATCCGCAGCGCCCCGGACCCCACCGACCCCGGCACGATCAACTCGGACGCGGGCTCCACCGGCCCGGCACAATCCTGAGACCGCCTGCGCT
This sequence comes from Micromonospora sp. NPDC004704, assembly GCF_053601675.1. NCBI lineage: Bacteria > Bacillati > Actinomycetota > Actinomycetes > Micromonosporales > Micromonosporaceae > Micromonospora > Micromonospora sp. NPDC004704. Next base: position 305,111 of record NZ_JBSGCD010000005.1, on the reverse strand, counting down.
GTGCAGGGCCTTTCACAGCGGATTGGCAAAGTTTCACTCAAACCCCCGGTTTGCCTGTCACAGCTAAACGTGGGTTTGTCGGCAAACTTCCACTGTCCAGAGACGCGTCCCGACACAAGGGCACCTGAGCCCACTACAAGACGTACGTCGAGGATCCGGAGCTGCAAGTTCCCCAGCAGGCGGCAGCAGCACGCGTACGGGCAACCATGATCATTGCGCGCTGAGCTGTTCTCATGACCACTCACAGAACAGCTCAGCGCGCGTGGATCATCGTCACCCACCCTCAGCGCCGGAAAGCACCGGACTTCGCACCGGCGACGAACGCCACCCAACCCGCCGGCTCCACCACCAGCACCGGCCCAGCCAGATCCTTCGAATCACGCACCCCAACTACGCCCACCAGGTTGTCCGCCACCTCAACACACTGACCTTGGTCGTTTGAACGGCTGCTCTTGCGCCAACGGGCATCCGAAAGATCGATCACGACTCACTCCCTGCCGAGACGTCGAAGCATGTCAGTTGGCGCGGCATACGGCAGTCAAACGATGATCGTTGCGCTCTGAGCCGTTCTCCCGACCACCCGCAGAACAGCTCAGCGCGCGTGGATCACCATCGCCCACCCTCAGCGCCGGAACGCACCGGACTTCGCACCGGCAACGAACGCCACCCAGCCCGCCGGCTCCACCATTAGCACCGGCCCAGCCACGTCCTTCGAGTCACGCACCCCGACAACCCCCACCAGGTTGTCCGCCACCTCAACGCAGTCGCCCTGGCTGTTGGAGCGGCTGCTCTTACGCCACCGGGCACCGACCAGATTACTCATGACTCGTATCCCTTCGCGGTGCCGAGAAGGAGGTCCCGGGTAGCGGCCTCGTCCAAGGATGCCGACAGTAGATCATCGAATGCCCAAGTGTATCGATCCGCTTCGGTCGGCTTGTCGAGGAATAGTGCGCCGGTGAAACCTTCCACGTAGACGGTGGTCGGTTCCTGGCGGCGGGCGAAGTCCAGGATGGTGAACGCGCCGGTGGAGATCACACCACCATGCAGACCGGCCTCGAACGGCACGATCCTGATCGACACGTTTGGCAGCTCGCTCGCCTCTGCCACCCGACGCAGTTGACCAGCCATGATGGCCGGACTGCCGACCGGGCGCAGGATCACCGACTGGTCGAGCACGATCGTGAAGTCCGGCGCCTGCGGGTCGAGCCGGGTCAGCAGCCGCGCCCGGCGCAGACGCACGGCGACGCGTCCCTCAATCTCGTCTCTGGGCACACCGCCAATGTCCTTGGCAAAGATCGCCGTTGCATACTCGCGGGTCTGTAGCACACCCGGAATCAACCCCGTCTGGTAACAACGCAGCGCGGTGGCCGCTTCTTCGAGACCGACATAGATCTCGAACCAGGGTGGCAGGTCGGCGTAGTCGTGCCACCAGCCCTTGGACTTGGTGTGCGGGGCGATGGCGGTGAGGGCGGTGGTGGTCTGCTCGTCGGCGCCGTACAGCTCGCACATGGCCTTCACGTCGAGCGCGCGTACGGCCAGTTCGCCGCCTTCGAGACGCCACAGCTTGGTGACCGACCACTCCAGCGCGCGGGCGGCATCCACCTGCGGGATGCGGGCCTCGTGTTCGCGTAGTCGACGCAGTTCCCGGCCGAGCTGTCGACGTGGGACGGTCGACCCGACAACGGACTCCGGCATGGTGCTCCCCCCGGCCTGTGCACCGTCCACTCGTCCGGTCGTGCTGTCGGCAAAGACGATGCGCACTCGCCCGATGTCGGGCCTCGGCTATTCGTACCTATCTCTACCACATCCCGTGGTGACCATTGCGTCACCGAAACGGATCGAGGAAGACTCAGGTTGTCCCGATAATCAACCGAAACACGCCCGAACCGGGCGCGATTCGCCATGCCCGACTACCGGGCGGGCGGGTCTGGAGGCGAGATGCGCACAGCCCTGGCCGGCCAGTCCGATCCCGAGGATCCGGACCCGCAACAGCAGCCGTCCCCGCCCGACAACCAGTCCGACCGTCACGACGAGAACGACAGTCCGGCGTCCGACCCGTCGAGCCGTCGTCGCGGGATCAACCGGGGACCCGGCTGGCCGAGGCGGCGCATATGATCATCTTCTCGCGGCATCTCTGGCCCGTGCTCATAGGCCGATCGCACCGCATCATCGACGCGCACCGCGACAACCGGATGTGTGACCGATGCGCCGCCCCCGGCGACTGCCACCTTCTCCGTGGTGCGCGGGTCGAGATCGGCACCTTCGACCCACCCCCGGGTACGCCGGTCCGGCTCCTGCCCGGCGAATGGTCGCACTGCGCCGGTCGCGATCCCGGCGAGACCGTCGACCTGCACGTCCTCAGGGTGCACATCGATCGAGCCCATTCCAACGACCAGGAGGTCTGGGTCACCGGGCATCTGCCGGAGTGTTCCTGGCAGTCCGCCGAGCGGCACCCACCGTGTGTCGAACTCCTCGCCCGGGTGGAGGCCCTGCTCCGCGAGGCGAGAACTCGGGCGAGGGCCCGGTGAGCCGCAACCTTGAGCCGATCACGGTGGCGACGCTTCAGATGGCGGCGGGTCTGACGATCCGCCAGCACCAACCCGGCGGCAACACCTGGAATCCGGGCACCTGCTGGCAGTGCACGCCCACCGGGTGCCCGCAACTCGCCTGGGCACACGAGGTGCGCGACGGCGGCGCAGCCGCTTATCCCGTACCGGCGAGGTCTTGATCTTGTCTGGCGCTGGCGGCAACCGGCGCCGGACGCAAAAGGGCGGCCCCGGCCAGTCACGGAATGGGCGGGGCCGCCCGAAAACCAGACGTTGCGGTTGGTCTGAATCAGCCGTCGAAGGCGCCGGATCGTGCCGCGCCGACGAACGCGGACCAGTCGTTCGGGCTGAAGGCCAGCACCGGGCCGGTGACGTCCTTGGAGTCGCGGACACCCACGACGTCGGCCATGTTGTCGGCCACCTCCACACACCAGCCCTGGTCGTTCGAGCGGGTGCTCTTACGCCACGTCGCGCGCGCGAGATCGATCTGCATTTTATACCCCTTTGGTCCACGTTTATGCACATATTTGTGCACAAGCCGGTATTCTTACACGGCGCAGAGTGCGACACGCGTTACCGACTGCAACATGCCGGAGAACAGCGGCAGCCCTACGGACCTCGTGTGCGATGGGCGCAACGGACAGCGCACCTCGTCCGTTCCACAATCGATGGACGAGCGCTGTCGCTCCGACCGTCGGTGCGAGTTCGACTCGCTATAGCCGGGCTGGCGCGATCCGGAAGGGGTTACCGCCGGGCGGGAGTGACGGTGCCGGTTACCTCGCCGAGGGCGAGCGGGCGGCCGTCCGGGCCGGGTGCGGTGGCGGTGATGGTGATGGTGTCGCCGTCTTCGAGGAAGGTACGGGTGGTGCCGTCGGTCAGCTTCAACGGCTCGCTGCCGCCCCAGCTCAGCTCCAGGAACGACCCGACCTGGTCACGGCGCTCGCCCGACACCGTTCCCGAGGCGTAGAGGTCGCCGGGGCGTACGGAGGCGCCGTTGACGGTCAGGTGGGCCAACTGCTGGGCCGGGGTCCAGTACATCCCGGCGAACGGTGGCTCGGTCACCCGGCTGCCGTTCCAGTCCACGGCCAGACGCAGGTCGAGGCCGAGGTGCGGGTCGTCGCGGAGGTAGTCGAGAACCGGCGGGTCCTGCTCCGGCGCCGGCACCCAGGCGTGCGCCAGCGCGTCCAGGGGCACCACCCAGGGCGAGATCGAGGTGGCGAACGACTTGCCCAGGAACGGACCGAGGGGGCGGTACTCCCAGTTCTGCAGGTCCCGTGCGGACCAGTCGTTGAGCAGTACGACCCCGAAGACGTACTCGGCGAAGTCCTCGACCGGGACCCGGTCGCCGAGGGCGGACGGGAGGCCCACCACGAAACCGACCTCGGCCTCGATGTCGAGCCGGATCGAGGGGCCGTACACCGGACCGTCCGGAGTGGAGCGTTGCCCGCAGGGGCGGACGATCGGCGTACCGGAGACGACCACCGTGCCGGCCCGCCCGTGGTAGCCGATCGGCAGGTGCTTCCAGTTCGGCAGCAGCGGCGGCTCACCGGGACGGAAGATCTGCCCGACGTTGCTCGCGTGCTGCTCGGAGGAGTAGAAGTCGACGTAGTCGCCGACCTCGAACGGCAGCACCATGGTCACCTCGGCGAGCGGGACCAGCAGCGGTGCCACCGCCGCCCGGTGCCCGGTCTCGGTGAGCAGTTCCACGATCCGCTGCCGTACGGTGCCCCACTGGGCGTGCCCGAGGGCCATGAACCCGTTGAGCGACGGCTCGCGCAGCGCACCGCCGGCCAGGATCAGCCCGGCCGCCTCCGCGCCGTCGAGGTCGAGGACAAATTCCCCGATCCGTACGCCGATCCGCCGCGCCCCCTCGTCGCTGCGTACGAACACGCCGTACGGCAGGTTGTGCACGTCGTACGGCGAACCCGCCGCACCCTCGACCCAGCTCACTCGGTCTCCCCCTGGTTCATCAGCCCCAGTCGGGCCAGGTCGGTCAGTGGTTCGTCGATGCTGCACGAGCCGAAGCCGCACCAGAGCGGCCGGGCCCCGTCGCGGCGGATCCGGGCCGGTTCGACCAGGCGCAGCGGGTCGCCGCTGGCGAGCAGTTCGGCGATCTCGGCCACCTCGGCGTCCTCGGCCGCAGCCAGGGTCGCGACCAGTACGTTGACGAAACCGTGGTGTGTGAAGCCGGTCTCCGGGTCGGTGTGCCGCAGTGCGTGGTGCAGCCCGGCGGTGAGCTTGAACGGCAGGTCCCGGTCCCGGCAGGCGCGGATGACGGCGGCCAGTTCGACCGGGCTGGGGAAGAGTTCGGCGGCGAGCCCTCCGGTACGGAACTTCGCCGCGACCGGTACGCCGTCCGTCCGTGCCTGCGCGATCCGGTCCAGGGCGGCGAGCAGCCCCCAGGTGAGCGGGACCTCGGCGTAGAGGTCCATCCCCGGCAGTTCGGTGCCGAGTGCGAGGAGTTCGGTCAGTCCGGGCTGCGGGTCCTCGCCGCGCTTGGCGACCGCCGCTTCGAGTTGCCGGGGGACCAGCCGGGGGTCGGCCGCCGCGAGCAGGCCGGACAGGCGGTGGATCGGCACGTCTGCGATCACACCGACCTCGATCCGCTCGTCCGGATTCAGGAGGGCGGGCAGGTGGACCAGTGCCGAGGCCGGGACGAGCAGGGGGCCGACGAGGTCGGCGTACCAGGCGGTCCGGTGCTCTCGGTGGGCGATGACGGCGTCGTGCAGCGACGCGCTGCCGGGCGGGAAGACGGCCGCGTCGTCGACCAGGCCGGCGAAGAGCCGGGGCACCTGCGTTGACACGAACAGAGAACTTACGGGACGCTACGACTAACGGACAACAGCGTCCGATTATCGGACACGGTCGGCCGCTGAATGGGACAAATGCGGAGGTCAAAGTGCCTTACTACCGCAGCGTCGGTGAGCTGCCCCGTAAACGCCACACCCAGTTCCGCCAACCCGACGGCAGCCTGTACGCCGAGGAGCTGATGGGCCAGGAGGGTTTCTCCTCCGACTCGTCGCTGCTCTACCACCGCTACCCGCCGACCGCGATCGTGGCCGCCGAGGAGTTCACCCCGCCCGCCTGGTCCAGGCTGCCGAACCTGCCGCTCAAGCCCCGCCACCTGCGTACGCACAAGCTCGACGCGGGCGGGGCGGACCCCGTACTGGGTCGGCAGCACCTGCTCGCCAACGACGACGTACGCATCTCGTACGTGGTCGCCGACCGGCCGTCCCCGCTCTACCGCAACGCCATCGGCGACGAGTGCCTGTACGTCGAGTCCGGCGCGGCCCGGATCGAGTCGACCTTCGGTGTGCTCGGGGTGACCGCCGGCGACTACGTGATCATCCCGACGTCGGTGATCCACCGGATCGTGCCGGTCGCCCCCGAGCCGCTGCGCCTGCTCACCGTCGAGGCGACCGGGCACATCGGCCCGCCCAAGCGTTACCTCTCCGCCCGGGGCCAGTTCCTGGAGCACTCCCCCTACTGCGAACGCGACGTACGCGGCCCCGCCGACCCGTTCCTGGTCGACGAGGAGGACGTCGAGGTGTACGTCCAACACCGGCGCGGCTGGACCCGGTACGTCTACGCCAACCACCCGTTCGACGTGGTCGGCTGGGACGGGCACCTCTACCCGTGGGCCTTCTCCATCCACGACTTCGAGCCGATCACCGGCCGGGTGCACCAACCGCCGCCGGTCCACCAGACCTTCCAGGGCCCGAACTTCGTCATCTGCTCGTTCGTCCCCCGCAAGGTGGACTACCACCCGCTGGCGATCCCGGTGCCGTACAACCACCACAACACCGACTCGGACGAGATGCTGTTCTACACCGGCGGGAACTACGAGGCCCGGCGCGGCTCCGGCATCGAACAGGGCTCCATCTCGCTGCACCCGGCCGGCTTCACCCACGGCCCCCAGCCCGGCGCGGCGGAACGCTCCATCGGCGTCGACCACTTCGACGAACTGGCCGTCATGGTCGACACCTTCCGCCCGCTCGACCTCTGCGAACCCGGCGTGAGCGTCGAGGATCCCGGTTACGCCTGGACCTGGGCCCGCCGTACGGTCTGACCCCGGTCCGACCCGAGATCCGCACCCTTCCACGGAAAGCGTGCCCGTCCGCGCGGGAGTGGGCACGCTTTCCCTGAAAGGGTGCGGGTCTCGGCAGCACCGAAGGGGCGCCGGCCCCGGCGGCTGAGCCTCAGCTCGGGGCAGGACCGTAGCGGCGCAGCACCGCCAGTTCCGCCACCGAGGCGGCGGCGATGGCCAGGACCAGCGGCCACGGGGAGCCGACCAGGGCGTAGAGCAGGATCAGCGCGGGCGCGGCCAGGGACGCGTACACCGCCAGGGCCAGGGTCCGGTCCCGGGGCAGCAGCTCGGGCAGGATCGTCCGGACCAGGCCGGGCACGGCCGAGGCGAACCGCCACAGCAGCACCCCGCCGACGATCGCCAGCAGCGCCGCCCAGACCCTCGACCCGCCACCGCTGCCGGTGGCCATGAACGCCACCAGCACCGCCGCCACGATCGAGTAACCGGCCCCGTAGAGGACCAGCCGGAGCAGGCTCTCGCCGACCGATCGGGGGCTGTTCGTGCGTACCGGGGTGACCGCGACGGTGGCGGCCACCTCCTCCAGCGCCCACACGTACCGGCGCCGCTCCAGGCGGCTCTGCCCCACGTCGTTGCGGGCCTCGGCCAGCTCCGGATCGAGGTCCAACGCCTCCCGGTAGGCCCGCTCGGCGATGTCGAACAGGTTCAGCCGGGCGGCGACCATGCCGAGGACGAGGTGCGCCTGCGCCTCGCGGGGGGCCAGCTCGACCCCACGCCAGGCCGCGTTCAGCGCCGGCTGGCCGTTGCGCGCATCGGCCAGGATCGCGGCGGCGCTGCGCTGGGCGTACGCGTCCGCGGGTCCCCGGCGCAGCAGCTCGTCGGCGACCTCGGCGGCCTCCTTGAACCGGCGCAGGTCGACCAGGGCCAGCCCCCGGGCGACCAGTGGGGCCGCCCAGTCCGGTGCGGCACCGGGTACGGCCGCCGTCGCGGTGGACACGGCAACCGCGGTGTCGGCGGCGGTCAGCGCCTCCTCGGGGCGTTCCGCCGCCAACTGGACTCGGGCGAGCATCGTCCACGCCCGTACGCTCGCCTGGTCGAGGGTGATGGCGTAGCCCAATTCGGCCACGGCGTCGTCGTACCGGCCGAGTTCGGCCATGAGGTCGGCCCGCTGAAGGTAGTCGTCGGCGGAGGCGTGCTGTTCGGGTGCGGCGTCGCTGGACACCGCCCGAGCCTAGACGGGCCGGACGAACACGCCTCGGCGGGAATGGATGGCCGGGACCGTCAACGGGAGTGGATCAGGGCCACCGCGAGCCCGGCCAGCCCCTCGGCCCGGCCGGTCAGCCCGAGGCCGTCGGTGGTGGTACCGGAGACCGACACCGGGGCGCTGACCGCCTCGGCCAGCACCCGCTGGGCCTCGTCGCGCCGGGGACCGATCTTCGGCCGTACGCCGATCACCTGGATCGACACGTTGCCGATCTCGAAACCGGCGGCCCGTACCCGGCGGGCGGTCTCGGCGAGCAGGACCACCCCGGCCGCGCCTGCCCACTCGGGCCGGTCGGTGCCGAAGTTGGCGCCGAGGTCGCCCAGCATGGCGGCGGAGAGCAGCGCGTCGCAGGCGGCGTGTGCGGCCACGTCACCGTCGGAGTGCCCGGCCAGCCCGTCGACGCCGGGCCAGTGCAGGCCCGCCACCCAGCAGGCCCGGCCAGCTTCGAAGGCGTGTACGTCGGTGCCGATGCCGACCCGGGGAACGATCACCGGGACAGGGTACCGATCGGCCGGACCGGGACCGGTCAGGCGGCGCCCGGCTGGCTCTGCAACAGGTGCTCCGCCAGGGCCAGGTCGAACGGCTGGGTGATCTTCATGGCGTACGGGGATCCGGGCACGCAGGTGACGCGTACGCCCTGCTTCTCCACCAGCCCGGCATCGTCGGTGAGCGAGTCGACGGCGGCGGCGTGCGCGGCGGCCAGCACCTCCCGGCGGAAGCCCTGCGGGGTCTGTACGGCCCGCAACGCGGACCGGTCCACGGTCCCGAGCACCAGACCCTCGGCGTCGACCTCCTTGACCGTGTCGATCACCGGGAGCACCGGGATGGCGGCGTCGTGCCCGGCCCGGATCGTCGCCGCGACCGACTCGACCAGCACCGGTGGGATTAGTGCCCGCGCCGCGTCGTGCACCAGCACGATCGACGGCCCGTCCGGTACGGCGGCCAGGGCGGCGGCGACCGATGCCTGTCGGGTGGCGCCACCGACAACCACGGTCAGTTCGGCGATCGGTGCCAGCAGCCGGCGCACCGACTCGACCTCGGCGGGCGGCGCGGCAACCACGATCGTGTGTACGGAAGGCGCACTCGCGATCCGACGAACCGCGTGCACCAGCAGCGGCTCCCCGGCGAGCAGCCGGAGCGCCTTCGGAGCGCCGGGCCCCAGTCGTACGCCGGCACCCGCCGCAGGAACGAGGACCGCGACGTCACCGCGCGGATTGAGCTGCGCGGTCACGTCGCGGTCCTCGTCTTCTCTGCGAATCCATGAGAGGGATTCAGGCGGATCATCCCTGCTCGGGTGTTACGCCTCGGTGAGCACCTTGTCGAGGAGGTTCTCCGCCTCGTCCTTGGTGCTCTTCTCGGCGAGCGCGACCTCGCCGACCAGGATGTCGCGGGCCTTGGCGAGCATCCGCTTCTCGCCCGCCGACAGGCCCCGCTCCCGCTCCCGGCGCCAAAGGTCGCGAACAACCTCCGCCACCTTCAGGGGGTTTCCGGAAGCCAGCTTTTCCAGATTCGCCTTGTAACGCCGCGACCAGTTGGTCGGTTCCTCCGTGTGAGGAGCCCGGAGGACATCGAAGACCTTGCCCAGGCCCTCTTCGCCAACCACTTCGCGGACGCCGACGATCTCGGCATTCTCAGCGGGCACCCGGACCGTCAGGTCACCCTGAGCGACCCTGAGGACGAGGTACTGCTTTGGCTCGCCCTTGATGACCCGAGTCTCGATTGCCTCGATGAGTGCGGCCCCGTGGTGGGGGTAAACAACGGTCTCGCCGACACTGAAAACCATAGGTTCGAAACCCCTTTCGCTGTGTCTAGGGTAACACGCTCAGGCACCGATGTCCCACCTCAGTCCTGACCATTAGCGCAGCTCAGAGGCCCTGTGAGAGGTCTTTCTTCCGCTTGACAGGCCGCCAGACCACGAGTTCCACCACGCTCCGTAACCTCCGGATCACCGGCCGGCGAGGCTAGTCGGAAGAATCGGATGTAGGGCGTTCCGGTGGTTCAATCATATCTCTCCCCCTTAGGGGGCGCCGGAGACTAGCGGTAAGGGCCCCCGTACGGGACGCTGGACGAGGAGCCCGATCCATTATCACGTGACCGGCCAGGGGGCACGATGGGCACGCCGGGAAACAGCGAGGGTTGGCCGGAAAACGGCGGACCGCCGGACGGCCTGCCCGACCTGCCGCCGGACTGGGGTCCGATCGTCATCCCCGACGACCCCGCCGAACTGGCCGCCGAGGCGGCACTGGTCCGCCGTGAGCTGCGCCAGCGGGCCCGGCGGTCGACCTGGCGGCGACGCCTCGGACTCGGCTCCACCCGCCGCCTCAGCGCGGTCCGGCTCACCCTGCTGATCATGCCGCTGGCGCTGATCGCCGCGCTCGGCAGCCTCTTCGCCGTCGTCTGGCCCGGCCAGCAACGCCAACCCGCCGCCCCGCGCACCAGCACCGGCGGCAGCCCCGGCCGTACGCTGCCCGCCCTCGCCACCCTGCCCGCGCTCGACCTGGTCGACTCGAACGCCGCCCCGGTCGCCCTGCGCGGGCTCCTCCCCGCGGTCATCCTGCTCACCGACAGTTGCGCCTGCGCCGACCAGGTACGCGCCGCAGCCTCGGCGGCACCCGCCGGGGTCACGGTGGTCGTGGTGACCAGCGGCCGGTCCCAACCCAGCCCGCTGCCGAGCGCGCCACCGGTGGGCGGTGCACCGCTGCGCGCGCTGGCCGACCCGGCCGCCGAACTGCGCGGCGCCATCCAGGTGGAACCACAACCCGGCGTCGCGACGGCCGTACTGGTCGACCGTTTCGGCGAGATCGTCCGGGTCCTGCCCACGCTGACCTCGCCCGCCGACTACCAGGCGAACCTGCCCGTACTCACCCGACGCTGAGGCCGACCCCGGTGGGTTCGCCCTGCCCGGAGCGGGTCAGGACAGGGCGAGCAACTGGATCGCCACCTCGGCCCGTCCCGGCTGCGGGCGCGATCGGGACACCTGGATGACCATCCGCGCGTCGGCCGCGGTCACCTCGGTACTGGTGAACCCGTCCCCGCAGACCAGCGCCGTCTCGGTCTTCCCCGTACGGATGCCGTCGACCCTGATGGTCAGCTCGCCCGGACCGGTGCAGACGTACTGCAACAGGTAGCGCCCACCGGGCTCGACCGGGACCGGCCAGTCGGTGCTGGTCCCCTCGTGCACCGAGAACAGGTCCCGTCGCACCGTCCCGGGGAACTCCGGCAGCACGTTGCCGGCGTCGGGCACCACCACCTCCCCGGTCTCCGGATCGATCAGGAAGAACAGGTCGGACGGCCCCACCGACGGCACCACCTGCGGTACGACCGGCGGTTCGGCGACCGACACGGCCGGCGCGGGCGCTGCGGCAACCCACCACCAGCCCCCGACCGCCAGCACCGCCGCCGTTCCCAGGGCCAGCAGGAGACCGGTACCCCGGTCACCCCTCGCCGGTACGGCGCTCCTGCCACCGCTGGTCGGGTCGGCGCTGGTCGGGTCGGCGGTCGTGCCGCCGGTTGTGCCGGTCAGCACGGCGCGGAGAACTCGAGCAGGGTCGCGTACAGGGTGAGACCGGGGCCGAACGCGAGCATCACCACCAGGCGCGGCGGCACGGGCATGGACCGCAGCCGGTCGAGGATCAGCAACACCGTGGGCGACGAGCAGTTCCCGTGCTCGGCCAGGGTCGCCCTGGAGTCCGCCAGCGCCTCCGGACCCAGGCCCAGCTCCCGCTCCACCACGCTCAGGATCCGCGGACCACCCGGATGCACCGCCCACCCGTCCACGTCGGCGATGGCCAGCCCGTGCCGGGCCAGCAGGTCCTCCACCAGGGCACGGACGTGCACCGCGAGCACCTGCGGCACCCTCGGGGACAGCCCCATCCGGAATCCGGTGTCGGTGACGTCCCAGGTCATGTGGTCGGCCGTCGACGTGTCCGTCACCGCGACAACCTCGCGGACCGCGTACCCGGGGCGCCCGGCCGGGACGAGCACCGTGGCCACCGCCGCGTCCGAGAAGAGCGCGTGCGAGACGATCTGCTGGGTGTCCACCCGGGCCGACGACGGTTGGATGTGCAGGCTGGTCAGCTCGGCGCAGAGCAGCAGCGCCGGCCGCCCACGGGCGGCCACGAAGTCACTCACCGCGCCGAGCCCGGGCAGCGCCGCGTAACAGCCCATGTGCCCGATGAACAGCCGCTGGGTCGCGGTGGACATGCCCATGTCCCGGGCCAGCAGGATGTCCAGGCCCGGGGTGACGTACCCGGTGCAGGAACAGACCGCGAACAGGCCCACGTCACCGGCGGCGAGCCCGGCGTCGGTCAACGCCCGGCCGACCGCCTCCTTGCCCAGCGGCAACGCCTCCACCAGGTAACGGCGCATCCGCCGCTCGGTCGGCCAGGTCGAGACGTCCTCCAGCAGCGGGTTCACCGCCGCCTGCCGGGTCACCACCCCCGAGTTCGCGAAGATCCGCTCGGCCAGGGCGCGGGTCGTACCGCCGAAGTGCTCGGCGAAGAACCCCGTCCAGAGGTCGCTCTGCGTCGCCCGGGCCGGCAGGGCGACCCCCAGGCCGGCGATCACCGGCAACCCGCTCGTACCGCCGCCGCTCACCATCGGGGTGCCGACCCGTCCCGGTCCGGGTCCCCGCCGATCGCCGCCACACCGAGCCAGTCGGCGCAGACGTCGGAGGTCGCCGGATGCAGCGAGCCGCAGCGGGCGTCGCGGTACAGCCGTTCCAGCGGATGGCCCCGCCGGGTCGCGGAGGTCCCCGCCGCCTCCAGCATCGACGCGGCCACCTCCGCCGCCGTGGTCCCGGCGAGCAGCTTGGCCCGCCACACCCAGCGGTTGGTGTCCGCGTCACCGGGCTCGGAATCCACCCGGCGGGCCGCCTCCGCCACCACCAGCTCGGCCGCGGCCACCGCCGCGTCCGCCCGACCGATCCGGGCCCGGATCGCCGGCAGCTCGCCCAGGTTGCGGGCGTTGACGTGCGCGACCGCCGCGTCCACCGCCGCCCGGGCCACCCCCACGTAGACCGCCGCGTAACTCGCCACCAGCCAGTGCGGCATCAACTGGGCCACCACCAGGGCCAGGCCCTCGACCCCGCCGAGCAGGCGGTCCGCCGGCACCGTCACGTCCAGGTGCAGGTCGTGCGAGGCGGTCGCGCGCATGCCGAGCGAATCCCAGGTCGGCTCGACCCGCAGCCCGTCCACCGACGCCGGCACCAGGAACTGCGACACCACCGACTGGTCGGCCACGCTCCGGGCCGCGACCAGGTACGCGTCCGCGTGCCCGGCACCGGAGCAGAACGTCTTCGCGCCCTTGATGTGGAAACCGCCGTCCACCGGCTCGTACACCGTGGAGAGTTGGGACAGCCGGGCCCCGGCACCCCGTTCGCTCATCGCGACTCCGTACCAGGCTCCGGCCGCCGCCTCGGCCAGCAGCCGGTCCCGCGCCGCCAACGCCTCGTCCGGTACGCCGAGCGCCTCGGCGAGTTCCTCGGTCACCGCGCCGAGCGCACCGGTCACCGACGCGTGCATGTTGAACACCAGTGCGGTCGCACCGTTGCCCCGGCCGAGTTCGGTGGCGACCGCGGCGTACTCGGCGAAGCGGGCGCCCATGCCGCCCAGCGTCGCCGGCACCATCAGCCCGAACAGGCCCGCATCCCGGAGATCCACGAAATCCTCAACGGGAAACGTGCCCTCGCGGTCATGCTCGGCCGCTCGCGCGGCCAACCGTGGCGCCAACCGGCGCGCGGCTCCGAGCGCGTCCACCGCCATACCTGCCCCCTCCTGCACGTCACCCGTACCGCCGGCTACCGCCTGCCCACCCGTGCTCCGAACACCTACCCGTTCTTCACCCCGCGGCCCTGGTAGAGGACCGCGGTCGAGCGGGTCGGCACGATCCGGGCCGTACCCCAGCCCCGGCCCACCCGCCCGATCACGCCGCCGCCCCCGCGATCGACCGCACCTCCGACCGACCGTCCGACCGCCGTGCCGGCGCCGTTGGCCGACTGGTGGGCCAGCCAGCGCAGCAGGCCCGGCACCGCGGGACGGATCCCGCGCAGCCGCAGCGCCACGCCGTGCCGGGCGCACTCGGCGACCAGCGCCCGCGCGTCGACGAACAACCGGGGGTCGTGGATCCCCCGGGGCACCCCGCGCACCCGCTCCGCGAGCGTCACCGCCACCAGCCGGCTGATCGCCGTGTCGTTGAGCGTGTCCAGCACCAGCGTCCCGCCCGGACGGAGCACCCGACACGCCTCGGCCACCGCCGCCCGCCAGTCCGGTACGTGTTCCAGCAGCTCACCCGCTGCCACCACGTCGGCGCACCGGTCCCTCAGCGGCAGCGCGGTGGCGTCGCCGTTGACCGTGACCACACCGTGCCCGGCCGCCTGGGCGAGCGCCGAACGAGTCAGGTCCACCCCGACGTGCCGGTAACCGTGCCCGGCCACGTGCGGGGCGAGCAGACCGGCACCGCAGCCCATGTCGACCAGAACCGCCCCGGCGCGGGTCGCCGTCGGAACCAGTTGTGCCCGTGCCTGCGCCAGCCAGTGCAGCATCGCGAAGACACCATCCGGCCGCCACCACTCGTCGGCCAGATCGTCGTACTGTCGTGGATCATTACGCGGCCGGACCGGGATCCCGGCACGCGCCGTCTCGACGTCGCCCACCTCGGGATCCTCACTCGCCATGGCGTTGAGCCTGGCACGACTCGCCGGTAACGAACAGACTTCTTCTATGTCGCAAATGGTGTTGGGGCTGGTCCGGGCGAGTCACCCCGAGCCGGCGGTCGCCGTGACCGGCGTGTCGGCGCTGCTCGCCTGGGGGGTCGGACACCGGCCCGGCGGCATCGTGGCGGTGGCCGCGACCGTGCTGGCGACCCAACTGGCGGTCGGCTGGCTCAACGACCGGCTCGACGCGGACCGGGACGCCGCCGTCGGCCGGACCGACAAGCCCCTGGCCAACGGGACGCTCGACCGCCGCCTGGTGCTGCTGTGCGGGCTCGCCGCCGCGCTCGCCACCCCGGCGCTGGGTCTGCTGCTCAACCCGACCGCGGCGGTGGCGATCAGCGTGGCGCTGCTCTCCGCCCTGCTCTACAACTGGCCGCTCAAGTTCACCCCGGTCTCCGTGCTGCCGTACGCGGTCTCGTTCGGCACCCTGCCGGCGTTTGTCGTACTCGCCCTGCCGGGGTCGCCCGCCCCGCCCGGTTGGCTGGTCGGGGCGGGAGCGCTGCTCGGCGCCGGTGCACACTTCGCGAACGTGCTGCCGGATCTTGACGACGACGCCCGTACCGGGGTGCGCGGGCTGCCGCACCGGATCGGCCCGGCCGGCTCGCGGGTGGCCGCCGCCGTACTGCTGCTGAGCGCGACCGCGGTGCTCGTCTTCGGCCCGTCCGGACCGCCGTCGTGGGCGGGGCTCGCGGCGATCGCGGCCGCCGCCGTGGTCCTTCCCTCCGGCTGGTACGCCAGCCGCTCGGCCGGCCGTCGGGGCGAGCGGGCGATCGGTGTGTTCCGGGCGGTGATGCTGGTGGCCGTGATCGACGTGGTGCTCCTGGTTGCCAGCGGACGGGTGGTGTAGGCGGGTTCTGGCTGGTCAGTGCCGTACGCACCGGTTAACCGGGTCGGCGTACGGGACGGGACGACACCCCACTACCCTGGAGGCCGGTCTGCGCGGGTATGGCCACCGCGCCCGGTGTCAGCTGGGCGCGGATCGCAACGAGGAGGACCGACGTGACGCGCTCGATCAGGCGACCCCGGCGGGCCGTACTGCTGCTGGGTGGTGCGGCGATCGCTGCCGCTCTGCTGCTCTCCGGGTGCGGGACGGGTCAGATCGCCGAGACCGCGGCCATGCGGCCGACCGTCTCCGGAGTGAACACCCAGACGGCGGACGATGCCTTCAAGCTGCGCAACCTCGCGGTCGTCTACAAGGACACCAAGGGCTACCCGGCCGGTTCGGACGCGCCGCTCGAGGTCACCATCTACAACGACTCGGCGAAACCGGTGACGGTGTCGGTCACCACCACCAGCGCCCAGGGCGTGGTCCTCGGCGGCAAGCTCGCCCCGAGCCCGCAGCCCAGCGCGTCGAGTGCCTCGCCGTCGGCGCCGGCCTCGCCCTCCGGCTCGCCCAGCGGGAGCCCGTCCGGGTCCCCGAGCGGCAGCCCGTCGGGTTCGCCCAGCGGCAGCCCGTCGGGGGCCGCCAGCGGTTCCCCCACGCCGAGCGCCGCCGCGACCAGCCAGGCGCCGATCAACCAGCCGGCGAAGATCGACATCCCGGCACACGAGTACGTCGTCCTGAGCCCCACCAGCGGCAGCTTCCTGCAGCTCGCCGGGCTCCACGAGGCGCTGCGGCCGGGACAGTCGGTGGAACTGGTCTTCGACTTCGGCGGTCAGCAGATCCAGACGCCCGCCCCGGTCGCGATCCCGCTGACGGCCGCCCCGCCGGCCACCCCGATTGTCGGTGGCGACGGCCACGAGGGCTGATCTCACCGAACAGCGAGGCCGGCGAAGGCCGGTGCACCACAAGATCTCCGAACCGGGCCGGCGTGGCAGTGACCACGACCGGCCCGTTTCGTCGTACGGATTGGCTAACGTCGCGGGGTGACCCCGCCCCCCGCTCCCCGCGCGACCCCCACGCGCTCCCGAGCCACGGCCCGTGAGCCCCGGCCCGCCTACCAGTGCGACGCCTGCGGGCACCAGCCGCCCAAGTGGGTCGGCCGGTGCCCCGAGTGCGGCGAGTGGGGAGCGGTGATCGAGACCGTCACCGGACCGACGGTCGCCGGCCGGGTGGTCAGCTCCCGCGTGCCGGGTGAGCCGGCCCGACCGATCGCGACCATCAGCGCCGCCCCGGCCAAGGCCCGACCGACCGGCATCGGCGAGCTGGACCGGGTCCTCGGCGGCGGCCTGGTCCCCGGCGCGGTGGTGCTGCTCGCTGGTGAGCCCGGTGTCGGCAAGTCCACCCTCCTGCTCGACGTGGCGCAGCAGTGGGCCACCGTCGCCGGCAGCCCGTCCCTGGTCGTCAGCGGTGAGGAGTCGGTCAGCCAGGTCCGGTTGCGGGCCGAGCGGATGGGCACCCTGCACGAACAGCTCTACCTGGCCGCGGAGAACGACCTCGGGGCGGTGCTCGGCCACCTCGACGCGGTCAAGCCCGGCCTGCTGGTGCTCGACTCGGTGCAGACCATCGCCACCCAGGCCAGCGACGGGGTGCCGGGCGGGGTGACCCAGGTCCGGGCGGTCACCGCCGCCCTGGTGTCGGTCGCCAAGGAACGCGGCGTCGCCGTCGTACTGGTGGGACACGTCACCAAGGACGGCCAGGTCGCCGGCCCACGGGTGCTGGAGCACCTGGTCGACGTGGTGCTGCACTTCGAGGGCGACAAGCACTCCTCCCTGCGGATGGTGCGCGGGGTGAAGAACCGGTTCGGTGCCGCCGACGAGGTCGGCTGCTTCGAGATGCACGAGGGTGGGATCAGCAGCCTGGCCGACCCGTCCGGGCTGTTCCTCACCCGCTACACCGAGCCGGTGCCCGGCACCTGTGTGACGGTCGCGATGGAGGGGCGGCGGGCCCTGCTGACCGAGGTGCAGGCCCTGATCGGCGCCACCGTCGCCGGCTCGCCCCGGCGTACGGTCTCCGGCCTCGACTCGGCCCGGCTGGCCATGGTGCTCGCCGTGCTGCAACGCCGTACGGAGCGACTGACCCTGCACGACCGGGAGGTCTTCGCCGCCACCGTGGGCGGGATCCGGGTGGTCGAGCCGGCCGCCGACCTGGCGGTGGCGCTCGCCGTCGCGTCCGGTGGGCTCAACCTCGCCATCGCCCCGAACCTGGTGGCGATCGGGGAGGTCGGCCTCACCGGCGAGGTCCGCCGGGTCGGCGCGGTGCCCCGGCGGCTGGCCGAAGCGGCCCGGTTGGGCTTCCGCTTCGCCCTGGTACCGCAGGGCTGCGGACCCGAATCGACCGGAGTGAGCCAGGAGAACATGCGGGTATTGGAGGTCACCGACGTACGATCGGCCCTGCAGCAGGCCGCGCGGGTGTCGGCCGAGTGACCGGAAAGTCCCTGATAAATCCTGGTACGACCGAATGTGACGAAACCCCGGATGGTCGGCGCCGCAATGGCGCGGACCCCGATCGCGGCGAAGGGAACGGGCGCAGTGGCACATCACAGTAACCGCGGCAGCACCGAGTGCATGCCGGTCCGTAGACTGTCCGGGTGCCGACCGACCGCGACGCGAGCAGAAGCGCTGGCGCGAGTGCCCCGGCCAACGGCAGCGCCGTGGGTTCACTGGCACGCACCATCAGCGCGGGGGTGACCGTGAACGTACCCGGAACCACCGGTGACCCGCTGCGCGCCAATCTCGCGCTGATGGCGCCGGGCACCGCCCTGCGCGACGGACTGGAGCGCATCCTGCGCGGCCGTACCGGCGCGT
This sequence comes from Micromonospora sp. NPDC004704, assembly GCF_053601675.1. NCBI lineage: Bacteria > Bacillati > Actinomycetota > Actinomycetes > Micromonosporales > Micromonosporaceae > Micromonospora > Micromonospora sp. NPDC004704. The sequence continues at coordinate 286,857 of NZ_JBSGCD010000005.1, read as the reverse complement.
TGATCGTGCTCGGCTACGACAAGGTCGTCGAGACCCTCTGCACCGGTGGCTTCCCGCTCGACGTCGAGTTCTCCGCGACCCGCGTCCGCGAACTGTGCAAGATGGACGGTGCGGTGGTGCTCTCCAGCGACGGCACCCGGATCGTCCGGGCGGCCGTGCACCTGATGCCCGACCCGTCGATCCCGACCGAGGAGTCCGGCACCCGGCACCGCACCGCGGAACGGGTCGCCCGGCAGACCGGGTACCCGGTCATCTCGGTCAGCCAGTCCATGCGGATCATCAGCCTCTACGTCAACGGCCAGCGGCACGTGCTGGACGACTCGGCCGCGATCCTGTCCCGGGCCAACCAGGCGCTCGCCACCCTGGAGCGCTACAAGCTGCGGCTCGACGAGGTCTCCGGCACCCTCTCCGCCCTGGAGATCGAGGACCTGGTCACCGTACGGGACGCGGTCGCCGTGGTGCAGCGGCTGGAGATGGTGCGCCGGATCGCCGACGAGATCGCCGGTTACGTGGTGGAACTCGGCACCGACGGCCGCCTGCTCGCCCTGCAACTGGACGAGCTGATGGCCGGTGTCGACGCCGACCGGACCCTGGTGATCCGCGACTACCTGCCCACCGGACGCAAGGCCCGTACGCTCGACGAGGCCCTGGTCGAGCTCGACCTGCTGACCGCCACCGAGCTGATCGACCTGGTCGCGGTGGCGAAGGCGATCGGCTACCCGGGTGCCTCCGACGCGCTGGACGCGGCGGTCAGCCCGCGCGGCTTCCGGCTGCTCGCCAAGGTGCCCCGGCTGCCCGGCGCGGTGGTCGACCGGCTGGTCGGTCACTTCGGCAGCCTCCAGCAGTTGCTCGGCGCCACCGTCGAGGACCTCCAGGCGGTCGACGGGGTCGGCGACGCACGGGCCCGTGGCGTACGCGAAGGTCTGTCCCGGCTCGCCGAAGCGTCCATCCTGGAGCGGTACGTCTGACCCCGGCCCGCCGCCCAGCGTGAGTGGCGACCCAGGGTCGGTACCTGCTGAAGCCGGTGCTCAGTTGGTGATGGTGAACGTCACCGGGTCGCTGTGCTTGGTGCCGAGCCGAGCGAAGATCTGATACTCGCCGGCCTCCGCGTCCGGCCCGGCCGCCAGGGCACCGCTGCACTTGGTGTCCCGGTTGCCGTTCCAGTCGGCCTGGAAGGTGTGTTTGACGTTCGGTGCGAGCGACACCACGCTGGTGCCCTTCGCCCCGCAGGTGTCGGAGGACCAGACCCGCTCCGCACCGCGCTTGATGAACAGTTCCTGGAGGTCGGCGCCCAGGTCGCGGCTACAGGTCCGGTTCGACGTGTTCTTGACCTCGAGTTGCAGGCCGACCGTCCCGCCCTGCCGGATCGACTTGGCCAGCGGCACCGGCACCACCGAGATCTCCTCGTCGGTGCACGAACCGGCGGCCGGCGGCGGCACGTCCGGAATCGTCCCGGCCGGCGGGACCACCGGGTCACCGCCCGCCGGATCACCGCCAGCCGGCTGCTGCGGGTCCCCCGCTGCCGGGTCGACGCCGGCCGACGGGTCGACCGCCGGATCCGAGGCGGGCGCACCGCTCTCCGGGGTGAGTACCGACGAGGTGGGCTGCACCTCGGCCGGTGTCGTCGGCGTGGTGTTGGCCGCGTTCGAACCGGGCTTGTCCGGCTGCTGGGTGCACGACCAGAGCACGACGATGAGAAAGAGCAAACCCGCGCCGAGCACGACGGCTCGACGCCGCCAGTAGACGGCGGGTGACAGGGGGCCAACCGTCAAACGCATGATGCGTTCACCGTATCGGGGTGCACTCGGCGGACTCGGGCGACGCGCCGGGGTTCGCGGGGCCGGAATCGCCGGTTCGAGAGCCCGGAATCCCCTGTGGGCCAAGCCGATCCGCCCATGATCACAGGTAGACCTTACGTTGGTACACCGCGTGCGCACCGGCCACCCGGTCGAGAAACAGTAAACCGGCACAGTGGTCGATTTCGTGCTGCAACGCCCGTGCCTCGAAGCCGTCCGCCACCAGCCGGACCTGTTCGCCCGTACCGGGCAGTTCGCCGGTCACCACGAGCCGGCTGGCCCGTTTGACGTCACCGGTCAGGTCCGGCACCGACATGCAGCCCTCCCGGCCCGGCCGCCACCGACTCGCCTCGGCCACGGTCGCGTTGCAGAGCACGAAGGTGCCGTGCACGGTCACCGCCTTGGGGTGGCCGGTCACGTCGACCGCGAACACCCGCGCCCCGACGCCGACCTGCGGCGCCGCCAGCCCGACGCACCCGGGTGAGGCACGCATGGTGGCGATGAGGTCGGCGGCGAGCTGCACCACCTCGTCCGAGGTCGGGTCGACGGCGGCACCGGCCCGGCTCAGCACCGGGTCGGGCGCGCAGACGACGGGGAGCACGCGTCCCACCACACCGAGCGCAGTCAGCGTCGCTGGTGTCCAACCCGCCAGCCCGACGTCCTGTACGACCGCCGCCGGACTTCCCCCGGCCGGGGCCGTACCGCCGGCAGGCACCGCGCCGGTCTCCTCGGCGGTTTCCTCCGCGGTCACCTTGCCGGTGTCCTCGGCGGTCACAGCAGGTCCGAGTCGGCTCGCCGTAGCGTCACCTCGACGTCCAGGCCGGCGGCCACCTCGGTCAACCGGTCGGCCAGCGGGCCCGCCGTGCCGGGCGGCAGGTCGACCTCGGCCACAATCAGATAGAGCGGCCCGGTGAGCCGGGTGGTGAGGTCGGTGACGTTGCCGCCGTACTCGGCCAGCACCCGGGTCACCGTGGCGACGATGCCGAGGCGGTCGGCGCCGTGGACCGCGAGCACGTACGGCTCTCCGGTCGGCGGCTGCTCCCCGTCCGCCTGCACTGACCGTACGGTGGCGAGCAGTTGACCGTCCGCGCGCAGCGGGACGAGCGCGGCCTCGACCTCGTCGGCGGTCGGGCCGACGCAGATCAGCGTCATCGCGAAGTGCCCGCGCAACCGGGTCATGGTGGAGTCGGTCAGGTTGGCGCCGAGCCGGGCGAGCAGCTCCGCCACGTCGGCCACGATGCCGGGCCGGTCATGACCGATGACGGTGATCGCGAGCTGACTCATCCGGGCATTCTGCCCGATCGGCGCCCGTCTCCCGCCCCCGCCCGGCCCGCCCGTCCACGCTGCGGGACGGTGCCCGACGGCCCGGGCGCGTACCGGCCCGCTGTCGCACCCCCGACGGCCATGACAGGATCGGGCGCGATGTCCGAACCAACGCTCGCCACCGTGACCATCCGGTGGTACGACAAGAACGCCCGCGACCTGCCGTGGCGGGAGCCCGGCGTGACCGCCTGGGCGGTGCTGGTCAGCGAGGTCATGCTCCAGCAGACCCCGGTGGTACGCGTCCTGCCCGCCTGGCGGGCGTGGCTGGCCCGCTGGCCGGGGCCGGCCGAACTGGCCGCGGATCCACCCGGCGAGGCGATCAGGATGTGGGGGCGGCTCGGCTACCCCCGTCGGGCGCTGCGGCTGCGGGACTGCGCGGTGGCGCTGGTGGAGCGGCACGGTGGCGCGGTCCCGACCGATCTGACCGCCCTGCTCGCCCTGCCCGGTGTCGGCGACTACACCGCACGGGCGGTGCTCGCGTTCGCGTACGGGCAGCGGCACCCGGTGGTGGACACGAACGTACGGCGGCTGGTGGCTCGGGCGGTGGCCGGCGCGGCCGACGCCGGTCCGGCAACCCGCCCGTCCGACCTGGTCGCCACCGCGGAACTGCTTCCGGTGGAGCCGGCCAGGGCGGCTCGGGCCAGCGCCGCGTTCATGGAGCTGGGAGCATTGGTCTGCACCGCCCGCGCGCCCCTGTGCGTGGACTGCCCGCTCGCGGACCGCTGCGCCTGGCTGGCCTCGGGCGCCCTGCCGCCGACCGGCCCGTCCCGTCGCCCACAGGGCTACGCCGGCACCGACCGCCAGGTACGCGGCCTGCTCCTGGCTGTCCTGCGGGACGCGACCGCCCCCGTCCCGATCGCCCAACTCGACCTCGTCTGGGCCGACGACGCCCAGCGCGTCCGCGCCCTGAGCACCCTGGTCGAAGACGGCCTGGTGGCCGCTCTCCCGCACGCCACCTACGCCCTCCCCGGCCACCCGACGGCCGACCTGGTGCCCGACCTGAGCGAACAGAACACCTAGCCTGCGGAGTCAGGACCGGGCTCTTGCCCGTCGGGCCCTCCGTGGGACCGCGCCAAAGGCGGGACCTGGCCCGGACAGGCAGCGCGGGGTGGCTGACGCAGAGCGGCCCCGGACCGGGCTTTCGCCGCTGTCCGGGGCCGCTCTGGTGATGCTGTGGTGCTTACTCGTCCGCGCCGGCCGGGGCCGTGTTGCCGAGGTCGGCGGGCACCGCGTCGGGCACCGGCACCGGCTTCTCCGCACCGCGGAAGACCAGCTTGGACTTGTCGATGTTCTCCGGGTCGCCCTCGCAGTCCACCACCACGATCTGACCGGGGGTCAGCTCGTTGAACAGGATCCGCTCGGACAGGTTGTCCTCGATGTCGCGCTGGATGGTCCGGCGTAGCGGCCGGGCGCCCAGCACCGGGTCGAACCCCTTCTTCGCCAGGTACTTCTTGGCGTTGTCGGTGAGCTCGAGCCCCATGTCCTTGTTGCGGAGCTGAGTTTCGATCCGCTGGATCATGATGTCGACGATGTGCAGGATCTCGTTCTGGTTGAGCTGGTGGAACACGATCGTGTCGTCGATCCGGTTGAGGAACTCCGGCCGGAAGTGCTGCTTGAGCTCGTCGTTGACCTTCTGCTTCATCCGCTCGTAGTTCGACTCGGAATCCTCAGAGGCCTGGAAGCCCAGCGACACCGCCTTGGCGACGTCCCGCGTACCCAGGTTGGTGGTCAGGATGATGACCGTGTTCTTGAAGTCCACGATCCGGCCCTGGCCATCGGTGAGCCGACCGTCCTCCAGGATCTGGAGGAGCGTGTTGAACACGTCCGGGTGGGCCTTCTCGATCTCGTCGAAGAGAACCACCGAGAACGGCCGCCGACGCACCTTCTCGGTCAGCTGGCCACCCTCGTCGTAACCGACGTATCCGGGGGGCGCACCGACGAGCCGGGACACCGTGTAACGGTCGTGGAACTCCGACATGTCCAGCTGGATGAGGGCGTCCTCGCTGCCGAAGAGGAACTCGGCGAGCGCCTTGGACAGCTCGGTCTTACCCACACCCGACGGGCCGGCGAAGATGAACGAGCCGGAGGGCCGCTTCGGGTCCTTCAGGCCGGCCCGGGTCCGCCGGATCGCCTTGGACACCGCCTTGACCGCGTCCTCCTGGCCGACGACCCGCTTGTGCAGCTCGTCCTCCATGCGGAGCAGCCGGGAGGTCTCCTCCTCGGTCAGCTTGTAGACCGGGATACCGGTCCAGTTCGCCAACACCTCGGCGATCTGCTCGTCGTCGACCTCGGACACGACGTCGAGGTCGCCGGCCTTCCACTCCTTCTCCCGCTGGGCCTTCTGGCCGAGCAGCTGCTTTTCCTTGTCCCGCAGCTGCGCGGCGCGCTCGAAGTCCTGCGCGTCGATGGCGGATTCCTTGTCCCGACGTACCTGGGCGATCCGCTCGTCGAAGTCGCGCAGGTCTGGCGGCGCGGTCATCCGGCGGATGCGCATCCGGGCCCCGGCCTCGTCGATCAGGTCGATCGCCTTGTCCGGCAGGAAGCGGTCGGAGATGTACCGGTCGGCCAGCGTGGCCGCCGCGACCAACGCGGCGTCGGTGATGCTCACCCGGTGGTGGGCCTCGTACCGGTCACGCAGACCCTTGAGGATCTCGATGGTGTGGGCAAGCGACGGCTCACCCACCTGGATCGGCTGGAACCGGCGCTCGAGCGCGGCGTCCTTCTCCAGGTGCTTGCGATATTCGTCGAGCGTGGTGGCACCGATGGTCTGCAGCTCGCCACGGGCCAGCATCGGCTTGAGGATGCTTGCCGCGTCGATCGCGCCCTCGGCGGCGCCAGCGCCGACCAGAGTGTGGATCTCGTCGATGAACAGGATGATGTCCCCGCGGGTGCGGATCTCCTTGAGCACCTTTTTGAGGCGCTCCTCGAAGTCACCGCGGTAGCGCGAGCCGGCCACCAGGGCACCCAGGTCAAGCGTGTAGAGCTGCTTGTCCTTGAGCGTCTCCGGCACCTCGCCCTTGATGATCCGCTGGGACAGCCCCTCGACGACCGCGGTCTTACCGACCCCGGGCTCGCCGATCAGGACGGGGTTGTTCTTGGTACGGCGGGAGAGCACCTGCATCACCCGCTCGATTTCCTTCTCGCGCCCGATGACCGGGTCGAGCTTGCCCTCGCGGGCGGCCTGGGTCAGGTTCCGGCCGAACTGGTCCAGCACGAGGCTGGTGGACGGCGCGGCCTCACCCGGCGCGGCTCCGGCCGCGGCCGGCTCCTTGCCCTGGTAGCCGGAGAGGAGCTGGATCACCTGCTGGCGGACCCGGTTCAGGTCGGCGCCGAGCTTGACCAGCACCTGGGCGGCGACGCCCTCACCCTCACGGATCAGACCGAGCAGGATGTGCTCCGTACCGATGTAGTTGTGGCCGAGCTGCAGCGCTTCGCGCAGAGACAGCTCCAGCACCTTCTTGGCCCGCGGCGTGAACGGGATGTGCCCACTCGGCGCCTGCTGACCCTGGCCGATGATTTCCTCGACCTGCTGGCGGACGCCCTCCAGGGAGATGCCCAGGCTCTCCAGAGCCTTTGCGGCGACGCCTTCGCCCTCGTGGATGAGACCCAACAGGATGTGTTCCGTACCGATGTAGTTGTGGTTGAGCATCCGGGCTTCTTCTTGAGCCAGGACGACAACCCGCCGCGCTCGGTCGGTGAACCGCTCGAACATGCCCTCGTGCTCCTCACGTGCCGTGCGCCATTGATCTTGGCGGGGCCAGCGCCCGGGCGTCCAGGTGACACCCGTGCCATCACTCTATCGCCGCGAACCGACTCTTCTGAGGTCGTGTGTTGCTGGAATGCGCCACGTCCGCGACGTTTTTTCCCAACTGCCCGCGCTCAGAGCGTGTTCCCCGGCCCCCGGCTCTACGCGTAGAGCGAAATCCAGCGGGGCGGTCTGACGTCCACAGGCAGTCCCGAGTCCATCCACAGCTTGTGGATAACTCTTCCACTGCCTGTGGACAACGTCGGCGCCGCCCGGTTCGTTCCCGACGACCGCAGATCTTTCCGGACCCTCCGGGCGCCGGATGGGAGATCTCCGCCCGTCACACGGCGAGCACCCGGAGACCACACATGGACAAGCCCCCCGGTCCCGGCCAAGCGACCCCCGCCCCCCACCCCCCCCCCACCCCGTCCCCACCCGCGACGTAGACGATCTTGCAGTTGTGGCGCCCGAATCGTGGCCTTGATGGGATTTGTGAACAGCCACAACTGCAAGATCGCCGCGCTGCTTTTGCGTGGGGGTGGCGTGGGGGTGGGGTGGGGGGTGCAGCAGGTGGGGCGGGTGGGGTCTCGGTGATGGTGAGGGGCGCAGGGGGGCGTGTTCCTGGTGATGCCGCAAATCGCTCATATGGGATGCTGGGGGAAAAAGTCCAGCGCCGGGCCAGAAGCGTCGCATTCGCTCCGGACCCGGCGCGGGGAGCCGGTCAGACCGTAGCCTCAGCGGCCGGCCTTGGCGTGGTACTCGTCGACGATCTCCTGCGGGATGCGCCCGCGGTCGGAGATGTCCCGGCCTTCCTTTTTGGCCCAGGCCCGGATCGCCTTGTTCTGCTCCCGGTCCGCGGTGGCGCCACCACGACCGCGGGCAGCCCGGCCACCGACGACAACGCCACCACGACCGACCTTCGAGCCGGACGCGACGTACGGCGCAAATAGGTCCCGCAATTTCCCGGCGTTCTTCTTCGACAGGTCGATCTCGTACTGAACGCCGTCGAGCGAGAACTTGACAGTCTCGTCCGCGTCGCCGCCGTCAAGGTCATCGACAAGCTTGTGAATGATCTGCTTGGCCACGTGCCGTAATCCTCTCGAGCAGGGTGTTCCGCAAACAAGAGCACAATAGCCCGCAACGCGCTCGTTGCGTCAATAGGACCCGGAAATTACTCAACAGGACTTACGTGACTACTCCGCGCGGATCAAGGGGAAGAGGATGGTTTCCCGAATTCCGAGGCCGGTGAGGGTCATCAGCAGCCGGTCGATTCCCATTCCGACGCCGCCGGAGGGCGGCATTCCGTACTCCAAGGCGCGCAGGAAGTCCTCGTCCAGGCGCATTGCCTCATCGTCGCCCTTCGCCGCGAGTTGCGCCTGGGCGAGCAGGCGGGCCCGCTGCACCACGGGGTCGACCAGTTCCGAGTAGCCGGTGCCGAGTTCGAATCCGAGCGCGTACAGGTCCCATTTTTCGGTGAGTCCTGGCTGCTCACGGTGGGCGCGGACGAGCGGGCTGGTGTCCTCGGGGTAGTCCCGTACGAACGTCGGCTCACGCAGTCCGGGCACCACCAGCTCCTCGAACAGCTCCTCGGCGAGCTTGCCCGGCACCCACTTCGGATCGACCCCCAGGCCGACCTTTTCGGCGTACCGCACGAGCTGTGCCCGATCGGTGGAGACCGTCACCTCCTCGCCGAGCGCCTCCGAAAGCGAGCCGAAGAGCGTCGTCGTACGCCACTGGCCGCTCAGGTCCAACTCGGTCCCGTCGGCGTGCGTCACGACGTGCGAGCCGCCCACCGCGTACGCCGCCTCCTGCACCAGTTCCCGGGTGAGCTTGGCCATAGTGTCGTAGTCGCCGTAAGCCTCGTACATCTCGAGCATCGCGAACTCGGGAGAGTGCGAGGAGTCGATGCCCTCATTACGGAAGTTACGGTTGATCTCGAAGACCCGGTCGATCCCGCCCACCACGGCACGCTTCAGATAAAGCTCCGGGGCGATTCGCAGGTACAGGTCGGTGCTGAGTGCATTGCTGTGCGTCACGAATGGCCGGGCGCTGGCACCGCCGTGCAGCAACTGGAGCATCGGGGTTTCGACCTCGACGAAACTCCGGGCATGCAGAGAATCGCGCAGGCTCCGTACGGCGGTCGCCCTGGTACGAACGGTGTCGCGGGCCTGCGGCCGGACGATCAGGTCGACATAACGCTGCCGGACCCGCGCCTCCTCGCTGAGTGGCTTGTGCGCCACCGGAAGCGGTCGCAGGGCCTTGGCGGTGATCATCCACGAGCCGGCGAGCACCGACAACTCGCCACGCCGGCTGGTGATCACCTCACCGGTCACCCCCACGTGGTCACCGAGGTCGACCTGACGCTTCCACTCCTCCAGCCGCTCCGCACCGACCCGGTCGAGCGAGATCATCGCCTGGAGTTCGGTCCCGTCGCCGTCGCGCAGGGTGGCGAAGCAGAGCTTGCCGCTGTTCCTGATGAAGATCACCCGACCGGTCACCGCGACCGTGTCCCCGGTCTGGGTGTCGGTGGGCAGGTCGACGTACCCGGCGCGGACCTCGGCCAGGGTCGCGGTACGCGGATAACCCACCGGGTACGGCTCGACGCCGTCGGCGAGCAGGCGGTCCCGCTTCTCCCGCCGTACCCGCATCTGCTCCGGAAGGTCGTCCACGGGTTCGGCGGGGGCGGGGATGTGCTCGGTCACGGCAGGCTTCCTCAGGACAGTGAGTTCGGCAGAATTCCCCGAGCCTACTCAAGTGCCTTCCGACCGGGCAGCGGATAACCCGGGGATAGCATCGGACCATGGCTGATCTTGACCAGGCGCTGTCGTTCGGGGCGGCCGCGGAGACCTACGACCGCTTCCGGCCGACGTACCCGGTGGACGCACTCGCCTGGGCGGTGGACGCTCCCGCCCCGGTCCGGGTGGTGGACCTCGCCGCCGGGACCGGCATCCTGACCCGGCAACTGCTCGGGCTCGGGCACCGGGTCGTACCCGTCGAACCGGACGGGGGGATGCGGGCCCAACTGGCGGTCGCCACCCCGGGCACGACGGCGCTGGCCGGCAGCGCCGAGTCGATGCCGCTGCCGGACGGCGACGCCGACGCGATCGTGACCGGGCAGGCGTACCACTGGTTCGACCGCGACCGGGCGCACGCCGAGGCCGCCCGGGTGCTCCGCCCTGGCGGACGTTTCGCGCCGATCTGGAACAGCCGGGACGAGTCGGTGGCCTGGGTGGCCGCGCTCAGCCGGCTGCTGGCCGACTTCGCCGGCCGGACGAGCGTGGACACCGCACCCGACCTGACCACGTTCGGCGACGACTTCGAGCCGCTGGAACGGGCCGAGTTCCACCACGGCACCGAGCACACCGCCGACACCCTGGTCGGGCTGGTCGGCACCCGGTCCTACTATCTGACCGCCTCCGAGCAGCGGCAACACGACCTGGAAACGGCCGTACGCGACCTGGCCCTGCACCACCCCGACCTGGCCGGACGGGACACCTTCGACCTGCCCTACCGGACCACCGTCTACCGGGCCCGCCGCCGCTGACCCGGGCGGGTCAGAGATTGCGCTCGTAGACCATCCGCAGGCCGATCAGGGTGATCATCGGCTCGTGGTGGGTGATGGTGGCGCACTCACCGATGACCAGCGGCGCCAGGCCACCGGTGGCGATCACGGCCCGTACCTCGCCCAACTCCTGGGTCATCCGCTCGACTATCCGGTCCACCTGCCCGGCGAAGCCGAAGTAGAGCCCCGCTTGGAGGCACTCGACGGTGTTCTTGCCGATCACCGAACGCGGCTTGGTCGGCTCGACCTTGCGCAACTGGGCGGCGCGGGCGGCGAGCGCGTCGAACGAGATCTCGATGCCGGGGGCGAACGCACCGCCGAGGAACTCGCCCCGGCCGCTGATCACGTCGAAGTTGGTGGTGGTGCCGAAGTCGACCACGATCGACGGCCCCCCGTAGATCGTGTACGCGGCCAGGGTGTTCACCACCCGGTCGGCACCGACCTCCTTGGGGTTGTCGATCGCCAGCTGGACCCCGGTCTTCACCCCCGGCTCCACGATCACGCTCGGTACGTCGGCGTAGTAGCGGCCCAGCATGCTGCGCAGCGACCGCAGCGCCGCCGGTACGGTCGAACAGGCGGCCACCCCGGTGATCTCCACCGCGTCACCGGCGAGCAGCCCACGGAACTTCAGGCCCAACTCGTCGGCGGTCGACCGGGCATCGGTCTTGATCCGCCACGAGTGGACCAGTTTGTCGCCGTCGAACGTCGCCAGGACGGTGTTGGTGTTACCGATGTCGATGCAGAGCAGCATTCGTCAGCCCCGGTGCTCCAGGTCCGTACCCTCGTCCCGGCCGTGATCTGCCGGCCGGAGGTCTAGTGCGATGTCCAAGATAGGCGACGAGTGGGTCAGCGCCCCAACCGAAAGGTAGTCGACCCCGGTCGCCGCGTACTCGGCCGCCACGTCGAGGGTCAGCCCACCGGTCGCCTCCAGTTCCGCCCGGTCGCCGACAACCGCCACCACCTCGGCCAGCAGACCGGTGGTCATGTTGTCGCAGAGCAGGAACTTCGCCCCCGCCTCCACCGCCTCGACCGCCTCCGCGACGTCTGTCACCTCGACCTGAATCGGGACGTCCGGGAACACCTCCCGGACCCGCCGGTATGCCGGGGCGATCCCGCCCGCCGCGAGCTTGTGGTTGTCCTTGATCATCGCGACGTCGTACAGGCCCATCCGCTTGTTCGTGCCGCCGCCGGCCCGGACCGCGTACTTCTCCAGCACCCGCAGGCCCGGCGTGGTCTTGCGGGTGTCCAGCACCGTCGACTTGCTCCCGACCAGGGCGTCCGCCCAGGCCCGCGTGTGGGTCGCCACCCCGGACATCCGGGTGAGCAGGTTCAGCGCGGTCCGCTCGGCGGTCAGCAGGACCCGGGTCGGCCCGGTCACCGTCGCCAGCACGTCGCCGCGGGCCACCCGATCGCCGTCGCGGGCATGCACGACCACCTCGACCGTACGGCCGGACGCCTCGTCACCGACCAGCTCGAACACCGCCGCCGCGACGGCCAGCCCGGCCACCACCCCGTCGGCGCGGGCCACCACGTCCACCGTGTCGACCTGCCCGGCCGGAATCGTCGCCACGCTCGTCACGTCGACCCGGTCCGGCCCGAGGTCCTCCTCCAGCGCGGTCTGCACGATCCGGGTCACGACCACCGGATCCAGTCCGGCCGTACGCAACGCGTCCTCGGTAGCGGTCCTCACAGCGCCTCCCAGGTGTCCACCAGTTCGCCGGCCGGTCCGATCGAACCGACCAGATGACCCCGCCACTCGTCGCTCACCGTCGGGAAGTCCTCCCGCCAGTGGCAGCCCCGCGTCTCCTGACGGGCGTACGCCGCCGTCACCAGTGCCGACGCCACGGTGACCAGGTTCGTCGCCTCCCAGCTCGCGGTCCGGGGCGCACCCCGGCTCAGGGCGACCCCGGTCAGTTCGGCGGCGGTCGCCCGCAACGACTCCGCCGACCGGAGTACGCCGGCACCCCGGCTCATCGCCCGTTGCAGGGTGGTCCGGGTCTCCGGCTGCACCACCCAGCCGGTGCCGCCCTGCCAGGCCCCGCCCGGCGCCGGCTGCACCTGCGGCGGCAGGTTGTGCGCGATGTCGTCGGCGATCCGCCGGGCGAAGACCAGCCCCTCCAGCAACGAGTTGCTGGCCAACCGGTTCGCCCCGTGCACACCCGTGCAGGCGACCTCGCCGCAGGCGTACAGGCCCGGGATCGAGGTACGGCCGTGCAGGTCCGTACGGACACCGCCGGAGGCGTAGTGCGCGGCCGGCGCGACCGGGATCAGGTCGACCGCCGGGTCGATCCCGATCGCCAGGCAGGAGGCGACGATGGTGGGGAAGCGCTGGTTGAGGAACTCCGCGCCGAGGTGCCGGGCGTCCAGGTAGACGTGGTCCTCCCCGGAGGCCACCAGCACCCGATGGATGCCCTTCGCCACCACGTCGCGCGGGGCCAGTTCGGCCAGCTCGTGCTGACCCACCATGAACCGCTTGCCGTCCGCGTCGACCAGGTACGCCCCCTCGCCACGCAACGCCTCGGAGACCAGCGGCTGCTGGGCGGCACCGAGCACACTGGTCGCGTCGGCCGGGCTGATCAGGGCGGTCGGGTGGAACTGGACGAACTCGAGGTCGGTGACGGCGGCACCGGCCCGGATCGCCAACGCCACACCGTCCCCGGTGGAGACCGCCGGATTGGTGGTGGCGGCGAAGACCTGCCCCATTCCGCCGGTGGCGAGGACCACCGCGCGGGCCAGGATCGCACCGACCCCGTCCTCGCTGCCCTCACCGAGTACGTGCAGCGTGATGCCGCAGGCCTGGCCCGGTGCGTCCCCCCAGCCGGGTGCGCGCAGCAGATCCAGCACCAGCGCGTGCTCGACCAGCCGGATCCACGGGTCCCGGCCGACGGCGTCGTGCAGGGCGCGCTGCACTTCCGCACCGGTGGCGTCACCACCGGCGTGGACGATCCGGTTGGTCCGGTGCCCGCCCTCGCGGGTGAGCATCAGCGACCCGTCCGCGTTGCGGTCGAACTCGGCGCCGATCCGGATCAGTTCGCGCAGCCGGGCCGGGCCCTCCTCGACCAGCACCCGGACCGCCTCCGGGTCGCAGAGCCCGACCCCGGCGACCTCGGTGTCGTACGCGTGCGCGGCGGGAGTGTCCAGCGGGTCGAGTACGGCGGCGATGCCGCCCTGGGCCCAGCGGGTGGAACCGTCATCGATGTTGACCTTCGTCACGACGGTGACGTGCAGACCCGCCTCACGCAACTGGAGCGCGGCGGTCAACCCGGCGATACCCGACCCGATCACCACCACGTCGGTGGTCTCCACCCAGCCCGGTGCGGGTGCGCCGAGCAGCGTGGGCAACACCGGCAGATCCAGGGTCGGCACATGCATCAGCACAGTGAACCCCGCTCGATGCGCGGCCCGACCGCCGGGGGCGGCGAGGGTGATCTGGATCCGATCGGGTCGCCGATGCGGCTACTTGGTGGGGATGGGCAGCGCCGCGAGACCGGCGCCCCGCAGCGGGCGGTTGACCGTGCCGTCGCCGTACAGGTCCAGGTAGCAGCGGATGCCCCGGTTGCCTGCCTGCCAGTCGTCGCGGGTGGGCGGCAGGGGAACCACACCGGCGCGGAACGCGAGGTTGACGTCATTGGGCGTCCCGATGTGCGTCGCCATCAACTTCTGGCACTCGCCGAAGATCGGGACCCAGTCGAGGTCCTTGGTCGGGTAGTTCATCTCGGGCGCCTTCCATACCCCGACGAACTCGCTGTTGTGCGCCTTGGCGCAGTCGACGGCCACCATCCCGGTGATGCTCCGGTTCGCCGCTCGATTGATCGTGTAGCAGGTCAGACCCAGCGGGGACGGGGTTTTCAGGGCACCCCGTACGCTCGCCGTCCGGCTGGTGACGACGCCGTTGGTGGGCTCGACCCTGGCCACCTCCGCCATGTCGCACCGGAACCACCGCGCACCACCCGTCCAGGCCACCGGGGAGGGAAGGGCCACCTCCAGCCGGAGGCGGCCGGCCCGCCATTCGTTGCCGACGTATTCCCGCGCTTTCCCGTCGCATTCGCCGAAGGCGGTACGAATCTCCGGCGAACCCTCCACCGGCGGCGCCTCCCGGCCGGCGGCAACACCGGCGAAGGTGCCGACGTGCACCGTCTCGGTCCGGTGCGGCCCGGTGCAGTCGACCGGCTCGTACGACGAGAGCGGGGCGACCTTGACCGGGTCGGCCGGATGGCAGGTGCCGACCGGCGGGACGAACGGTTTCGCCTCCGCCAGCGGAGCCCAGTCGTCCATCAGCGAACCGTCGATCCCGGCCGAAGTCCCGCACCCGCTGAGCAGCACGACCGCCACTCCCACCGCGACGGGGACGCTCCACCAACGACGCATCGCGTCCCTCCCCCGGGGCGGCACCAGTATGGACGGCTGAGTCATAGCGTAGCCGTCCGGTGCCGTTGCGTCGCCTCGGCGAAGTGGTCGATCGTGCTCGACCCATCAGCCCGGTGTGCTCACCCGGCGTCCGCCACCAGGTCGCCCCGGACCAGATCGTCGGCCATACCGGGGGCCACCCCGGCCGGGTCGGCACCGAGTTCTATCACCCGGTTGTCCGCGTCCACGTGCACCACCCGAGGCTGGTACGACCGCGCCTCGGCGTCCTCGAACTGCCCGTACCCGATGATGATGACCAGGTCACCGGGGTTCACCAGATGGGCGGCGGCACCGTTGATACCGATCACACCCGTGCCCCGGGCACCGGGGATGGTGTACGTCTCCAGCCGCGCCCCGTTCGTGACGTCCACAATGGCCACCTTCTCCCCGGGCAGCAGGTCGGCGGCTTCGAGCAGCTCCTCGTCGATGGTCACCGAACCGACGTAGTGCAGGTCGGCCTGGGTCACCGTGGCGCGGTGGATCTTCGACTTGAGCATGGTGCGGAACATCAGATTTCTTCCTTCGGATCAACGGCCGGGTGGCCGAGCGAATCAGTGGCCGGGTCGGCGAGCCGGACGGCCAGGTTGTCGATCAGGCGGGTGCCGCCGACCCAGGCGGCCACCACCATCCGGGCCGGGCCGACGAACGGGGCCGGAGCCAGGTCGGGGTCGGTCAGGACCAGGTAGTCGAGCTTCGCGCCCGGCGTACCGGTGGCTTGGAATGCCTCGTGGGCGGCGGCGAGCGCGGCGTCGGGGCCGAGCCCGGCCGCCGCGGCCGCCGCGCCCGCGCGCAGGGCGGCGGACAGGCTCAACGCGGTCACCCGCTCGTCCGCCGACAGGTAGCGGTTACGACTGGAAAGGGCGAGTCCATCCGGTTCCCGGACGGTCGGCACACCGACGATCTCCACCGGTACGTTCAGGTCGAGCGCCATCCGGCGGACCAGCGTGAGCTGCTGGTAGTCCTTCTCGCCGAAGAACGCGAAGTCCGGCCGGACCACCTGGAGCAGCTTGAGGACCACGGTGAGGACCCCGTGGAAGAAACCGGGGCGGCTGGCGCCCTCCAGTTCCCCGCCGAGCGGTCCGGGGTCGACCCGGACCAGCGGCGCCCCGGTCGGGTACATCTCCTCGCGGGACGGCGCGAACACCAGCTCCACCCCGGCCGCCGCGCAGATCGCCAGGTCGGCGTCGAAGGTACGCGGATACTTGTCGAAGTCCTCGGTCGGCCCGAACTGCAACGGGTTGACGAAGATCGTCACCACCACGTGGTCGGCCCGCTCGCGGGCTGCGTGCAGCAGCGCCACGTGCCCGGCGTGCAGCGCGCCGAGTGTCATCACCACCGCGACCGTGCCCGGCAGCGCGTCGCGCGCCGCCGCCAACTCGGCCCGGGTGCGTACCACCTCGGTCATGCCCGCTCCTCGCTTCCCTGCCCGCCGGCGCTTCCCCGGCTCCCGACGCTGCCCTGCCCGTCGACGCTGCCCTGCGCGGCGAGGTCAACCCGGCCGGTTGTCATCAGACCGACTGCCGTTGCCGGTCGGCCAGCACGCCGAGCAGCGACACCGCGTCGACCGGGCGGAGCCGGCCGGCGGCGATCGCCCGGTCGGCGGTGCGCCGGGCCAGCGCCAGGTAACCGGCGACCGACTCGGGTGCGGTCGCGGCCAACCGGTCCAGGTGCTTGGCCACGGTGCCGGCGTCGCCCCGGACGACCGGGCCGGTCAGCGCCGCGTCGCCGAGCCGCAGCGCGTTGTCCAGGGAGGCGTGCAGCAGCGGCCCGAGCACCTTCTCCGGCTGCGCCACACCCGCGTCCCGCAACCGGTCCATCGCCTCGTTGACGAGGGTGACCAGGTGGTTCGCGCCGTGGGCGAGAGCCGCGTGATAGAGCGGACGGTCGCCCTCGGCCACCCACTCGGGGACCCCACCCAGGTCCGCCACGAGCCGGGCGGCGAGCGGCCGGAGGTCCGCCGGGACCGTCACGCCGTACGAGATGCCGGGCAGTCGGGCCAGGTCGTCGGCGGTACCGGTGAAGGTCATCGCCGGGTGGACCGCGAGCGTACGGGCACCGACGGCGGCAGCGGGTGCGAGCACCCCGAGCCCGTGCGCGCCGGAGGTGTGCAGGACGAGTTGGCCCGGACGCAGGGCACGGGTCTCCGCCAGACCGGACACCACGGCGGCGAGCGCGTCGTCCGGCACCGCGATGATCAGCAGGTCCACGCCGGCGCGGGCGACCTCGGCGGCGGGCAGGTTCACGGCGCCGGGCAGCAGATGGGCGATCCGGGCCTTGGCCGCCTCGGAGACACCGGAGGCGGCGCGCACCCGGTGTCCGGCCCCAGCCAGCGCGGCGCCGAGTACGGCACCCACCCGGCCGGTGCCGATCACACCGACGGTCAGCGTCCTGGCAGGTACGGCGGCAGCGGTGCGGTGGGCCGGCGCGGTCACCCCGACAGGGGTGGCCGGACGCGGGCGCGGCG
Source organism: Micromonospora sp. NPDC004704 (assembly GCF_053601675.1). Taxonomy (NCBI): domain Bacteria; kingdom Bacillati; phylum Actinomycetota; class Actinomycetes; order Micromonosporales; family Micromonosporaceae; genus Micromonospora; species Micromonospora sp. NPDC004704. The sequence continues at coordinate 269,560 of NZ_JBSGCD010000005.1, read as the reverse complement.
ATGCGCTCATGTCTTCGATCCAGTCCTCGATAAGTGGTACCGGTCGATCGCAATTATGCGCCGTTGTTACGGATCTGCGACAAGCATGTGTGAAAACCTTCACCGCCGCCGGAACGGCCGGAATGCGGGACCTGAGCCGAACGCATTCCCGCTGCTACAGGCCCGTTCCGCCACCCCGCCGACCGTGGCGCGGGTCACCTCGACATCGCCGTAGGGTCTGCACCGTGACCTGCACCGCAGAACGGACGAACCCATGCCGATGACCTGGCGGGCGGCGATGACCACCGCCCTGTACGGCGCCGACGGGTTCTTCGTCACCGGCGACGGCCCGGCGGCACACTTCCGTACCAGCGCGAACGCCGCACCGGTGCTCGGTGCCGCGCTGCTGCGCCTGCTCGACCGGGTCGACACCGCCCTCGGCCACCCGGACCGGCTGGACGTGGTCGACGTCGGGGCCGGCCGGGGCGAACTGCTCCGTACCGTGGCCGCGCTCGCCCCGGCCGAACTGGGCCGCCGGCTGCGCCTGACCGGGGTCGAACTCGCTCCCCGACCCGACCCGCTGCCACCCGATATCGAGTGGCTCGACACCGTGCCGAGCGGCATCGTCGGGCTGCTGATCGGCACGGAGTGGCTGGACAACGTACCGCTCGACCTGGCCGAGGCCGGGCCGGCGGGCTGGCACCAGGTCCTGGTCGACCCGGTCTCGGGCATCGAGTCCGCCGGTCCGCCGACCGCCGCCACCGACCTCGCCTGGCTCTCGCACTGGTGGCCGGACCAGCCGGGCGGGCCCGGTTTGCCGGAGGAGGGTGCGGCGGGGCCGCTGCCGGGTGCGCGGGTGGAGATCGGCCGAAGCCGGGACGCCGCCTGGGCCGCCGCCGTCGGCGCGGTCGACCGCGGGCTGGCCCTGGCCGTCGACTACGGCCACCTCCGCACCGGTCGCCCGATCGGCGGTACGTTGACCGGCTTCCGATCCGGCCGGCAGGTGCCACCGGTGCCGGACGGGTCCTGCGACCTGACCGCACACGTCGCCGTCGACTCGGTGGCGGCGGCCGGCGAGGTGGTTGCCGGTGTGGCGTACACGCTGGTCAGTCAGGGGGCGGCGCTGCGGGCGCTCGGGGCCGACGGCCGCCGACCGCCGCTCACCCTGGCCGGCACCGACCCGACCGGGTACGTCCGGGCGCTCGCCGCCGCCTCGACGGTGGCCGAGCTGACCGACCCGGCCGGGCTGGGCGGGCACTGGTGGCTGCTCCAACCGGTGGGGATCGAACCCGGCGGCCTGCTGCCGGAGCAGACGGCCGCCGGAACGAGGTGACCGGCTCAGCGGCGGGTCATCAAGGCGTTGACCGTGCCCCAGTCCAGCGCACCCACCAGAGCGTTGTACGTCCCGGTGCCGAACGCCTCCTCGGCCACCCGCCGGGCCACTCCGTACGCCGCCTCAGCGGGTCCGGAGCCGAGGCTCAGCCGGCTGACCCCGAGTTTCGCCAACTCCGGCAAGGACGGGGCGCCCGGACCGGCGAGGATGTTCACCGGGGCGGGGATGTCCCGTACCAGGTCGGCGACCAGTTCCGGATCCACCACCCCGGGTACGAAGATCCCGTCCGCCCCAGCGGCCAGGTACGCGTTCGCCCGCTCCACCGTCTCCGCCAACCCGCCCAGCCCGCGCAGGAAGGTGTCGACCCGGGCGTTGACGAACAGCGGGATGCCGGCGTCGTCCGCGACGGACCGGGCGGCCCGCAGCCGGGCACACTGGTCGTCGACGGGTCGCAGCGCCGGGGCTCCCCCGTGCACCGCGTCCTCGATGTTGACACCGACCGCCCCGGCCGTCAGCACCGCCCGTACGGTCTCGCCCACCTGGTCCGGGGTGGCGCCGAAGCCGGACTCGATGTCCGCGGTCACCGGTACGGAGACCGCGCCGACGATCCGGGCGACCAGGTCGACGGCCAGGTCGCGGGCGAGCATGTCGCCGTCCGGGGCGCCGAGGCTCCAGGCGACCCCGGCGCTGGTGGTCGCGATGGCGCGGGCGCCGGCCGCCTCCACGATCCTGGCGCTGGCCACGTCCCACGCGTTGACCAGGACAACCGGCTCGCCTGCGTTGTGCAGGCCGCGGAACTGCTCCGCTCGATGCTGTTGCCCGGTCATGAGGTTCTGCTGCTCAGTCATGACCGCCAGTCTCCGGCCGGCGCCGGCCCCCGTCGTACTGTTTAAGCCCCAGCTAAAACCCCCGGGTACGCCCGGACCCCCGTCACCGAGGCACCGCTCGCCGCCTCGGGCTGATGGCTTCCGGCCCCACTGTTGTCCGGTGAGCGTCGTCGTTTGTCCAGTTCACCCCGATCACCCGCGTGCCGTAAGCGGATAAAGGGGTAGAAGCACCGCATCCTATTGGGATGCATCAGACGGATCTGGACACGGCCGAGCCGCCCGCTGCCGATACTGTCGGCCCACTCGTCGGTCGGGCGACGCCCACCTTCGCCACCGCCATCGCCGGGTACGCCCTGCTGGCCGCGGTCGCCCGACCCCTGACCCTGCCCGCCGCCTGTGCCGTACTGGCACCCGGACTGGTCCTGCTCTGGTGGGGGGCGAGACGGGTGCCGCACCGTACGCTGTTCGCCGGCCGGGCGACCGCGGTGACCTGGGTGGGGCTCGGTGCCGCCTTCTGCGTCTGGGAGCTGGTTGCCCTGTTCACCGGCAACGACGCGGCACATCCGACGTTCAGCATCCTGGCCGACCCGTTCCTGGACACCTATCCCGGCCGGCTCGCCGGCTACGTGCTGTGGCTGAGCACCGGAGCCTGGCTGGTGACCCGTTGACCGCACGCGCCGTACTCGTCGTCGGTTTCGCCCTGATCATCGGCGCCATGATCCTGGTCGACCTCGCCGGACGCCGCCCGAACAGTACGGTCGCCCCGCTGGGCAGCGCGCTCATCGCCGCCATGCGCAGCGGAACCGGGCGGGTGATCGTGCTCGGGGCGTGGCTCTGGATGGGTTGGCACTTCCTGGCCAGATGAGGGCTGGCCAGGTGAAGCGGGCTCCTGCTGTTTGCCGCCCTCCCGGGCGGGAAGCCAGCGGACACGTCAAAAGCAGATTTTGTCATCCGAACTCCACGGGCCGGACGAAACGGCCGATCGCCCCAGCGGAGGAAAGATGCCCGTTTTCATCAAGAAAGTGTTTGCCTGGGGAGGCCTGGCCTTCCTGATCTTCTTCATCGCGTTCCGACCGGACAGTGCCGCGCACACCTTCAAGACCCTCGGGGCGGGCTGCATGATGCTCGCCCAGGGTTTCGGCGACTTCATCACCAGCCTGATGACCTGACCTCCCGTCAGGTCATCGCCAGCGTGACCAGGCTGCCCAGGATGAGGAACGGGCCGAACGGCAGGTGGCCGGACCAGCGGACCCGGCCGGCGACCAACAGGACGACGCTGGTCAGCGCGGCGGCGACAAACGCCACCATCAGCCCGAAGAACACCATCTCCCAGCCGAACCACCCGAGCACCGCGGCGCTGCTCAGCGCCAACTTGGCGTCGCCCAACCCGAACCCGCGCCGCCCCAGCAGCACCGTCGAGGCGGCGAAGACGAAGGCGACCGCAAGCCCGGCGAGCGCCGACCGCACCCAGGCCGTACCGCCGGCCGTTTCCGTACCGCCGGAGAGTGCCGCGAGGCCGAGCAGACCCCAGGTCCCGAACGCGGCGGCGTAGGTGAGTCGGTCCGGCAACCGGTGTACGGCCAGGTCGACGAAGAACAACGGCAGTGCGCAGAGCACCCACCAGGCGAAGGCGACCGTCTCAAACGCCGGCCGGGCGGCCAGGGCCAGCACCCCGATCGACACGAGCAGGGCCAGTTCCACAGTGGCGGGCGGGGCGCCGATCCGATGGCCGCAGGTGCCGCAGCGGGCGAGCGGGGAGAGTGCCCGCAGTGGTCCGGCGAGCCCGATCGGCGTACCGCACCCGTCGCATCCGGTTCGTCGCTCCGTGCCGCCCGGCACCGAGTCGGCCGCGACGATCCAACGGATCAGCGGGGCGACGGTGGCGGCCGCCAGCAGCCGCCCGTGACCGGTCCGCGCGGGACCGGCCGGCACCGGCCGGCGCTCGGTCAGCGACATGAGGGCCTCCGTTGTGGGGTGGAACGACCCGGCCGGGCCGGATCTTCGACAACACGGTGCGTAACTTCATGATCAGCCAAGAGCGATCTTCGATCGGCGCTCACCGCTGCCGCGCGGCCGGCCCGGCGCCGGTCCCGGCGATCACGCGCGGCAGCCGGGGATCCGCCTGTACCGCTTCCGGACCGGGGTACGGAAACGGCCAGACCACCGCCATCCGCTGTATTTCGCAGTGCATCCGAACGTGCATCAGCACGCGCAGGGTGATCCACCAACCCGGACCGGAGCCCGCGAGCGAGTCGATAGGTATCGACCATCATCAAAGGACCTCAATGGATATCAGGATGGAAGATGGTGACCGTACGTGTTCTCTGCAATTGCCTCTGTTGCATCGTCGGCGGTCAGCCTATGCTCGCCCCTTGGGTGAAGCGCAACCGTAGGGTAAAACAGATCAACCAGCTCATCCGGCAAAGAATTGGCACATCGGTAAGATCCCGTTCAGATTGACACAAGTAAATGTCCGTACGGTGGCGCCGGGCTCGACACGAGCCGTCCGGGGCGGCCGTAACGTGTCCGCACCCAGCGGACACACACCCCTCACCAGCACAGACCGGTGAGACCAGCAGTCCGGTGTTGAGAAAGGCGAGCGGCGGAAAGGATGGACACACCGTTGCGCGCACAGCGATTGGGCAGGTTCTCCGCCGTCCTCATCGTGATCCTGTCGGTCACCATGGGCACCGGCTGCGCCAAGGACCAGGAGCCCGGTGCACCGGCGTCTCTCGACGGCGCTCCCGCCGCGACCACCGATGCCGCGCCGGAGACCGCAGCCGCCTCGAAGGCCGCACTTGCCGCCTATACCGGCTATCTGGACGCCGCTCGAGAAGCGGAGAAATCGGCAAACCCACTCGATCCGGCGCTCAAGAAGTATCTGGCCGACCCCCTGCTGACCCAGGTCCGGCTTGCCATTCGTGATGCGAAGGAGCACGGCGCGATGCGTACCGGCACGCTCATCTCCGATCCGCGAGTGACCGACGTACGGCTGGACACCGTCCCGGCCACAGCCTCGATCCAGGACTGCCTGGACGGCACCGGCTACCGGCTGGTCTACACCAAGGACAAGTCCGTCGTACCCGGCTCCACCAGCGGCCGGTACCTGGCCACCGCGACCGCGACCCGCTACTCCGACGGCCGCTGGCTGATCAGCGCCGGCACCGCCCACCAGGACCAGCCGTGCTGAGCCGGCGCCTGCTCACGGTCGGCGCCCTGGCAACCCTGACGCTCGCCCTCGGTCTCACCGGCTCGGCCTCCGCCCGCGACCCCGGTGCCGGATGTCCGCCCTCGTCGACCAACTGCGACGTCTGGGACGACATCCCCGGTGGTGGCGGCGGTCCCGGTGGCGGCGGCCCGGGCGGTGGCGGCGGCAACGACGGCCCGGCCCGCAAGTGCGTCCGCAATGGCGTCCCGCTCCCCTGCTACGACGATGTGCTCGGCTGGTTCAACTCCCAGGACGGCTGCTACTACAAGGTCGCCGAGCCGCAGCCAGACAACGTGCCGGAAGGCTTGACCATGTATCAGGCGAGCTGCGGCGGGGATGGCCTGATCCCGCACCTGTTGGACGAACCGCCCCCGGGCTTCGGCGCTCCGCCGGACCCGGCGGAAATCGCCGCCGAACTCCTGGCCAGCCTCGATCTCAAGCACCCGCGCGTCGGAATCGCCCCGCATCCCAGCAAGGGGGCCGGTCTGGTCGGACTCCCGGTGTGGCTGTGGACGGATCCCGGACCGGCGACCTGGGGGCCGCAGGTGAAGAGGAAGTCGGACCGTGGTGTGACCGTCTGGATCAGGGCCGAGGTCGAGAAGATGGTCTGGGACATGGGCAACGGCGACAAGGTGACCTGCACGACTCCCGGCGAGGTGTACAACCCCGAGACCGACAAGAACACCAAACCACCGTGCGGCTACCCCAACGGCTACAGCAAGCCGAGTGGCGACAGCAAGTACAAGGTCAGCGGGACCACGTACTGGAAGGTGCCGTGGGGCGTCGGCAGTAACGACGACCCCGAAGGGGTGATGACCACCCAGCGGTTCAGCCCCGAGGTGGAAATCGAGATCGACGAGCTTCAGGTGGTGACGAGGTGACCGTGGCACCCACCCGCAACGTGTCCGGACCGGTCGACGCGCCGGTGGCACCACCCAAGGTGGTCCGGCAGAGGCGGATCCGACCGGGCCTGCTCGGCCTGGCGGTCCTGCTGGTGGCACTCGGCGGGCTGGGATCCGCCTTCGCCGTCACCTCGGTACGGGCCACCGGCAGCTACCTCGCGGTGGCCCGGCCGGTCCCGGTCGGCGCGATCCTGACCGCCGACGACGTCGTACGGGTCGAGGTGGCCGGCGGCCAGGGTCTGGCACCGGTGGCCGCGAGCCGGCTCAACGAGGTGGTCGGGAAGCGGGCGACGGCCTCGTTGACCCCGGGCACTCTGCTGACCGCGGCTCAACTGACCGACAAGCCGCTGCTCGGCCCCGGACAGCAGCAGGTCGCCATCAGCCTGGACGTCGAGGCCGTGCCGGCGAAGAAACTCCGCCCCGGCGACAAGCTCCTGCTGATCGGGTTGCCCGACAAGAACAGCACCGGTGGCGCCGACGCGGCGAGCACCCGGTTCGAGACCACCGTGATCGACACATCGCTCCCGGACAACAACACGGTCGTGATCTACCTGGCGCTCGCCGTCCGGGATGTGCCGGCGGTGGTGGCCCTGAACGCCAGTGACCGCATCGCGGTTGTCCTCACCGCGACGGCCTGAGCATGGCCGTCGTCGCCTTCGTCTCCGCCAAGGGCTCGCCCGGAGTCACCACCGCCGCCCTCGCCTGCACGCTCTCCTGGCACCACCGGGTGATCCTCGCCGAGTGCGACCCGTCCGGCGGGTCGGTGCTCGCCGGCTACCTGGGTGGGGCACTCAGCGGTCCACGGGGAATCGGAGAACTTGCCGTCGGCGAACTCCGCGACGGCAGCCTCGACAGCGCGTTCTGGTCCCAGTTGGTCGACCTGGACGCGCCGAAGCGGGAGCGGCTGCTGTTGCCCGGGGTGGTCGATCCGGCTCAGGCCGGCAGTGTCACCCCGCTCTGGCAGCGCTTCGCCGACTTCTTCACCGATCTCGACCGTGGGCAGCCGGCGTACGACGTGCTGGTCGACTGTGGCCGGTTGCAGGTGATCGCGCCACCGTGGCCGGTGCTACGGGCGGCCGCCATCGTGCTGGTCGTCAGCGGGGCCCACCTCTCCGACATCTCCAGCACCCGCTCGACGGTCAAGGCGATCGAGCGGGACTTCGCCGAGCACCGGGTCCCGCCCGGCTCGCTGCGACTGTTGCTGGTCGGCAACGGGCACAGCCGGGGCGAGGTGAGCAGGGCGCTCGGCCTGCCGGTGATCGCGCACCTCCCGCACGACCCGCGTACCGCCGAGGTGCTCAGCCACGGCGGCACCGTACGGGCGAAGCGACCGCTGATGCGCGCGGCCGGTGCCCTGGAGGTGCCGATCCGTACCCTGCTGGACCGCCGCCGGGCCCGACTCTCCTGGCCGGCCCCCGTCCAGGAGGTGCCGAATGCGGTTTGAGCCGGTCTCGCACGACCCGCGCAGCCGGGACAACGGTGCCACCTCGACGGTGCCACCGATCCCGGCGAACGGCCGGCACCAGCGCACGGCCATTCCCCCGGCCAACGGCACCGCCCCGCCGGTCGGCGGCAACCCTCCCTATCCGATCCAGGGTGCCCGGGTGCCCGGCCCCACCGGAGGCGGGACGGTGGCGGGGACGCCGACCCAACGCCCACGGATCGACTTCGCGGTGGTCCGCGAACTCCGACGCGAACTCAGCGAACGGCTGACCCTCTGGCAGCGCGGCCGGGAGTTCAGCGTCGACGAGGAGGACACCGAGCGGGCCCGGCTGGCGGTCGCGGTGGTCGGCGAGTACGCCGACGCAGCCCGCCGCGCCGGCACTCCCATGCATGCCAGCGAGGAGCGGATCCTGCTCGACCAGGTCAGCGCCGAACTGGTCGGGCTGGGACGGCTGCAGACCCTGCTGGTCGACAGCACCATCGAAGAGGTGCACATCCTCGGCTGCGACCTGGTGCGGATCACCCGGCACGGCGGCGGGGTCGACTGGGCCGACCCGATCGCGGACAGCGACGAGGAGCTGGTGGAGATCCTCCAGGCCGCCGCCCGCCGGGCCGGCTCCACCGAGCGGTCACTGTCCACCTCGAAGCCGACGCTCGACCTCCAGTTGCCCGACGGCAGCCGGCTGGCCGCGGTCTACCTGGTCAGCCACCGGCCGTACGCGGTGATCCGGAAGCACAACACCCTCGACGTGAGCCTCGACGAGATCGCCGGTGGGCGGGGCGACCTCGACGAGATGATCGATCTGCTGATCCGTGACTTCCTCCGGGCGACGATGGCGGCCGGGCTGAACATCATGGTCGCCGGGCTGGCGGGCGCCGGCAAGACCACCGTGATCCGGGCCCTGATGGACGAGATCCCGGCGGACGAGCCGTACGTGGTGCTGGAGGAGAGCCGGGAACTGCTCCCCACCCGACGGGGGATCAAGCACCGGGCGGTGATGAGCTTCGAGTCCCGCGAGGGACACGGCGAACGCGGAGCCGACGGTCGACCGGCCGGTGAGGTGACCATCGCCGACCTGATCCCGCTGTCGCTGCGGATGGGCGTACTGCGGATCATCGTCGGCGAGGTCCGCTCGCGGGAGATCGTCCCGATGCTCCAGGCGATGACCACCAGCCGGGGTTCGATGTGCACGATTCACGCCCGTACGCCGGCCGGGGTGGGCGAGCGGATCATCGAGCTGGCGCTGGCCCACGGCCGGGAGATGACGGTCGACCAGGCCCGTCGGATGGCCGGCAACGCGCTCGATCTGATCGTCTACGTCACGGTCGAGGACGAGACCGCGATCGGTGGCCGCAAGCACCGGTTCGTCTCACACATCGAAGAGGTCATCGGCGCCGGTGAGACCGGTCGGATCACCACCACCACGATCTTCGGCCCGGGACCGGACGGCCGCGCGGTCCCGAAGCACCTGCCGGAGCGGATCCGTGACCAGCTCCTTCGGATCGGGTACGACGCCCGCCTGCTGAGCCGCTACATCGAGGCCGGTACGGGTGCCTGGCGCCGTCCGCGGCGAACCCGGCTGGGACGGCGCGGATGAGCGGGACCGTGCAGACGATCGGGGCGAGCCGGTGATACCCCTCGGCAACGTCGAACTGATCGCGGTGCTCGCCGGAGCGGCCTGCATGAGCGGGCTGGTTCTGCTGGTCGTCGCACTGGTCGGCACCACCAAGCCGACCCCGCCGCCCGGTGGTTCCGACCAGTGGCTGCGTCGCCTCTGGCAGGGCTCCGGCACCAGCCGCGCGGAACACCGGCGGCACCAGGCGCTGCTCGGCGCGGCGGCGCTGGTGGGCGTACTGGCGTTCCTGCTCACCGGGCTGCCGGTGATCGGTCTGCTGTTCGCGATCGCGGTGCTGGGCGTCCCGTGGCTGTTCAACGCCGGTAGAGCCGAGCAACGGGTGATCGCCCGGATCGAGGCGGTCGGCGAGTGGACCCGCCGACTCAAGGACATGTCCAGCACCGGGCAGGGGCTGCAACAGGCCATCACCGCCACCGTCGCCACCGCGCCGCCGGAGATCGAGGAGGAGGTGCGGCTGCTCGCCGCCCGGTTGCAGGCCGGCTGGCTGGGCCGCCCCGCGCTGCTCGCCTTCGCCGAGGAGATCGGCGACCCGGTGGGTGACCAGGTGGTGGCCGCGTTGATCCTGCACCTCACGGATCGCGGCGAGCGGCTGGGCGACGTGCTCGGCTCGATCGCGACGGCGGCGGCGGCCGAGGTCGCCACCCGGCGGGAGGTGGAGGCGAAACGCTCCCAACCCCGGTTCGCGGTCCGGTTCCTGAGCGGGATGACCCTGGCGGTCCTGGTGTACGGGCTGCTGAACCCGGCCTACATGCGCCCGTACGGCTCCCCGATCGGACAGATCGTGATGATCGTCCTCAGCGCCTCGTTCATCGCACTCCTGGCCTGGGTCCGGTCGATGAGTCAGCCGCCCCGCCCGGCTCGCTTCCTCGCCACGCCGAAGCCGGAGGAGGTGCTCGCATGATCCTCAACTGGCAACTCACGATCGCCGTGACCGGTGGATCGGCCGTCGGCCTGGGCCTCTTCCTGTTCGTCCGGGAGTCGCTGCCGGCCACCCCGGCGTTGGGGCCGGCGCTACGCCGGCTGCACCAACCGGCCGGCCCGGCCGCCGGGCAGTCCAGCCGGAGCGAGTCGGAGTGGCTCACCGGCGTCGCCCGGTGGCTGAAACCACCGAGCCGCGACCTCGCCCTGCTGGGCCGAACGCCCGAGCAGTACGCCCTGTCGATCGTGCTCTCGGTACTGATCGGACTGGTGACCCCGGCGGCGGCCGGAGTGCTGCTCACCGTGGTGGGCATCACCCCACCACTGGTGGTGCCGGTGCTGGCAGCAGTGGGGCTGGCGGCACTGGCAGCGTTCATCGCACACCGCGATGTGCTCGCCAAGGCCAAAAATGCCCGGCGGGAGTTCAGCCGGGCGGTCTGCACCTACCTGGATCTCGTCGCGTTGCAACTCTCCGCGGCGCACGGACCGGTGCAGGCGCTGGAACAGGCCGCTGCGGTCTGCGACGGCTGGGTCTTCGAACGGATCAGGGAAGCCCTGCGATTGGCCCAGTTGCAGATGCATTCGCCGTGGGACGAAATCCGGGACCTCGCCGACGAAATCGGGGTGCCGGAGCTCGGCGATGTCGGGGCCATCATGCAGTCCTCCGGATCCGACGGGGCTCAGGTGCACGAAACACTCCGCCAGCGGGCCGACTCGCTGCGGGATCAGATCCGGACCGACGAACTGGCCCGAGCCGAGACGGTGACGAGCCGGCTCGACGTACCCGGTGCACTGCTGGTTTTTGTCCTCATCGGTTTCATCCTCTATCCCTTCGTCGCCCGACTCTGAATCCGAACTTGCCAGGGAAGGAAAGAGCAATGTTCGTCTACGCCTACGTATACGCCAAGAACAGGCTCGCGGAGCTACGCGAGCACACCGACCGGGGTGACGGGCCGGTGCCGACCGCCGTCATCATCGTCGGGCTGGCCATCATCGCGGCCGCCCTCATCGTCACGGCCACCAACTTCGTGACCGAATGGACCGACGAGCTTCCCGGTCCGAATGACGCGCCTCCGGTGGAGTAGTAGCCCGATGCGTCGACGTCAGCCCGCACTGCCGCCCCCCACCGTCACAGCGGTGGGGGGCGGCAGTGCGGGCTGCCCGCCCGGGAACGGTACGCACGGCGGCACCGAACGAGGGGCCACTCCGGTCGAGTTGGCGATCCTGCTGCCGGTGATCTTCATGCTGCTGATGATGTCGATCCAGGCCGGCGTGTACTTCCTCGCTCGGGCGGTGGCACTCAACGCCGCGCAGATCGGTGTCAATTCGACCCGCACGCTCGCCGGCGACTCGGAGGCGGTCGCCGAGGCGAAGGTATGGGCCTACATCAACGGCGCCCCGGACTGGCTCGTCGCGACCAGCGTCAACGTCGACCGGAACGAGGCGACGGGTGTGGCCACGGCGACCGTCGAGGGATCGGTGTTGCAGGTGATGCCCGGGATCAACTTCACGGTCCGGCAGAACGCGCGGGGCCCGATCGAACAATTCACCGCAGGAGACTGAGAATGGCCGGACGGATCAGAGGCCGCTGGCCGGAACGCGGGTCGGTCTCGGTGGAGGTCGCCATTCTCGCCCCGGTCTTCGTGCTTCTCTTCGGCATGGCGGTGGTCGCCGGCCGGCAGGCCATCGCCGAGAACGCGGTCTCGGCGGCGGCCCACGACGCGGCCCGCGCCAGCAGCATCTCGCGTACGGCGGCCCAGGCGCAGGCGGCCGGCGACACGGCGGTGACGGAGCGGCTGGCCGAGCAGGGGTTGAACTGCGATCCGGCCGCCGCTGTCACGCTCTCGGGCAGGTCGCCCCTCAGCGCAGGCACGGAATGGTCCCTGCAGGAGGCGTTCGCGCAGCCGCTCGGTGATCCCGTCTTCATCGTCGCCGAGGTCACCTGCGTGGTGTCGTACCAAGACCTGGCCGGGTTGGGGCTGCCGGCGCCAGAACCGGTGAGGGCGTATTTCGTATCGCCGATCGACCGCTACCGGAGCCGGGGATGACCGGGCGGTGGGACCGGGACGCCGGTCGGGTCAGCGCCTTCCTCGCGATCGCCATGCTGGCGATCTTCATGGTCGTTGCCCTGTCGTACGACGGCACCCGGCGGCTCATGGCGCTGCAGCGCGCGCACAATCTGGCAGCCGAGGCGGCCCGCACCGGCGGCCAGGCGATCGACCTGGGCGCGGCGATCGACGGTGGGCCGAAACGGCTCGACGTGGAGGCCGCCATCGCCGCCGTCAACGCGTACCGGGCTGCGGCCGGGGTCGGCGGTCCGCCGCCGGTGATCCAGGGCGAGCCGCCGAACCAGACGATCACCGTGACGGTCGAGTTCGACTACCAGCCGATCCTGCTCAGCGCGTTCGGCCAGGGTGCGGTGCCGATCGAGGGCACCGCCACCGCCCGGCCACTCACCGACGAACCGTAGATAGGGAGGCGACGTCATGCCCGCAGCGCGCGTATCGGCGGCCCGGCGAACCGGGCAGTTCCTCACCGGTCTCTGCTCGCTCCTCGTTCTGGTCGGACTGATAGCCGGGGCGCCGATCGCGCTGCTGGCCTTCGCCGGCAACCCGCTACCGGACCACGTACCGACCCTGACGGAGGTCGGCAACACGCTGACCAGCCGCGACGACGGGCAACTGTTCCTGCGGGCGTTGGCGATCGTCGGTTGGGTCGGCTGGGCGACGTTCGCGCTCTCCGTACTCGTGGAGTTGCCGGCCCGGATCCTGCGCCGGCCGGCGGTCCGGCTGCCGGGTATGCGCCGGCAGCAGCGGGCGGCGGCGGCCCTGGTCGGGGCGGTGGCGCTGATCCTGGTCGCCAGCCCGGCCGCGACCGCGGCGACCTCGGTGGCATCCGGAACGGTCGCGACCGCACCCCACTCACCGATCGCCCGGCCGGCTCTGGCCATCGCCGGTCCGACAACGGCGACCACCACCGAGTACGCCCCGACCGCCTGGGCGGCGGCACCGTACGGTCGGACAGCGGCTGCGCCGGCCGCCGCCCCGGTGACCACGGCAGCGGCGGCACCCCGTGCCCTGGCCGCGCCGAACACCCCCGCCGACGAACCCGCCCCGGTCTACCGGGTGGAGGACGGCGACTACCTCGGCACGATCGCGGATCGTTATCTCGGCGACTTCGAGCGCTACCAGGATCTGGCCCGGCTCAACGAGATCCGCAACCCGGACCGGATCAAGCCCGGTCAACTGCTGCACCTGCCGGCGGACGCCGCCGACCAGGGCATACGCAAGCACGCTACCGGCATGGTGGCGATCCCTCCGCCCGCCGGTGGGCATGGCGACGCGCCCACGAACGGGTGGCCGACACCGGAGAAGCCGCCCGCGCCGCCCGCTCCACCCGCGCCGCAGCAACCCCGTCAGTCGGGCGAGGTCAGCACGTACGCGGTCGGGGCGTCCCGGGCCAGCGAGGTGAACAACCTGAACCGTCCGCTCGCGGTCAGTGCGGTGATCGCGGTGGCCAGCATCGTCGGCGCCCAGATCGGCGCGGTGCTCGGGTTACGACGGCGGCCCGCGGCCGGCACCCTGAACGACGCCGCCGACGGCGGCCGGCACCGACGCGGCTGACCGGCAACGGCGCAGCCGGGCCAGCGGAATCGAACCAGCGCCGGCCCGGCCGAGCCTCCGTCAGGGCATCGCTCAGGGCACCCGTCAGGGCATCCGGATTTCCAGGACGCCGCTCATGATCCGGGTGGGCAGGGTCTGCTGGTCGGTGGCGGCCGGTCCGTGCACGACCTCGCCGTTGTCCAGCCGGAACGTGCTGCCGTGCCACGGGCAGACCACGCAGACGTGTCCGTCGACCTTGGTCACGTCACCGGCGCCGAGCGGTCCGCCCTGGTGGGCGCAGTGTTCGAGCATCGCGGTGACGTTGTCCCCGTCGCGGTAGACCAGCACCGGAATGTCGTTGATCTTCCGGGTGACCAGGCTCGCCTCGGGCAGGGCGGCCAGGTCGGCGACCGGGTGCCAGCCCTCGTCCATCCGGTGCAGCTCGGGCGTTGCCTGGTTGACCCCGGCGCCCATCTTGTACGCGAGGTGCCCCCCGAGGAACGCGCCACCGCTCGCCGCCGACAGTCCGGCCCAGCCGAGGATCCGACCGATGCCGTGCAGACCGCTGAGCCGGGCGCCGAGCGAGCTCCCGTAGAGCGCCAGTCCGACCACGTTGGCCGCGGCGTGGACCAGGCCGACCCGGCGTTGCGACTGGGAGAGCGAGGCCCAGTCGTTCCACCCGGCGACCGCCGCCGGCAGGGCGCCGAGGGTGCCGATCGCGACGAGCGTCGTCGAGGCCCTGCGCTGGTTGGGCAGCAGGTCGAGGATCGCGCTGGCGGTCCAGGCACCCACCGGCACCTGCACCAGCACCGGATGGAGGGGGTGGCCCAGCCACACCCCGTGGAGGAGGTCCCGCATCCACCGCCGGGGCAGCGCGGACCAGATCCCCCGCTGAATCTGATCGCCCACCCGGTCCAGTTGGTTCGCCTGCTCGAGTTTCGTCAACGCCGCTCGCATCCGAGCCGGATTCCCCAATGTCCACCCGGCAAACCGGGCTTGTCCGTCTGATCCCGTCCCATCCCGCAACGCAGTGCCGGTGCGTGCAGGGATCCCCGACCACCTGCCCGGCGTCGATGCTCCGCGCAGGGCATGACCGGGCGGCGGTCGGGTAGAGGTTGACATGAGGATCGCCATCACCGGGGCCACCGGCAACGTCGGAACCGCACTCCTGCGCCGGCTGGCCGGCGAATCGGACATCGAGCTGGTCGGCATCGCCCGGCGTCCGCCGCCGGAGGGGGCCGGTGCGCCGTACGCCGGGGTGCGGTGGCATGCGTTGGACCTCGGCGAACCGGACAACCTCCCCCGGTTGACCGACGCGCTGCGGGGGATCGACGCGGTGGTGCACCTGGCCTGGCAGATCCAGCCCAGCCACCGTCGGGTGCTGCTGCGACGTACCAATCTCACCGGGACCCGGCATCTGTTGCGGGCGATCGACGAGGCCGGGGTGGGCACGCTCGCGTACGCCTCGTCGTTCGGGGCGTACGCCCAGGGTCCGAAGGATCGGCGGGTGACGGAGAGCTGGCCGGCGACCGGGATCAGCGGTTCGGGCTACAGCACGGACAAGGCGGCGGTCGAGGCGCTGCTCGACGGGGTGGAGCACGACCACCCCGAGCTGCGGATCGTCCGGATACGACAGGCCCTGGTCTTCCAACGCGACGCGGGTGCCCAGATCAGGAGGCATTTCATCGGACGGATCGTGCCGGTCGGTTGGCTCGGTTCGGGGCGGCTGCCGATCATCCCCCGGAACAAGCGGCTACGCGCCCAGGCGGTGCACGCCGACGACCTGGCCGAAGCGTACGTGCGGGCGTTGCGCAGTGACCGGGACGGCGCGTTCAACATCGCCGGCGAACCGGTGCTCGACGGGCCGGTGCTGGCTCAGGAGTTGGGCGGCCGGAGCATCCCCGTACCGATCTTCCTGCTCCGGATGCTGGCCAAGGTGGCGTGGCGGCTGCGGCTGCTGCCGACCGAGCCTGGCTGGATCGATCTCACCGCCGGGGTGCCGCTGATGGACTGCTCGCGGGCGGAGCAGGAGTTGGGATGGCGTCCCCGGCACGACGCCCGGGAGGCGGTACGCGACGTCCTCGGCGGCATCGCGGTCGGTGCCGGAACCGGCAGTATGGTCCTGCGACCGGACCGCCGCGCCGCTTCCGAGCTGCGGGGCCGCCCGGCGACCAACTAGCCCCGGCCACCCGCCGACTCCGGCCACCGGTCAGCCGACCGACTCCGGAGGACACGCACTTGTTGACCTCCGGGCGTGGAGCCGGAGTGACCGGGGTGGGGATCAGGTCAGGTCGGCCTCGTCGTCCGCGATGGGGCCGGGCAGTTCGCCGGTGCCGTACGGGTCGAGCACCTGACGTACGCGTCGACCCCAGCGCTCGTGCGCGGCCTGGCGGCTGATTCCGGCCGCCCGTGCGATCAGCTCCCAGGTCACGCCCCATCTGCGGAGCCCGATCAGGCTGCCCATCGGGTCGATGCCGGTCTTCAGCTCGATCCGGAACCGGAGAAGTTGGGCGGCCACCTCGCGTTGGGCGCCGACCGGGCTGTCCTGCTCGGCCTGCCACTGCTCCGAGCCGGGTACGGGTCGACCGCCGAGCAGCAGGTCGGCCTGCTGGCTGGCCTCGTTGGCCGCCGCGTGCTCCGCGGCCAGGGCTGCCGGTGCCACGTCCACGGTCAGCGCGGTGCTCATCAACTGATCCACTACGTCAAGGTATCCCTGACGCGCCCGACTGTCCACTATTTACCGCAACAACCCGGACCCGAGTCAGCCCAGCCGCCACTTCTGGTTGGGCTCACCGGTGCAGTCCCAGAGCTGCAACCGGGCCCCGTTCTCCGGATTGCCGTCGAGCACGTCGACGCACCTGTCGGCCCGTACGTTCACCAGGTCGGCGGAGCTGTTGAGGGTGAAGTCCTGGGAGGCGCTGCCGTCGCAGTCGGCGAGTTGGACCGTCGCCCCGTTGGCGGTCGACCCGTCCGCCACGTCGAGGCACTTGTCCAGCGACCGGACCGTACCGTCGGCGGGAAAGGTCCAGAGCTGACCAGGGGGCTGGTGGCAGTCCCACATCTGCACCCCCACCCCGTCGGCTGCGACGCTGTCCGGGACGTCGACACACCGGCCGCTGCCGACGTTGACGATCGAGTTCCCCGCCGGCAGGTCGGTCGGCCTGAACGGCGGTGGCCGTCCCGGATCCCCCGGCTGCCCACCCTGGCCGGGCGGCGGTCGGCCCGGCGGACCGGGCTGGCCCGGAGGTGGACCACCCGGTCGACCCGGCGGCGGACCGCCCGGCGGCGCCAACTCGTGGAAACCATCCACGATCAGGGCGAGGGCGCCCCGGCTGGTCGCCCACTCGGCGTCCGCGGTGGTCCAACCGATCGTGTACGCCTGCCCGTTGAAGCTGACGAACGTACGGCTGATCGCGTGCATCAGCTCGCCGTTCTCGGCGGCGTACGTCCACTCCCGTTCCGCCGCCCGTACGTGATAGTTGATCGTGCCGAGGCGGATCCGGCGGTAGTCGGGATACCGCCCGGCGTCCTGTTCCGCCTTCTCCCGCGCCTGTAACTCGGCAACCAGGTCCGACTTGATCGACCGGAGCTCCTCGATGGCGAGCACCCGGCTGCCCTCCGGCTCACGGAACTCGATCCGGTCGCCGTCGCGGTGCGACTGCCAGCCGTCCGGCACCGGTACGACCAGATTGGGGCTGTCCCGGTAGTAGTGCCAGCCCGCGGCCGGTGGCGGGACCACCCTGTTCATCGACGCCTCGGAGAGACCGGACGGGGAGGTGTTCGGCTTGGTCGGCGAGTTCGGATCCGGCTCGCCGCCGAGGAAACCAACCGTGCCGCCGTCCATCAGCGGCACGGTCACCCCGAGTACGAGCAGCAACACCGCCACCAACGCTCCGACCAGCCAGCCGCGCCGTCTCCGGCCAGGTACGAGATCCGCCCCCGCACCGCCTCCGGCACCGGACAGACCGCTGCCGTCCGACACCGGAAGACCGGACGGCGCGTCCGCCGAGGGCATCTCAGACACGGACACGGACGGGGACACGGACGGGGACGGGGACGGGGACGGCCCGCCCACGGAACCGAGCGAACCCGGCGGGCCGAGCGAACCGAGCGAACCCGGCGAACCGAGCGAACCGAACGAGTCGGGTGGGCCGCCGCCCAGGTCCACCGATCCGAGCAGGCCGATCGGGTCGACCGGGTCGACGGAGTAGTACGCCGTGGCCCGGCGAAGAAGGCGGTCGGCCTCCTCGGCACCGAGCCGCCGCTGCGGGTCCCGGCGCAGCAGCCCTTCCAGCAGCGCGGTCAGCAATCCCGCGCGCTGGGGCGGGGGTGGAATTTCGGTCGCGAGCGCGGCCAGGGTGGCGATCGCCGTCGACCGGTTGTACGGCGTACGGCCCTCGACGGCGGAGTAGAGGGTGGCACCGAGCGACCAGAGGTCGGCGGCCGGTCCGACGATTCCGTCGGTGGCCCGTTCCGGGGCGAGGTACGCGGGTGAGCCGAGCACCATGCCAGTACGGGTCACGTGCGGATCACCGGGCACCGTGGCGAGGCCGAAGTCGGTCAGCACCACCCGTCCGTCGTCGGCGAGCAGGACGTTGGCCGGCTTGACGTCCCGGTGCAGCAGCCCGGCCCGGTGCGCTGCCCGTAGCGCCGCCAGGACGCCCAGTCCGATGTGGGCCACCCGAGCCGGTGGCATCGCCCCGTCGGTCCGGAGGACCTCGTGCAGCGAGCGCGACGGTACGAGTTCCATCACGATCCACGGGTCTCCGTCGGCAATGAGCACGTCGAAGATCCGTACGACGTTGACCTGGTCGAGACGGGCGATGGCACGTGCCTCGCGCAGGGAACGTTCGCGCATCTCCCGGCGTTCGTCGTCGGTCAGCCCGGGTGGTGGCACCAGTTCCTTGATGGCCACGTCGCGTTCGAGCATTTCGTCGCGGGCCTGCCAGACCCGACCCATACCGCCCTGCCCGAGCGGCCGAACAAGCCGGTATCGGTCGGCGATCAGCCGTTGGGGGGTGTCGGGCACGACAGGACCGTACCCGTCGGTGTTATAACGCCCAATTTTCGGGGCGGCCGGATTGTCGACAGTCGGAAAGCTCACACCGTACGGGTGTCGCTTTTCCGATCAACGGCTCGACCATCCCATCCGCATGATCTAGAGCCGCACCGAAATGATCACAACCTGATCGATCCCCGACGATTTCGAAACGGAGAGTTCGAGCATCCACAGTGGACACAGGACGACCACTGCCGGCGGTACGGGTGTGCCATGCTCGTACACCGTGGTATCCGACGAGACGATCATGGGCATCCTTGCCGCGCTACGGCCGATCACGTACGCGAAGGTGCCGATCGAGGGGCGCTGGTTGCCGTCACCGTTGCCTGAACGCGCGATCGGGGAGCGGGTGGTCGCGGTGCTGTGCGAGGACCCGGACGTGGCCAGCCTGGTGGTCGACCGTACCGACGGGACAGTCCTGATCACCACCGAGGACGAGGCACCGGTGGTGGTGAACCGGTCGCTGGACCAGCTCGTCGAGTCGTCCCGGATCTACTCCCGAGCGGCGCGCCGGGCCCGGCGCATCGACGAGGAGGACGACGAGGCGCTGGAGGCACTGGCCGTCGCCACCGCCGAGCAGATCGGCCGGATCGACCCCGACGCCGTACGGGACGAGAACCAGCTCTGGGCGGTTGCCGCCGAGGAACTCGGCTACGGCCTCTGACCCGTGTCCATTGCGTACTGCTGGCGGTAGGTGGCCTTCTTGCTGCGGTTGCCGCAGGTGGACATCGAGCACCAGCGACGGGTGGCGGCGGGCGAGTCGTCGAGGAAGACGCCCCGGCAGGTCGGTGCGGCGCATCGGCGTACCCGCAGGGGTGAGTTGCCGATCGCGTCGACCGCATCGCGGGCGACGTCGGCCAGGACCTGGTCGACCGAGGTCGCCCGGATCCGGCTGTACGGCTGCCCCGGCGGCGCCACCACGAGCTGCGGTACGGCACCGGGCCGACCGGCCCAGTCGTTGATCAGGGCCACGTCGTCCCGGTCCGGCTGCTCGGCCAGGCTGACCGCCCGGCCGGTGGCATAGATCGCCTCGCGCAGCTCCAGGGCCGGCGCGAGGGCGGCCGGGGGTGGTCCGGCGGGATCGGCGAGTTGCGCCTCGACCGCCCAGAGGAGCAGCGCCTCGACGCTGGTCAGCCGCTCGATCGGGGTCTGCGAACCCCGGTCGCCCAGGGTGGCGCAGTACGCGAACGCGAGCCGACCGTTGCCCCAGCGAAAGTTCTCCGAGCGTTGCGGACGACGCCAGTCACCAACCATGGAACCACCTTAGCCGGTTCCATGCGCTAGTCTCGTCCCGCCGGTGGCCGGCAGCCCGCCGCGATCGGCGTTGGGGCCGCCCGTCGGCACCCTCGGATCGCCGCGACCAGGAGCGTGACCACCATGAAGATCGGATTTGTCGGACTCGGTGCCATGGGCAGTGCCATGGCCGGGAACCTGCTCGACGCCGGCTACCCGGTCCAGGTCTGGAACCGCTCCCCCGATCCGGTCCGGGAACTGGTCGCGCGCGGCGCCACCGCCGCCACCGAGCTGGCCGAGATCTTCGGGTCGGAGGTGGTGATCAGCATGTTGGCCAACGACGCCGCGGTGATCGAGAACCTGCTCGACGACCGGCTGCTGGCTGCGGCGCCCACCGGCGCGGTACACGTCAACATGGCCACCGTGAGCGCGGACCTGGCGGGCCGGGCCGACCGGCAGCACCGCGCCCACGGGCTGCACTACGTCGCCGCACCGGTACTGGGTCGCACCGAGGTCGCCCGAGCCGGCAACCTGACCATTCTCGCCGCCGGCGACACCGCCGCCATCGCGAAGGTGCAACCGCTGTTCGACGTACTCGGTCGCCGGACCTGGACGGTGGGTGACCAGCCCGCGCACGCCAACCTGGTCAAGATCCTCGGCAACTACCTGATCGCCTGTTCGATCGAGGCGATGGCCGAGGCGACCACGGTCGCCGAGGCCGCCGACCTGGACCCGAAGCTCCTGGTCGACATCCTCACCGAGGGGCTGTTCACCGGGCCGGTCTACCAGGGTTACGGGGCGATGATCGCCGCCCGGGACTACGAACCGGTCGCGTTCAAGCTGGCGCTCGGCCGCAAGGACGTCGAACTGGCGTTGGACACCGCCCGCTCACACCGGGTCCCGCTGGCCTTCGGCGGTGTGCTCCGCGATCTCTTCACCGAGGCGGTCGCCCACGGTCAGTCGGACCAGGACTGGGTCGCGGTCACCGAAACCACCCGCCGCCACGCCGGCCTCGACCACCGCTGAGTCCGCCCGGCCAGGTCAGTCCCGGTCGGTCCCGGCCTGCCGGCGGGCCTCGGCGGCGAGCCGGTCGAAGGTGCTGACCAGGGTCGCCCGCCGCTGCGTCACGTAGTCGCCGGTCGGCTCCAGCCCACCGATGCTGTCGTCCCAGACGGCCAGGTAACGCTGCTTCCAGTCGGCGATCGTCTGCTCCGACGGCAGCTCGACGCCCACGTACCGCTGCTCCGACAGGAGGCAGAGCAGCTCCAGGTTGCACGGTACGGCGACACCCCAGTACTCGTCCGGCTCGATCTCGACCGGATCCCCGGACATCGCCTGGGCCACCTCGTCCAGCAGCCGACCGGTGACGGCGCCGAGATGGTCGGCGGCGGTATCGCTGTCGAAGTTTCCCCTGCCCCAGCTACCCATCCGGCCCTCCTCCGCATCGCCGCGACACTGCTCGGCCCCGGCGACACTACTGCCTCGAGGCGCTCACCGCTGCTCCCCGACCGGGGGACGGCGGAGCACGCGGGCGCGAGGTGGGCAAAACCACGCGGCCGGTTCCGCGGCCGGCGGGTCCGGGGCATCCTGGACCGATGGTCGTACGGGTGGAACGCAACGGTCCGGTGACGACGGTGGTCCTCGACCGGCCGGAACGTCGCAACGCGGTCGACGGGCCCACCGCCCGCGCCCTCGCCGACGCCTTCCGTGCCTTCGACGCCGACCCGTCCGCCTCCGTCGCCGTGCTCTGGGGCGCCGGCGGGACGTTCTGCTCCGGCGCCGATCTGAAGGCCATCGGTACGCCGAGCGGCAACCGGGTCGAACCCGACGGCGACGGGCCGATGGGGCCGACCCGGATGCGCCTCGGCAAGCCGGTGATCGCCGCCATCTCCGGGTACGCGGTCGCCGGAGGGCTGGAACTGGCCCTCTGGTGCGATCTGCGGATCGCCGAGTCCGACGCGGTGCTCGGTGTCTTCTGTCGACGCTGGGGAGTGCCCCTGATCGACGGGGGCACCGTCCGGCTGCCCCGGCTGATCGGCGAGAGCCGGGCGATGGACCTGATCCTGACCGGGCGCCCGGTGCCCGCCGTCGAGGCGTACGAGATGGGGTTGGTCAACCGGCTGGCCCCGCCGGGCGGTGCCCGAGCGGCGGCGGAGGAACTGGCCGCGCAGCTCGCCGATCTTCCCCAGACCTGCCTGCGCAACGACCGGCAGGCCCTGCTCGC
Organism: Micromonospora sp. NPDC004704; assembly: GCF_053601675.1. Classification (NCBI taxonomy): domain Bacteria; kingdom Bacillati; phylum Actinomycetota; class Actinomycetes; order Micromonosporales; family Micromonosporaceae; genus Micromonospora; species Micromonospora sp. NPDC004704. Next base: position 247,195 of record NZ_JBSGCD010000005.1, on the reverse strand, counting down.
GGGCGCCGGCCAGCCCGAACCGGCCGCGCTCGCCACCGAACTCGGGTACGGCATGCACTCGCTGGCCGCCGACGCGGCTGCCGGTGCCGCCCGGTTCGCCGCCGGAGCCGGCCGCCACGGCGAGTACGCCTAAACGACGACGGCGGCGGCGGACGGTCGCCCCCGATCGGGGGAGAACCGTACCGCCGCCGCCTGTCGACGTGGTGCCGCGATAACTAGAAGTTACCGGCCGAGTTGCACTTCACGCCCTGGTCGAGGCAGTTGCGGACCCGTGCGGCGAGCGCGTCGTCCTCCCACGCGTTGAAGAAGTCCGCGTGCATCGAGAACGAGGTGCCGGAGGCGAGGGTGATCCCGTCCGTGTTGGCGCTCAGCGGGTACGAGATCACGAACGACACCGAGGGGACCGGGACCGGGTGGCTCTTCGGGCAGGCCCCGGTGTGGTCACCGTTCGCCATGTGCGCCTTGTGGTCCGGGCTGTCCAGGTGCTTGCCGTCCCAGCAGTCCGGGAAGGTGATCTGGCGGACGATGTGCGCGGTCTTGGCGCAGACCGGGAAGGTGCCGTCGGCGCTCCGGCCGACCTCGCCGCCGATGCCGGCGCACCAGAAGTGGTTGCCCTGCTTGTCCGGGGTGTCGACCTGGTTCTTCGCGTCACCGACGATCATGCGCAGGCCGAACGGGAACGGCTGGGTCTTGCTCGGGTCCTTGAGGCGGGAACCGTAGTAGACGGTGATCTCGTCGGGGTCGACGACCTTGCCGTTCTGGAGCATCGTCGGCACCCAGTAGGCCGAGTGGTCCTGGGGCGAGTTGCACGTGGTGGCGGTGGCCGCCCGCAGCGACTCCGCGGTCGAGTTCGCGTTCGTCGACTTGTTGCCCCAGAACGTGTGGTTGTGCGAGGCACCGGCCAGGTTCGGCAGCACGATCGGGTCGTCGCTGTTGTGGTGGCTGGTCGTACAACCGACGTTGAACTCGGGCACCTTGACCGGGTTGCCGGTCACCGGCTTGGGCTTGCGGGCGAAGAACGCTGCGGTCGCGGCGGCCTGCGCGGCCGGGTCGATCTTGATCCAGCCACCGACCGAGGTGGGCGGGTTGGTGCCGGTCGGCGGGGTGGCCGACGTACCCGGTGCGCCCGGGGTGGCCGAGGTGCCCGGAGCGCCCGGCGTGGCCGAGGGGCTACCGGGAGCACCGGTGGTCGGCGCCGAGGGGCCGGTCGAGCCCATGCCGGTGTCGCCGGACGGACCGGACGCACCGGGGGTGCCCGGCAGTTCCTTGCATCCACCGGCGAGCGCGACGCTCAGCAGCAGCAGCGCGGTGACGGAACGACGTTGTCTGGGAGTGGGTCGCAAATTCATGTGGGGGGCACACCTTTCTTCCGAGAACGAACACTACGAGTGCACCCCCGCTCGATTCGAGTCGGAACGATTATTTCTCCCTTAAGTCTCGCTTAGCGATTGCCGGATCGGCTTAACGGAGTCGCCGACCTGTCGTATCAATCTCATTTCCCTGATTTTTTTCTAAAATCCGTAATCAGCGCTCGGCCGACGACTCCACAGTAAGGTCGGCTCTCTTACCCGACCGGCACTCGACGCATTACCGGCCACGGGCCGTAGGCTTCCGGGCGGTCATGACGGACGGGCTGTCGTGCCGACGGCCGTCGTGTCGGACGCGGAGGAGACGACTGTGGCACGGGCGAGCAGGATCTGGCGACTGTACGCCGGGAACGAGTTGCTGGGCGACCTCGTCGTCGACGGCGGAGACTTCCCCTGGCTGCACGCCCGGTTCGAGCCGGTGCCCGCGTACGGGCGGTTCCGGGCGCTCTTCGACGAGGACATCCGGCTGCTGAACAGCGTCGACGAGGACGTACCCGCGCAGGTCGCCTCGTACGAGCGGATGCTGGCGGCGGGGATCGGACTGGTCGACCCGGACGGTCTCCGGGTGCCGGAGTTCCTGCTGCACATCCAGGACGAGCAGGCGTGGTGGCGGTGGAGCGACGAACCGTTCGACGACGACTGATGTCCGGCGGCGGCCGGTGCCCTGTCGCGGCTACAGACTGGTCTGGCCCTTGCGCAGTGGGACGACATGTTCGTGTCGGCCGTTGCCGTCGGTCCAGGTGAGCTTCGCCTGGTAACGACGCACCCCGTGATAACGCTTGTCCCGCGCGGCGAACTGCACCGGATAGCGTCCACCACCGTCGAGCCGGCCGAGTGGAAACTCGTCCTTGTCGACCCCGGCGAGATCCACCACCCGGCCGTCGGTGTCCATGACGACCAGTCCGACACGCAATGCCGATGCCGGTCCCTGGTTCCACACGACAAGGTTGTAACCGACCTGCACCGGCTCCTGCCCGTCGCCCAATGACACCTTTGCGAATGCCGCGTTCCAATGGAAGTACGCGGTCACCCGGGCGGTCTGCACGTCCTCCCGCCGATGCCGATGGGCGACGTACGCGGTGAGCGCGGAAACGAGCAGCGCCGCCACCGCGACCACCACACCGAGCCAGGTTGCCACGACGTACTCCCCTCGCCGACGCACCGGCCCTCCATGGAACCAGTCCGGGTCCACCCTCGGCGGTCCTGAGTGGACCGGAAGCTCACCTGGGCTTGCGTTCGCCCAACTGGAGCATTGCCTCGTGGACCTGGTCCGGGGTGAGCGGGGCGACCGGGAGCGGGTGGGCGGCTCCGGTACGCAGTCCGTCGAGAATGAAGCCGATGGCCCGACGCCAGGCGTCGGGGGCGACCCCCGCGGTGGCCCGGACCAGGCCCTGGGTCGACCAGAAGACGAGGGGCAGATCATCGGGCGTGAAGTCGGGGCGGAGCGTGCCGGCCCGCTGTGCCCGTTCGATGATCTGCCGGCCGTGGTCCACCTGGCCCGTGCAGAGCGCCAGCAACTGCTCGGCCTCGGGGAACCTGCGGGACACGACGTCGTTCAACGCCGGGTCGGTTGCCTGGAGTTCGGACAGCTCGGTGACGTACTGGGCGAAGCCCTGCCAGGGGTCGGCGCAGGCGTGGGCGCGGGCCGCGACGGCGTCGAGCCTGGCCGCCACCAGCCCGGGTACCACCGCGTCGATGAGCGCCTCGCGGCTGCCGAACCGGTTGTAGAGGGTGCCGGTGCTGACCCCGGCCCGCTGGGCGATCTCCTCCAGCGGCGCGTCGAGCCCACGCTCCCGGAACACGTCCACGGCGGCAGCGGTCAACTTCTCCAGGTTGCGCTGCGCATCTCGGCGCAATGCCGGCTTTGATGCCGCATCGCCCGCTTTACCCGTGCTCACCAGTACCCCCTGATGCCTAACTTGACGCTAGCCTCAAGTTAGGTGCTACCGTTGCCCCGAACTTGAGGCACCCCTCAAGATATCTCTTCTCCAGAGGAGCATCCCATGTCCAAGGTCATAGCCGTCTTCGGCGCCGGAACCGGGCTCGGTGTCGCGGTCGCCCGCCGGTTCGGCCGCGAGGGCTACCGGGTGGCGCTCGTCGCCCGACGCCGGGAACGGCTCGACACCCTGGTCGAGCAACTCGCCACCGAGGGCATCGAGGCGGCAGCCTTCCCCGCCGACCTCACCGACAGCACCGCCGTACCCACCCTGATCGCGGCGATCCGGGCCCGCTTCGGCCGGATCGACGTCATCGAGTACGCCCCGATCGGGGTCACCGGCTTCACCCCGGCGGCCGAACTCACCGGCGAGGAGTTGACTACCCTCACCCACCTCTACCTGCTGACCCCGGTCGAGGTGATCCGGGCCGTACTGCCGGAGATGATCGAACGCGGCGACGGCGCGATCCTGGTCGGACACGGACTGTCGGCCGTCCGGCCGATGCCGTACCTGAGCGGTGTCGGCCCGGTGATGGCAGCCACCCGCAACTACCTCTACTCGCTCCACGGCGAGCTGGCCGACCGGGGCGTGTACGTCGGCACCCTGGCGGTCAGCGCACTGATCACCGGCAGCGAGGCCCACCAGGCCTTCACCTCCGGCACCGTGGCAATGCCCGACGGCATGGAACCACCACTGGTCAGCCCCGACGACCTCGCCGACCGGTACTGGGAGATGTACGGCAAGCGTGACCGGGTCGAACAGATCCACCCGCCGGTCGACGCCGCCCCGGCAGCCTGACCCGACCGGCTTCCGCCGAGCGGCGGTGCGGTGGCAGGCGTCCGTGCTGTGGTCAGCGCCAGCCGTAGCCGGCGCGCAACGCCTGGCAGACCCGGTCGAAGCGGCCACGGTCGAGCACCGCACCCTCGCGCCGGATGCTGTCCTCGCGCATGGTGAGCACACGGTCGAGGCGAAGGAAGCTCGGCCGGTGGTCGCGGTCCCACTCGCCGGGGCCGAGGGCCAACCAGTTCCGCTGGCCGTGGCGCTCGCTCTGGCTGGAGAGCATCAGGCCGTACAGGGTCCGGCTCTGCCGCCCGACGACCAGTACCGGACGGTCCTTGCCCTGGCGGGGGTCGTCCTCGTACGGCACCCAGGTCCAGACGATCTCACCCGGATCGGCCTGCCCGTCCAACTCCGGCGCGTACGTCAGCTCCCGCCGTTGCAGGGTCGCGAGCTGGCGCCGACGTGCGACCTGAGCCGGGGTGGGTTGGCCGGGAACCGGGGCGGGTCCACGCCTGGCCATCCGACTGACCCTGGCCGCCACGCCCCTCAAGAGATTCGCCACGGCGGCACCTTACCCCTGCCGGTTCCGAGCTACGCGGGTCCGGTGTGGCCGGGCTGCGGCGAACACTCGAAGCCGGCGCAACGAATACCCAGGCCCTCGGGCCGCGCCCTAGACGCCGCCCTCGGCAGTTCGTTGCTGTGTCCTCACCGTCTGTGGTTCGAAGCTCTTCATTGCAGGCTCAAGGTACTCATCGAGACCACGGACGACCTCAAGAACCTCGTCCGGCGAGAGATCGCCCTCCTCGCGGGTCGCCGACCAGTCGTTTGCGTCCACGTAGTAGCCGGCGCGGTTCTCCGCATCGTTCGCGCCGGACCGCCTTCGCCGAGCCCTGTGGGACCTCACGATGTGATCGCCCGCCACCGCTACCAGGTGGCTCACCTGTGCAATCAGCCTGTACATGAGATTCTGCTTCTCACCCCTCGCCACCGATTCCGCCACGGTCACGAACACCCCATCTCTAATTGATTGTATCTATCAGATGCAACCGAGTACCCCTATGCTTCTTCGGCACCTCCGTCAAGGTGTCGACGTGACGAGAGACGCATAAACTCGCGTACACGGAGGATGTAAAGACGGAACACATAGGCCGACATGATGCAGGAGATCAATACGAGGATCCCCCACCACCGGTTCGTCACACCCAATACCGACACCCCGTACGGCATAACGGAATCGTTCCAGCGGGGTACCACCGAACCGTTCTTGACGTCGTCGGTGGCTTTGAAGGCCATGTACAAAGCGCTGGCGGCAACCGAGATGAGCGTCGTGCCGACGAGGGCCAGCCGGGCGGTGAGCGTCGGCTCCAGCAGACGACGCGACGGTGCCTCGAAGCCCAGCCACGTGGCGGCGACGGCAGGAAACGCAAGAAGGAAAGCCGGCGCGTCCGTGCCGGGATCGTGGCCGTGGGACATCAGATTTCCCACGACCAGCACCAGCAGGAAGCACGCGGAAGACGCCACGGTCGCACGGAACAGTGAACCCGGGGGCACTTCGATGAAGGTGAAACGTATGCGGGGCGGAGGACGCAACGGCACATTGGGCACCTCGGCGAGGAACCGGGCGTAAAAATGTGCGTACGACTGCCCCAGCCTCTGCCGGAAGCGGTAGTAGGGCGGTGTGGGCGCCTTCGCTGCCCTCCGTTTCAGATATTCCTTCGCATCCACGAACTCCTGGCTGCGCAGATAGAGGCCCTCGGGGCTCTGCACCTTGAGGTGGTAGCTCCGGCCGGTGCCGGCGTTCGCGAGCGAGACCGCGAGCTGCACGGGCCGCGCGCCCAGCAGGATCCGCATCCTCCCACCGATCCAGCCCAACGGACTCCACTTGCCTCTCCTGCTGAGCCGCAACCTCGGGATGACCGTCGCCTCGTAGTGCACGACAAACCTGCCGTCACTCGGCCTGGGCAGCCGCACCACGATCACGTAGTTGTCGGAGAGCTTGCGCACCAACTCTGCCGCCAGTCGGAGCTCCTTCTTGTTCGGAGCGTCAAGTTTGCTCAGCAACTCGTGCGGAGAGACAGCATCCAGCAGCTGGGCGATGGCTTTCTTCTGGTCGTCGGACTCAGGCTGCACAAACATCCTGAGTAGCTGGACCTCGGACTTCCCATCCAGCCTGGCGAGCTCCTTCTCGAGCCGACGAGCCGATTCCTCCTCGTCCTCGTCCTCGTCCTCGTCTTCGTCCTCACGAGGCTGCCGTGACACGGGGGCATGATTGTTGGCCATGCTCTCCGGAAGGTTGCGCCTGATGATCCTGGTCAGTGCCCGGTTCTCCGCCTCCAGCACGTCGGCGGCGAGCGGAGTCCGTGAATTACCGAGGTTGTACGCCTTGAGCAGCAGCATACGCAGGACACTCGCGACGAATTGCAGGCATTCAGGGTACGAGAGGACCGGCAGGTAGGTCCCTTCGACGTCCGACACCACGAAGTTGTCGTGTAGTTCGCCCTTCCGGGCAATGATCAGTGGGAAGTGGAGCGAAAGATTCTCTTCGCCGCCAAGCGGCGGCGCGGGCACGCCCGGTCGACCTTCAGCGGATGGGCCGGCCGGCTGATCGGCCACACCGGCTCTGGACGGCTCGCCGTCCCGAAGGTAGGTCTTCACCAACGGCTTCGGGAGCTGGACCTCGACCGTCACCCGCCGGTGCAACGTACGCTGGCCGGGCTCGTAAAGTTCGACGACCCGCTCGCGCAACATGAATGGCGTGGAAATGGCAAGGGCGAACACACTGGCCTGACCGCTTCCGATGATCCGGTTGGCGGACGCCAGTCTTTGCAGCTCCCGAGCACGCCGGGTAGACACTTGGACAATTTTACGCGGGTGCGACCGAACCAGGGGACGGATGTAGACAAAGTTGTCGTAGATCAGAAGGACCGCAAGCACGAGGGTGACAGCAACCGTGGCGCGAACCCAAGGGTCAACGCTCCAAGCCCCTTGCTGGGGCACGATGAGCACTCCGAGCACCAGAACACATATCGAGACCTGAGAGATCCTAAATAACGTCGTACGCAGCATCAAGATCCCTTCTCCTGAGGTGGAGCGCGGTCAGTATGACGCCGAGTTTTTCTTGATCGACACAACCGAATAGTCGAAGGTGAATCAGTTACTCGACCGTCACGGACCGCCCAACCGAGGGTTTCCCCGATCCCGGCCACCTCGGGAAGCTCGACGTCCCTCGCGAATCGTCCGATTTCTGGTCAGCTCATCGATCCGCGCCCAACGCCGTCCGATCAGCCGACTCCCAGACCCCCGCCGACGCACCAAACCAAACACACCCCCCTCATCTGACGGAAACCCGACCCACCGCGTCACCGCCCGAAGATCACCCCTCTTGTAGAGAAAAAGTGGCTAACGAACGCCGAATAAGCACTCTTTCTCTACAAGAGGCGCCTTGTGGGGTGGGTGGGTGAGGGTGGTCAGGTGGTACGGAGGCGGTAGCCGAAGCCGCGCAGGGTCTCGATCACGTCCTCGCCCAGTTTCTTGCGCAGGGTGGAGACGTACACGTTCACCAGGTTGGTGCTGGGGTCGAAGTCGTAACCCCAGGCGTGCGAGAGCAACTGCTCCCGGCTGAGAACCCGGCCGGCGTGCCGGATCAGGGTCTCCAGCAGCGCGTACTCCCGTCCGGTCAGGGTCACGTCCCGGCCGTGGACGGTGACCCGCCGGGTCCAGAGATCCAGGCGTACGGGACCGGCGGTCAGCACCCGTGGCTCGTCCGACCCGACGTCGCGGAGTCGGGCCCGTACCCGGGCCAGCAGTTCCTCGAACCGGAACGGCTTGGTCATGTAGTCGTCGGCACCCGCGTCGAGGCAGTCGACCACGTCGTGGACCCGCGCCCGGCCGGTGAGGATCAGCACCGGCAACCGCAGCCCTCGGGTACGCAGGGACCGGAGCACCTCCAGGCCGCTGCGTACGGGCAGGCCGATGTCGAGGATGAGCAGGTTGAAGTCGTCGGTCGAGCCGTACTGCTCGGCCTGCTCCCCGTCGGTGACGTGCACGGTCTGCCAGCCGTTGGCCGCCAGCCCCTTCCGCAGGAAGGAGGCGATCCGCAGGTCGTCCTCAGCGATCAGAATCCTGGCCATGTTGCCAGCCCTCCCTTGTCTGCCGGGGTATCACCAGGGTGAAGGTGGCGCCGGCACCGGGCCGGCTGACGAGTTCGACCCGCCCGCCGTGTGCCTCGGCGATCGCCCGGACGATGGACAGACCCAGCCCGGAGCCGGGGTAGCGCAGGTGCGCGTGGGTGCCCCGGCGGAACCGGTCGAAGATGTGCGGCTGGTCGTCCGGGGGCACACCGCACCCGGTGTCGCGTACCCAGAGCCGGAACTCGGTCCCGGTCACGGCCGCGCCGAGGGCGACGGTCTCGGTGTCCTCGGTGTGCCGGACGGCGTTGTCGGCCAGATTGATCACCGCTTCGGTGAGCCGGTGCCGGTCCGCGACGACGATGCCGGCGCCGAGGTCGTCGACGTGCCAGCGTCGGGGGGCGAGCGCACTGAGTTTCACCGCCAGTTCCGCGACGAACAATTCGACGTCGATGCGCTCCGGCTGAAGGAATTGCGGATGGGCGACGTCGGCCAGCAACTGGAGGTCGCCGACGATGCGGCCCATTCGTTCCAGTTCGTCGGTGACCAGGGCGATCGTGGAACGCCATTCCGGACGGTCGGTGTCCTCGGGATCGAGCATGCTGAGATTGCCCATGGAGATGGTCAGTGGTCCGCGCAGTTCGTGGCTCGCGTCGAGGATGAATTCCCGTTCCCGGCGGAACACCGCCTCCAGACGGTCGAGCATGGCGTTGAAGGTGAGGGCCATCTCGGCCGCCTCGCCCTGCCGGCCGACCGGAATCCGCCGGGTCAGGTCCGACTGCGAGATCAGCCGGGCGGTCTCGGTGAGCTGCCGTACGGGACCGAGCACCCGGCCGGTGACCAGCCAGGCGCACCCCGAGGCGAGCACCAGCACGCCGAGGACCGCGCCGGCTCCGTACGTCTGTAGTTCGGCAATCTCCCGGCGCTGGCTCACCGGCAGCAACGTGACCACGAAGGCCCCGCTGCTGGCGCCGACCCGTACCGGGAGGATTCCGTAGTAGGCGTCACCTCGGGCGGTGTCGTACCGGTCGATCGCGGGGCGGCCGTCGGCGCGGGGGTGCGAGCGCGCCGAGGTGGCGAAGACGTGCATGGTGTCGTCGGGCAACCGCTCGATCGGGAACCGACTCAGCGCGGCATGGTGCAACCTCCCGTCGGCGAAGGCGAGTACGGCCTCCTCCTGACTCGGTACGTTGCGCCGGAAGTAGACGTCGAACACCCCCTGTACGGAGGTGAAGGCGTCACCCGTACGCGGATCGCGGCCGTCGGCGATCAGCCGGTTGATTTCCTGGAACTCCTGCTGCACGGCCTCGCTGATCCGGGTCTCCAGACGGATCATCAGCACCTCGTGAATGGCGACCGTGCAGAGTCCGCCGGAGAGGACAATCAACGCGATGTACGACAGCAGAATGCGCGTGTGGATGCTCCTGGCGACACGGGACCAGCCGGAGCGACCCAGCATCGAACAATCTCCTCCACGAAGCCATCCGGCGACTGTGACGGGCACAGCCGGCCCGCCTCCACGTGTCGGCGCCCTCACGCATCGTACGTCCGAAGTGGAGGCATCGGGATTCATCGAATGGCTCGACCGGCTCGACCGGCACTCGGACGCGAATGGCCGTTCCGACTACCCTCTCTTACCCAAAGTCCCGCCGTGGTTAATGTGTTGTTCAGTCCACGTTCACCTCAGACTCGCGTTCCGCTCATCCGGGTGCGCATGGCGAACCGCCCCCTCCGATGGGTTTCGGAGGGGGCGGCTCTGGTCGACCGGCCGAAGTCACCCGGCCGGTCCGGTAACCGGACGGGATCAGCCGAAGGTGATCACCAGTCTGGGCGGGTTGTCACTTCCCTTCTCCCTGCTGTTGAACGCCTGCTCCATCCCGTTCGCGTTCTCGGCACTGTCCCGGATCAGGAAACCGAAGTTGCCGGCCGCGTACATGCCGCCCACCTGACCGGGGACCACCCACTCGCGGTAGCCGTTGCCCGAGGCCGTGGTGGCCGCCGTACCGGTGGTCGCCGGTTGGTTGTTCCAGCGGACGTTCGCCTCCGACCAGGTCGCCGCGAGCGGAATCGCCTGCAACGTCCGCCCCGTCTTGTACGACCCGGAGTAGAGACGCAGCCGCGCGTCGGTGACCTGGCAACCCGACGGGATCGCCGGCAGGTTGAACCGGACCAGGACCCGGGCGTTGTTGCCCGACTTGCTGTCGACCTTGATCGACGAATCCTGGCCGTAGTTGCTGGACGACGAGGACTGCAACACCCAACTGTCCTGGTTCGCCCCGAGCGTCACCGAACCCGGTGCCGCACAGCTCGGCGGCGCCGAAACCGTCCAGGAGTACGTCGCCGGGGTGGCGTCGACGTTGCCCGCCGGGTCGGTTCCGCGTACCCGGAACTGGTGGGTTCCGGCGGTCAACCCGGTGTGGTTGACCGGGGAGACACACGCCCCGAACGCACCCGCGTCGAGGGAGCACTCGAACGTCGTACCGGGTTCGTTCGCGGTGAAGGTGAACGCCGCCGTCGGGCTGGTTGTCGTCGCCGGCGGGGTGCTGCCGATCGACGTCTCCGGTGCGGTCGTGTCCGGCGGCGGTTGCACCGTCCACTCGAAGACCGCGGGACTCTGGTCCCCGGCCCCACCACCGTTGACCGCCCGCACCTCGAAGCTGTGGTCACCGACCGCGAGGTTGGTGACCGTACGGGGCGAGGTGCACGGCGCGAACGCCGCCCCGTCCAACGCGCACTCGAAGGTCGAGCCCGGCTGGCTGGAGGTGAAGGTGAACGTCGCCGTGGTGCTGGTGGTGGCGAGGTCCGGTGCGGTCGCGATGGTGGTCTGCGGGGCGGTGGGCGTACCGGCCACCGTCCACGCGTAGCTCGCCGGGGTCAGGTCGACGTTGTCCTCCTGGTCGACCGCCCGCACCTCGAACACGTGCGGACCGGGCTCCAGGTTGGCCGGCAGATCCAGGTTCGGATAGCCGTGCGGGCTCACACACTCCACGAAATCGGCCTCGTTCTGGCTGTCGAGGCGGCATTCGAAGATCAGCCCGGCGGGAGCCGTGACGTTGTCGGTGCCGGCGAAGGTGAAGCTCGCCGTACCGACCGGGCTCGGGTTCGCCGGCCCGGTGTTGACCACCGTTTCCGGCGGGGTGGCGTCCGGACCCGGGACCACCGCCCACTCGTGCTCGGCCCACTCCTGTTCACCCGAGGTCACCCCGTCCAGGTCCACCGCGCGTACCCGCAGGTAGTGGTCGCCGATGGCCAGGTTGGCGAAGTCCGCCGGGGAGACACAGGTGGTGAACGCACCCAGGTCGAGCGAGCACTCGAACCGGGTCACCGGCTCGTTCGCGGTGAAGGCGAACGTGGCGGTCGTACTCGGATCCTCCGCCGGTGGGGCGACGACCAGGGTGACCACCGGCGGGCCGGTGATCGTCCACGCCCGGGTGGCCGGCGTCGGTTCGACGTTGCCCTCCGCGTCCCGCGCCCGGACCTGGAACTCGTGCGTGCCCGGCAGCAGATCCTCGTAGAACACCGGCGACACGCAGTCGGCGAACACCGACCCGTCCAACGAGCACTCGAACGTGGCGTCTCCCTCGTTGGCGAAGAAGGTGAACAGCGCGGTCCGCGCGGCGGTCTGGGCCGTCGGCCCGGCACTGATCGTGCTCACCGGCGGTACGCCGGGCGGTGACAACGCCACCACCCAGGTGTACGTGGCCGGCGTCGGGTCGACCTTGTCGGACAGGTCCACCGCCCGTACCTGGAAGGTGTGCGTACCCGCGGTCAGGTTGCCGTACGTCTGCGGGTTCTCGCACTCCACCCAGTCGGCCTCGTCGGTGCTGTCCAGGCGGCATTCGAACCCGAGGTCGAACAGCGAGGTGTTGTCGTCGATCCCGGTGAAGGTGAAGCTCGCCGACGTGCTGTTGCTCGGGTTCGCCGGCTCGTCGACGATCAACGTGTCCGGCGGTGCGACCTCCGGCGGTGTGGGCGCCGAACCGTCGCAGGAGATCTGGTAACACTGCATCGGTTCGGTGTTGCCCGAGGCCCGGTTGCCGCCACCGTCGACGTTCCCGGTCTCGGCGTAGATGCCCCAACCACCGTTGTTGTTGGCCGTGTTGGCCGAGATCCGGTGCCCGGCCTTGTTGACCGAGATGCCGTCACTGCTGTTGCTGCCGGTGGTGTTCCGGTCGATGATGTTGCCCGGCTCGGTGCTCTCCGGCAACACCTCCGCCTCGACCGAGATCCCCTCCGCCGAGTTGCCGCTGGCCGTGTTCAGGGTGACCACGTTGTTCAGCGACTCCGAACCGAGGGCGATGCCGGTCGACGAGGAGTCGCTGGCGTCGTTGGACTCGATCCGGTTGCCCGACGACTGGTGCAGCTCGATGCCGGTGCTGTTGAACCGCACGTCGTTGCCGCGCAGCACGTTGTTCAGCGCCGCCTCCAGGCTGATCCCGCCGTCGCTGTGGTTGGTGACGATATTCGCGATGGCGTCGTTGCCGCTGGACTCGACGATGTTGATCCCGGCTTCGCTCTCGGTCAGCTCGTTGCCCTCCAGCTTGTTGCCGTTGGACGCCGCCTCCAGGGTCACCGCCGCGTCGGAGTTGTCGAGGACCGTGTTGCCCACGATCGTGTTGTTGCTCGACCCCTCCAGCCAGAGGCCCGTACCGCTGGACCCGCTGACCCGGTTCTCCTCGATCCGGTTTCCGCTCGCACCGACCAGGTGGATGCCCTCCAGTGCGCTCCCGCTGATCGTGTTGTCCAGCAGCAGGGTGCCCTGGGTCCCGCCGGTCAGCACGATGCCGGCGGCGTTGCCGGTGAGCGTGTTGCCGCGTACGAGGTTGCCGGCGCTGCCGTTGTCCGCGTCGGCGAGCTGGATGCCCGCCTCCTGGTTCTGGGTCAACGTCAGGTTGGAGATGATGTTGCCGGCGGTGCCCGCGTTCAACTGGAGGCCGTAGTCGAAGCCCCCGATGGTGCCGTTCGTGACGGTCACCTGGTCGTGACCGTTGTTCCGGATCCCGACCCCCTGCCCGATGCCGTCGACACCGAACCCGTTCAGGTCGACCGTGATGCCGGCCGCCCCGATCACCAACCCGTCGTTACCGCAGTTGGTCAGGTTGTTGGTCAGCAACACGCTCTGGGTGAGCGTCTGACCGCAGGTCACCTGCGTCGGCACCGGTGCCGGACGGATCGTCCAGGCGTGTGCCGCCGGGGTCGGATCGGTGTTGCCCGCCGGGTCGGTGGCCCGTACCCGGAACTCGTGGTCGGTCGCCCAGAGCCCGACGTGGGCCACGGGTGACGTACACGCGGTGAACGCCGAACCGTCCAACGAACACTCGAACGTCGAGTCCGCCTCGCTCGCCGAGAAGGTGAAGCTCGCGTCCGTACTGACGGTGGTGGCGTCCGGGGCCGAGTCGATCGTCGTCTCCGGCGGGGTGCTGTCCGCCGGGGCCGGGGAGATCGTCCAGGTGTACGCGGCCGGCGTCGGATCGATGTTGCCGGCCAGGTCCACCGCACGCGCCTCGAAGGTGTGCACCCCCAGCGCCAACCCGGAGTACGTCTTCGGGCTCAGGCACGGCCCGAACGGCGCCGCGTCCAACCGGCACTGGTAACTGAGGTTCGGGCCGGGCGAGGCGTTGTCACTGCCCCGGAAGCCGAAAACGGCGACCGGGGTGGTGCTCGCCTGGTCCGGCGTGGAGAAGATGGTCGTGTTCGGCGGGGTCGAGTCCGGGCCGGGCGGAACCGCCGCAACCGTCCAGGTGTACGTCGCCGGGGTCAGGTCCACGTTGTCCGACGGGTCGATCGCGCGCACCTCGAACCGGTGCACCCCGGCGAACAGGAAGTGGTACGAGGTCAGACTCACGCACTCGACCCAGTTGTCGACGTCCGGCGGCTGCGGCGGGTCACCGGGATCCGGCTCCGGGGCCGGCGGGTCCGGTGGCGGGTCCAGCCGGCACTGGAAACGCAGTGCGGTCGGCGGGGCCGCGTTGTCCGTACCGGTGAACCCGAAGTGGATGCTGCCGAGGCTGCTGCTCGGGTTCGGTGGCGTCGACGTCAGTACGGTGTCCGGCCCGGTCAGGTCCGGTGCCGGCGGTTGACCCGGGGTTCCCGTACCGCAGACCACACCCCGGCACTGCTCCGGCTCACCGTTTCCGCTGGCGACGTTGCCGCCGCCGTCGATGGTGCCCTCCTCGGCGGCGTCGATTCCGAACGCGGCGTTGTGGTGCGCCACGTTGTCGGCCAACCGGTGCCCGGCCTCCGGGACCGAGATGCCGTCGCCCTGGTTACCGATCACCTCGTTGCGCTCGACCACGTTCGCGCCGAGCGGCACACCCTCCGGGTCGACCGCCGCGCCCTCGACCGCGATCCCGCCACCGGCCGAGCCGTTGACGACGTTGTCGAGGATCCGGTTGCGCAGCGAACCCGGCCCGACCGAGATGCCGGCGCCACCGGAGAAGCTGGCGTCGTTCCGTTCGACCAGGTTGTCGCTGGAACCCTCCAACTCCACGCCGCCCGGGTTGTATCGGACGTCGTTGTCCCGGACCACGCTGTCGCTCGACCCGGACAGTCCGATGCCGGAGTCCGCCGCCAGGTGCGAGACGTTCCCGATCACCTGGATCCCGTCGGAGTCCTCCACCGTCACCCCGGCGTCCCCGGTACGGGTCATCGTGTTGTCCTGCACCAGGGTCCGGTGGGACCCCTCGGTGATCAGGATCCCGCCGTCACCGCTGTCGGAGAGGGTGTTGCCGATCAGCCGGTTGTCGCGGGAGTCCTCCAGCAGGAATCCACCGTCGCTGCCGATCGTCGGGTCGGCGGTCACCCCGCTGACCGTGTTCTCCTCGATCAGGTGGCCGCTGGCGTCCTGCATCCAGAGCGCCACCCCGAGGTTCCCGGTGAAGGTGTTCTCCGCCAGGACGCTGTTCTCCGAGCCGTTGACCAGGGCAACCCCGATCTCGTTGGCGTCGAACGTGTTGCCGCGTACCTGGTTGGCGTTGCGGCCGTCGTCGGCGTTCGACAGCTCGATCCCGGCGACCGCGTTCTCGCGTACGGTCAGGTCCTCGTAGCGGTTGAACCGGGTGCCGGCCATCGCCGAGATCCCGTACTCGAACTGCCGCACGGTTCCGCCGGTGATGACGACGTTCTCGAAGCCGACGTTGCGTACGCCCGCTGGTCCGCCCAGTTCGGGCAGCTCGATCGGGGCACCCGGCTGGCCGGGGAAGTAACCCGGCCCATCGACGGTGTGCCCGTCGAGGTCGACCTCGATGTTCGGCGCCCCGATCACCAGCCCGTCCAGCGGGCAGTTGGTCAGGTCGTTGAGCAGCCGGGTGCTCTGGGTCAGCACCTGACCGCAGGTGACCGTGGTCGCGACCGGTGCCGGCGGCGCGGGCGGCTGCGGGGCCCCCGGACCGTCGAACCGGAGCACGAGCTGCGGCACCAGCGGCGGCTCGGCGAGGGTGTTGCGGGAGGCGAACGACGAGTCGTCGCCCTCGCCCTCCTCGGCGGAGTCCCGGATCAGGAAGCCGTGGTTCGGCGCCCCGCCGAGCATCGCCGTGACCTGCCCGGTCACGTTCCACTCCCGGAACCCGGAACCGGAGCCGGTGGTCGCCGCGGTCCCGACGGTGCCGGGCTGGTTGGCCCAGGTCACCTGCATCTCCGCCCACGCGGAGCCGATCGGGATCGCCTCCAGGGTCCGACCGACCTCGCCGTCCGCGTGCAGCCGCAGGGTCGCCCCGGTCAGTTCACAGGCCGCCGGTACGTCCGTCGGCAGCGGGAACCGGATCAGCGTACGGGCGTCCTCACCGGGTGCCCGCGAGCGGACACCGAGCGATTCGGAGATGCCGAAGTTCTCCTGGGTGTTCGACTCGTCGACCCAGGTGTCCGCGTCCGCCCCGAGGATCACGTTCGAGGTGTCGCAGTCGACCGGCGAACCCACCGTCCAGGTGTACGTCGCCGGGGTCGGGTCGACGTTGTCGCCCTCGTCGATCGCCCGTACCTGCACGGTGTGCGAACCGGTGGTCAGGTTGGAGAAGCTCCACGGGCTGGCGCACTCCAGCCAGGCCAGCTCGTCGGTGCTGTCGATCCGGCACTCGTACTCGAGCAGGTTGGTCGGGGTGAGGTCGTCGGTGCCGAGGAACGAGAACGTCGCCGTACGGCCCGCGCTCGGGTTCGGCGGGGTGCTGGCGAACGTCGTCTCCGGGGGCGTGATGTCCTCGCCACCGGTGAACTCCCAGACCGCCGGGGACTGGTCCACGTTGCCGGCCCGGTCGATCGCCCGTACCTCGAGGGTGTTCTGACCCAGCTCGATGTCGAGCACCTCGTACGGGTTCGGGCAGCCGACGAACATGAACTCCGGGTCCGGTGGTTCGGTCGGGTCCGGCGGGTCCGGCGGCTCGGTCGGGTCGTTGACCAGCACCCGGCACTCGTAGAGCAGCTCGCCGACCGGGGTGGTGTTGTCCGTCCCGGCGAAGGTGAACGTGGCCCGCTCGGCGGCGAACGTCGGACCGGACACCACCGAGGTCTCCGGCGGGGTCAGGTCGGCCGCCGGGAACGGTCCCTCGTGTTCGAGCGCGCCGATGTCGCAGGTGGTGTTCTTCGGTCGGGTGACTCCCCGCTGGTCGACGGTGGCGCACGGGGCGACGCCGCCGTCCAGGGCGAAGCTGTCGTCCTGGATCGCGTGGGTCATCGACGGGCCGCCGTTGTCGGCGATCGCGTCGATCCTCGGGTCGCCCGCGTTCGACCGGTCCCGGCTGCCGCGCAGGTAGCAGGAGTCGGCGCTGTCCAGGTTGCCGCCCTCGGAACCGACCGCGAAGCTGCACTCGGGGCTGTAGAGGTTGCCGGCCACGATGGTGTTGCGCAGGATCACCGACTGGCTCGGCTCGACCGGGAAGTTGACCGAGCCACCCGGCTCGTCACCGATGCCGGCGCCGTGCGGGGCGACGTTGCGGTTGATGGTCACGTTGACCACCCGCAGGCCGGCGTCCGCGTCGGTGTACAGACCGCCACCGGCGACCTGGGCCACGTTTCCCGAGGTGGTGGTGTTCTCGATCAACGCCTCGGCGTCGCTGGCGTTGTAGATCCCACCGCCGTACTGCTTGGCCCGGTTGTCCCAGAAGGTGGAGCCGGTGATCTGGAGGGTGCCGTCGGCGACGTTGGCGAAACCGCCACCGTGCTCGGCGGTGTTCTGGCTGACCGTGGTGTCGACGACCGAGAACGCGCCACTGCCCTGGCTCTCGATGCCGCCGCCGTCGGCCGCCGCGGTGTTCCCGGTGATGGTCAGCCGGGTCAGGGTGACCCGCTGACCGTCGTTCTCCACCCCACCGCCGCCGGCCTCGGAGGTGTTGTCCCGGACCGTACTGTCGCTGACCGTGACCGCTCCGCCGGAGTGGATCGCGAGCCCGCCGCCCTCGGCGATCGACTCGTTCTCGGTGAACGACGCCCCGGTGACCGTCGCCCCGCCGCTGCCGCCGAGGTAGAGGCCGGCACCGCCGCCGTCACCGGAGACCGGGTCACCGGCGGAGTTGCCGGTGAAGACGGTGTTGCGGATCGTGCTGGCCCGCTCCGAGTCGGCGAGTACGCCGCCGCCGCTGCCGTGCGCGGCGTTGCCGGAGACGGTGCCCCGGGTGACGGTCAGCCGGGTCTTGGAGACGCTGCTGAGCCCACCGCCGTCGGCACCGGCCGTGTTCCCGGTCAGCGCGGTGTCGGTCAGCGCCAGCTCGACCTCGTGCTGGTTGGAGATGCCGCCCCCGTCGCCACCGGTGGCGTTCCCCCGGATGGTCGAGCCGCTGATCTCGACCCGGCCCTCACCGTCGAGGTCGATGCCGCCGCCGGAGACCCCGGCGTAGCTGTCCAGCACCGAGACGCCCTGTAGGCGTACCACCCCGGAGGAGAGACTGAGTACGGCACCGCCCTGCTCGGAGTCGTACCCCTCGCGGAGGGTGACCCCGGAGACGGTGACGTTGCCGGCGGTGTCGTGGATCTCCAGCAGCCGGTCCAACCCGCGACGTTCGGCCGGCGCCCCGGCCGGCGGCTGTCCGCCGTCCACGATGGTCCCGGCGGCGCCGGCACCGATGATGGTCACCGGGCTGACGATGTCGAGGTCACCGGTGTCGTCGCCGTTGTCACCGGCCGGCGCCCGGGTGATCTGGTACGTGCCGGCCGGCACCTGGATCGTGTCACCGGGCAGCGTCGCGTTCGCCTCCTGGATCGCGGCGCGCAGCGTGCACGTGTTGGCGCTGGTCCGGCAGATGCCGTTGCCGATGTTGATGTCGACCGCGTCGGCGGTGCTGTTGACGGTGAACGTGACCGCCCAGACCGGCTGGACGGCGATCATGGTGGTCAACAGGGATGCCACCCCGATGACCGGAATCAGGATCCGGCGGCGTCTGGTTCTGCCGCCGGATCTGCGTTTTTTCGATGTGGTCGATGGTCTGCTGTCGCTCATGCCCGCCCCCACGGTCGGTCTGCTGCCAGTGGCCGC
Source organism: Micromonospora sp. NPDC004704 (assembly GCF_053601675.1). Taxonomy (NCBI): domain Bacteria; kingdom Bacillati; phylum Actinomycetota; class Actinomycetes; order Micromonosporales; family Micromonosporaceae; genus Micromonospora; species Micromonospora sp. NPDC004704. The sequence goes on along the minus strand of NZ_JBSGCD010000005.1, from coordinate 228,525 downwards.
CAGTGTTCAGCGGGCGCGTAAGCCGACGCTCAGCCGAAGGTGAAAACTTCTTTATCTGGCGGCCCGCCGCTGACCTGGGAAGATCCGTCGATGAGAGGCTTCTCATCCGGCTCTCACCGGTTGGTCATTCCCGACCGGCAACCTTGGTCCGATGAGCACACAGAAGGTCGCCACCGGCATCGGGCTGGCGGCGCTGGTGGGCCTGCTCACCGGTGTCGGCCTGCCTGCGCTGCTCCCGCCCGACCAGGTTCCACCGATCCAGATCATCAGCCCGGCAGCTCAGACGAGGACCGACGATGGAGCCGACCCAGCCGGCAGCGCGAGCCTCGGCCCGGCCAACCCCGGAGGCGACGATGACAACGACGCCGGCCGGCCCGCCACCGGAGACGACGACCAGCCCGCCACCGCCGCCGACGACGACGGACCGGCCGGCGGAGACGACGACGGCGCAACCGGTCGAGACGACGACGGACCCGCCGGTGGAGACGACGACGGACCGGCCGGCGATGACGACACCGAGCCAGCCGGCGATGACGACGATGACGATGACGACCGGTCCGGCGACGATGACGAGGACGACGACGGGGACGGGGACGGGGACGACTGAGACGGTCGTACGACCGTGGCGCCGGCCGCTCGGCCTCGGGTTGCGGCTGCGGCTGTTGGGGTGGGCCCTGGCCCTGCTCGCGGTGGCCAGCCTCGCCTCGGTGGTGGTGATCCGCCAGGTCCTGCTCAACCAGCTCGAGAACCGGATCGGCACCGACATGCGCCAGGAGGTGACCGAGTTCCGGCGGCTCGTCGGCGGTCGTGATCCGGCGAGCGGGCAGCCGTTCGGCCCCGACCTGCGGGCCATCGCGGACACGTACCTGCTGCGCAACGAGCCGCAGGCCGGGGAGGCGGTGCTGGTGCTGGTCGACGGGGCGTTCTACCGGGCGACCGAGGCGCCACCGTACGACCTCAGCGGTGACACCGAGCTGATGCGCCGCTGGGCCGGGCTGACCGAAAGCGCGTACGGGCGGGTCGACGGGGGTCCCGGCGGTCCGGCGCGCTGGCTCGCCGTACCGCTGATCATCGACGGGGCGGTACGCGGTCAGGTGGTCGTGGTCGAGTTCGGTGCCGAACGGCGGGCCGACATCGACGACGCCGTACGCCTGATGGCGCTCGCCTGCCTGCTGGTGATCGTGGTCGTCGCCGCCGGCGGTTACCTGGCCATGGGCCGGGCGCTGCGTCCACTCCGTACGGTCACCGAGACCGCGCGGACGATCGAGGAGACCGACCTCTCCCGCCGGATCGAGGTCACCGGCACCGACGAGGTGGCCGACCTGGCGCACACCTTCAACGGGATGCTCGGCCGGCTGCACCGGGCATTCGCCGCCCAGCAGGCGTTCGTCTCCGACGCCGGACACGAACTCCGTACGCCGATCACCATCGTCCGGGGTCACCTGGAGCTGATGGGTGACGACCCGGACGACCGGGCCGAGACCATCGCACTGGTCACCGACGAGCTGGACCGGATGAACCGGATGGTGAACGACCTGCTCATGCTGGCCAAGGCCGAGCAACCCGACTTCCTGCACCCCGACCCCGTGGAGGTCGCGCTGATGATGCACGACGTGTACGCCAAAGCCGTCGCCCTGGGCGACCGGGAGTGGCGGATCGGCACCATCGAGGAGGTGACCGTGCTCGCCGACCGGCAGCGGCTGACCCAGGCCCTGATGCAGCTCGCCCAGAACGCGGTCCAGTTCACCGGCCCCGAGGACACCATCGAACTCTCCGCCCGGGTGGAGCATCCCGGTCAGGCCGAACCGGGCCGGGTGCTGCTCTCCGTACGGGACACCGGGGTCGGCATCGAGCCCGAGGACCGGGAACGGATCTTCGCCCGGTTCGCCCGAGCCGAACACGCGCACGCGCGGGCCGAGGGCGCCGGGCTGGGTCTGGCGATCGTGGCGGCGATCGCGGAGGCGCACCGGGGAACGGTCGCGGTGGACAGCATCCCCGGCGCGGGGTCGACCTTCACCCTGGTCCTGCCCGCCGCCTCGGTCGTACCGGGAGGCATTCGGTGAACCGGGTCCTGATCGCCGAGGACGAGCCGCGGATCGCCTCGTTCCTGACCAAGGGGCTGCGCGCGGCCGGGTACGTGACCACGGTGGTGACCAGCGGGGTCGAGGTCGCCGTGTCCGCCCGCAGCGGTGACTTCGACGTGTTGATCCTGGACCTCGGGCTGCCCGGCCAGGACGGGCTGGCCGCACTGGCGCAGCTCCGGGCGCGGGGCGAGCGGTTGCCGGTGATCGTGCTCACCGCCCGTGACGCGGTGCCGGACCGGGTCGCCGGGCTCGACCTGGGCGCCGACGACTACATGACCAAGCCGTTCAGCTTCGACGAACTCCTGGCCCGGGTCCGGGCCCGGCTGCGTGAACACGGCCAGGCCACCCCGACCGTGGTCCAGGCCGGCCCGATCCGGCTCGACCTGGTACGCCGTACGGCCACCGTGAACGGGGACCTGGTCGAGTTGACCGGGCGGGAGTTCCTGCTCGCCGAGACCCTGTTGCGCCACCCCGGTCAGGTGCTCAGCCGGGAGCAGTTGCTGGACCGGGTCTGGGGGCTGGCCCACGATCCCGGCTCGAACGTGGTGGACGTGTACATCGGTTACCTGCGTCGCAAGCTCGGCACCGACCGGATCCAGACCGTACGCGGGATCGGGTACCGCCTGGCCGGCTGACCGCCACCGGCACTTGACCTCAACCGTTGTTGAGGTTGCAGGCTCCGGGGACAGGAAGCGAGCCGACGCCGGAGGAGTGGTTATGCGTGCGGTGTGGTTGACCGGATTCGGCGGGCCGGAGAAGCTCGTCCCCGGCGAGGCCCCGGACCCGGTCGCCGGGCCGGGACAGGCCCTGATCGAGGTGGCGTTCGCCAACATCACCTTCGTCGAGACCCAGTTCCGGGCGACCGGCGCCGGCCCGTTCCGGCCGGAACTGCCGATGATCCCGGGCAACGGGGTCGGCGGAGTGGTCAGCGCGGTCGGCACCGGCGTCGACCCGGCCCTGGTCGGCCGGTCGGTGGTGAGCAGCACCGGCGGCTCCGGCGGGTACGCCGAACGGGCCTCGGTGGACGCCGCCGGTCTGCTGCCGGTGCCGGACGGGTTGGCGCTGGACGATGCGGTGGCGTTGCTCGCCGACGGGCGTACCGCGACATGGCTGGTCGGGTCGGCCGGGCTGGTCGCCGGCGAACGGGTACTGGTGGAGGCGGCGGCCGGTGGGGTCGGCTCGCTGCTGGTGCAGCTCGCCAGGGCGGCCGGCGCCACGGTTGTCGCGGCGGCCGGTGGCCCGTACAAGGTAGGGCTGGCCCGGGACCTGGGAGCGGATGTCGCGGTCGACTACCGGGAACCGGACTGGACCGATCGGGTGCGCGCCTCCGTCGGCGGGGTCGACGTGGTCTTCGACGGTGTCGGCGGTGCCGTCGCCCGCGCGGCCTTCGAGTTGCTGGACCGGGGTGGCCGGATGCTCAGCTTCGGCCTGGCCAGCGGCGAGTGGGTGGAGATCTCGGAGGAGGCCGCCGAGCGGCGTGGCGTACGGGCGTTCCGCCCGGCGATGAACCCGACGCAGATACGTGGCTTCGCACAGAGCGCCCTGGCCGAAGCGGCAGCGGGCCGGCTGCGACCGACGATCGGGCAGCGTTTCCCACTGGAACGGGCGGCGGACGCGCACGCCGTCATCGAGTCCCGGGCCGGCTTCGGCAAGACCCTGCTGGAGGTACGTCGACGCGGGAGCGCCGGCCACCAACTGACGTGATCACGCGTTGATCGACCTCAGTACGCTGCGGCGGTGAGCCGACCCCACCGCGACTCCCGCGCCTGGTGCCGCCCGTTCACCGGGCTTGACCTGACCTCGGCGGCAAAGCTCGGCTTGGTGGTGTGCTTCGGCGTCGCTCTCGTGGTGACCGGGGCCGGGCGGGCCTATGCGTTCGTCGCCGGGGTTCCTGGCAGGGTGACGGTCGTCGAATGCCACTTCGAATCCGGCGACAAGCGCGACGGTTGGGCCTGCCGTGGGGCGTTCACGGCCGACGACGGCAGCGTACGCATCGACCGGGTCCGGATCCACCCGTTGCTCCGTGACCGACCCACCGGCCCGGTTCCGGTCAAGGTCACCGGACCGGGGGCCTCCTCCGCCTGGGAGCCGGACCCATGGTCGCTACTGCCGGCCGGGGCGGGCGTGAGCGTCCTCGTGTTCTGCGCCGCCGGTTTCTGGTGGATCGGCCGTCCCGATCGGGAGGAGGCGGCCCGGCTCGCCGCCTCCCGCGCGGAAATGGACCGGGTGCGGCGGGAAGTCGCCAAGCTACGCGCCGAGCTCGACGATCTGCGGCACGACCCCGGCCCCGACCCGCCGCCCCCGACCCCCTAGATCGCGCCGACCTACTGACCGGGTGGGTCGAGCCGCTGGCCGAGGCCGCCGTCGACGGGGAGTTTCACCCCGGTGGTGTAGGTGGCGTCGAAGGCCAGGAAGAGCGCGGCGGTCGCCACCTCCTCCGGCGTACCGTGGCGTTTCATCGGGGTGATCTCGTCACCGAGCTGCGAGAAGGCCGCCTTCTCCGCCTCCGTGGCGTCCACCCCCATCGACGGCGTCCTGATGAAACCGGGACTGACCGCGTTGACCCTGATCCCCCGAGGCAGGAGTTCCGCGGCGAAGCCCTGGGCGAAGGACCAGAGCGCGGCCTTCGACCCGGAGTAGAGGATCAGACCGGGCGTGCCGCCGGTGTCGGCGACGGAACTGGTGAAGACCACCGACCCGCCGGTACGCAGCAGTGGGGCCAGCCGTTGCACGGTGAAGAACGCGCCCTTGGTGTTGACGTCGAAGGTCCGGTCGTACGACGAATCCGTGACGTCGGTCGACAGCTCCATCCTGGAGTAGCCGTGGTTGACGAACAGGGCGTCGAACGTACCGAACCGGTCGCCGACCTGCCGACCGAGCGCGTCGATGTCGGCCAGGCTCGCCGCGTCGGATCGCACCACCTGGACCGACGGGCCGAGGTCGGCACGCGCCTTCTCGATGTTCTCCTCGTTGCGGCCGGTGAGCAGCACCTCGGCGCCGCCGTCGAGCAGTGCCCGGACGATCGCCAGGCCGATTCCGTGCGTACCGCCGGTGATGACGGCCTTCCTGCCCGCGTACCTGGTCATGCCGGGGTTCCTTTCGTCGGTGCCGTGGACGTGAGTAGTTCGACCAGGACGGTGAGGTCGGCGTTTCCGTGGCCGCCGGTCACCCCCCGGTCGAGCAGGGCCTGCATCGGGGCCATCAGGTCCGGGCTCACGCCCTGGTCCCGGCTGGTCCGGATCAGGTTGGGGAAGGCGGTCGCCTGCATGCCGAGGTTGGACACCACGCCGGTGGTGTGGTCGCCGCTGTCGATCCGTTCGGCCCACTCCGGCAGACCGGCCAGCATGGCGTGCAGCAAGGGCGTCAGCAGGGCGACGAACCCGGTGGCCCGGATGTTCTCGCTGCCGGCCAGGGCGAATGCTTGGACGAATCCGGCGAACATGCCGTACACGCCGCTGAGCAGCGCCAGGTCGTGCAGGGCCGCCAGGCCGGGGTCGGTGCCGAGGTAACTGGCCGCCCCGAGCAGGTCCAGCTCCCGGCGGTACGTCACGAAGGCGTCCTCCGAACCGCTGTAGAGCAGGAACGCGGCCGAGGTGCCGATGCCGGACGGGACCGCCATGATCCCGCCGTCGAGGTAGTCGACGCCGTGTCCCGCCGCCCAGGTGGCGGTCTCCCGGGCCTGGGCCGGTGTTCCGTTGGTGAGATTGACCAGAACCCGCCCGGACAGGGCCGCCCCGATCGGGTCGAGCACCTCGCGTACGGCCGGGTAGTCCAGCACGCACGCGATCACCAGCGGGCTCGCCTCGACCGCAGCGGCAACCTCGGGCACCTCGACGGCTCCCCGCGACACCAGGTCACCGGCCCTGCCCCCGGTCCGGTTCCAGACCGTGGTGGGGTGCCCGGCGGACAGGTACGCCCCGGCCAGGGCGGTACCCATCGCTCCCAGACCGATGATCGTCACCGGTGCTCGTGAACTGTTCCCGTCAGACATCGAACTCCCCTCGTTCGTTCCGGTGCGCTTTCCGATCCCCACCCTGCCGAGCGGCCCTTCGGATCCACTTCGGGTGCGCTTCGGCCGCGGTCGGCAGGGCGGCCGGTCTGCGTACGGTGGGGTGGTGCGTTTCGGGGTGCTCGGACCGGTGGCGGTGTGGACGGCGGACGGTGAGCCGGTCCGGGTCCCCGAGCTGAAGGTCCGCGCGCTCCTCGCCGCCCTGCTGGCGGACCCGGGGCGACCGGTGTCGACCGACCGGCTGGTCGACGGCCTGTGGCCGGACCGGCTGCCGACCAACCCGACCGGCGCGCTCCAGGCCAAGGTCTCCCAGTTGCGGCGGGCGCTGGCGGACGCCGGGCCTGCCGGCCGGGACCTGGTGGTCTTCCAACCGCCGGGTTACCTGCTCCGGATCCCCGCCGACGCGGTCGACGCCGGCCGGTTCGCCGACCTGGTCGCGCGGTCCCGGACAACCCCCGATCCGGGTACGCGCACCGCGCTGCTCACCGAAGCCCTGGCACTCTGGCGCGGCCCGGCGTACGCCGACTTCGCCGACGAACCGTTCGTCCGGGCGGCCCGCGAACACCTGGACGAGCAGTGGCTACTGGCGATCGAGGACCGGGCCGAAGCCCTGCTGGCGCTGGGCGAGCACGCCCCGCTGATCGGAGAACTCGGCGAGTTGGTACGCCGGCACCCGCTCCGGGAACGGCTGCACGCCGGCTACCTGCGGGCGCTCTACCAGGCAGGGCGGCAGAGCGAGGCGCTCGCCGATTACCGCCGGTTGCGCGACCGCCTCGCCGAGGAGCTGGGGCTGGAGCCCGGCCCCGAGCTGAACCGCCTGCACGCGGCGATCCTCCGGCACGACCCGGCCCTGCTGGCACCACCGCGCGCCACGGCAATCGCCCGGCCCCAGCTACCCGCCCCGCTGACCGAACTGGTCGGCCGGACGGAGGCGGTCCGGGAGGTGAGCACCCTGCTGGCGAGCAATCGCCTGGTCACCCTCACCGGGGCGGGCGGCGTGGGCAAGACCCGGCTGGCGGTGGCCGTCGCCGCTCGGGTGGCGGCCACCCTCGCCGACGGCGTGTGGCTGGTGGAACTCGCCGGACTCGTACCCTGCGACGAGCTGGTCCGGCTGGTCGAGGTGGTAGCGGGCGTGCTGGGGATCGGCGACGAGACGAGCGGGCAGCGCGGGTCCGGCGGTGGACCGGCGGATCCGGTCGGTCGGCTCGCCGGGGCGCTGCGGGATCGGCGGGTGCTGCTCGTACTCGACAACTGCGAACACGTGGTCGGGTCGGTGGCGGAGCTTGCCGAACGGCTGTTGCGGGCCGCGCCGGAGGTGCGGATCCTGGCGACCAGTCAGGAGCCGCTGCGCTGTGCGGGTGAGGTCCGGTGGGGCGTACCGCCGCTGGCCCTGCCGGACCCGGCCACCGGTACCGACCCCGGCGCGCTGCTCCGGTCCAGCGCCGTACGGCTCTTCGTGGCGCGGGCCGCCGCCGCGGCGCCGGGCTTCGCGCTCACCCCCGCAAACGCCGACGCGGTCGGTGCGATCTGTCGGCGGTTGGACGGCATCCCGCTGGCGTTGGAGCTGGCCGCGAGCCGGGTACGGGTCCTCGGGGTGCACGAACTCGTGGCCCGGCTCGATGACCGGTTCCACCTCCTCGCCACCGGTCATCGGGGCGCTCCGGCCCGGCAGCAGACGCTTCGTGCGATGGTCGACTGGAGCTGGGAACTGCTGACCGAAGCCGAGCGGGTGGTGCTCCGGCGGTTGGGCGTACCGGCCGACGGGTGCACCCTGGACGCGGCCGAGACGATCTGTGCGGGTGCAGGCGTACGGCCGTCGGAGGTGCTCGACCTCCTGGCCCGGCTGGTGGACCGGTCGCTGGTGGTGGTGGACGACCCCGGCACCGGTGCACCTCCCCGGTACCGGCTGCTCGAATCGGTGGCCGCCTACTGCGGGGACCGGCTCCGGGAGGCCGGCGAGTCCAACGGGGTACGGCAACGCCACGCCCTGTACTACGTCGGGTTCGCCGAGCGGGCCGAGCCGGTGCTGCGCGGTCCGGCTCAGCGAGAGTGGCTGGAGCGACTCGACCAGGAGACCGCGAACCTCCGTACGGCGCTCGACGCGACGACCCGGCAGGGAGCGGCGGACCTGGCGTTGCGGCTGGTCAACGCGCTGGGTTGGTACTGGTTCCTGCGTGGACGGCTCAGTGAGGGGCATCGCTGGGCGGGTCTGGCCCTGGCTGTGGCCGGTGAGGTGTCCACCGTCCCGCGGACACGGGCGGAGACCTGGCAGGCGGCCCTGGCGATCCTGATCGGTGACGGGAACGACCTACCCGGTCGGGCCGAGCGGGCACTGAAGCGGTACGCCGACGTCGACGACCCGGCCGGGCAGGCGATGGCGGAGTGGTTGCTGAGCTACGCCCTGATCGGCTCCGGTGACCTGGCCGCGCGGGCGGACGGGGTGGATCGGGCGTTGGCCGGGTTCCGCGCCGGACATGATCGGTGGGGGGTGGCGGCGGCGCTGACCTCCCGTGCCGCCCAGGCACGGCCGTTGGGCGATCTGACCGCCAGCCGGCGGGACGCGGAGCGGGGCCTGACCCTGTTCCGGGAGCTCGGTGACCGGTGGGGGCAACTGAAGGCGATTGAGGTGCTGTGCTCCCTGGCCGAGATCGCTGGGGAGTACCACGAGGCCGACCGGCTGCACCGGGACGGGCTGCGGATGGCGGAGGAACTCGGACTGTGGATCGAGGTGTCGTACCAGCTCTCCGGGTTGGGGCGGATCGCCCTGTTGCGGGGTGATCATGTCCGTGCCGACGCATACCACCTGCGGGCGATGCGGTTGGCCGCCGAGCGGTCCCACCGGCGCGGGGAGCAGTTCGCCGAGATCGGGCTCGGCCTCGCCGCCCGACGACAGGGCCGGTTGGATGTTGCCGAGGCGCACCTGCACCGCTGGCTCGACTGGTGCCGGCAGGTGGACGGCGACCTCGGGGTGGCGTTGATCGTGGCCGAACTCGGGTTCATCGCCGAACAGCGCGGTGACGCCGAAGCGGCCCTGACCCTGCACCTGGAGGGACTCGACGCCGCCCGTACCAGCGGCGATCCCCGGTCGATCGCCCTCGCCCTGGAGGGTCTGGCCGGAGCCCGTGCGATGACCGGTCACCACGAGCAGGCGGCCCGCTGGCTGGGGACCGCCGCGTCCGCGCGGGACTCGGTCGGCGCACCGCTGCCGCCCGCCGAACGCGGCGACGTCGACCGGATCCGGTCGGTCGTGCGGACCGCGCTGGGCGACGAACGGTTCTCGACCGAGTACGACCACGGCCGTCTACAGGGGCTGGACACGCTGGCGAACTGGCCGGTGGGTGTCGTACCGGGGCGGTAGCGTCGGCGACGACCGATCAACGCAGCGTGATGGGACTGGTGATGGACACTCTGGAACCCGTGACCGACCTGGACGCCCGGTACAGCGACGACACCGCCGAGGCCACCGGCTGGGCCGAGGCTCGGGAGATCCTCACGGCCGCCGAACTCTACTGGCTGTCGACCGTACGCCCGGACGGGCGACCACACGTCACCCCGCTGCTCGGGGTCTGGCTGGCCCACGCCATGTACTTCTGCACCGGCCCCGACGAGCGCAAGGCCCGCAACCTCGCCGACAACCCGCACACCGTGCTGACCACCGGGAGCAACGCGCTGCACGAGGGTCTGGACCTGGTCCTGGAAGCTGAGGCGGTCCGGCTCACCGACGAGACGCGGCTGCGCCGGATCGCCGACGCCTACGTCACCAAGTACGGCGAAGACTGGCGGTTCGACGTACGCGACGGGATGTTCCACCACGCCTCCGGCGCCGGTACGGCACTCGTGTTCGAGGTCGCCCCGACCACCGCCTTCGGCTTCCGTAAGAGCCCCTACAGCCAGACCCGCTGGCGCTTCCCGCGCTGACCCGCCCGACGCTGAGCGGTTTCTCATCAGCGGCTCACCTGCCGCTCATCGCGCGCCGGGATCGTCGGCGGTATGTCGACGACCATCAGCACCGCCGGGCCGGGCGGTCACCCCGACCCCGATCCGAACCTGCTCACCGGGCCGGGTGATTGCTCCGACCCCGATCTGGACCTGCTCACCGGGCCGGGAGCCGAGCAGTTGCTGCGGACTGCCCTGCGACCGGCCGGTGGCGAACTGCTCGCCTGGCGGGCCGTCCAGGTCGAACACCAACCGGGGCGCCGGTCCACGGCCGCGTACCGGGTCCGGATCCGTTGGCCGGACGGATGGGTCCGGGAGGAACGGCTGGCGGCCTGCACCGGTCGTCCACCACGCGGCACGATGGTGCTGGAGGACGGGACCGACCGGGTGGCCGCCTGGCGTTTCCCGTACGACCCGGATCTGCCGGCGCTGCGCACCGCGTACGACGAGCGGGCGGTTGCCGTACTCCTGCGCGACCTCGGCCTCGGTGACGGCGGCCCGGTACGGCTGGGGGTACGGGCGTACCGGCCGCGACGGCGGGCGGTGATCGAGGCGATCGGGGGCCGGCACCGGCTCTTCCTGAAGGTTGTCCGCCCCGATCAGGTACGTGACCTGCACGAACGACACCGGCTGCTGGTCGATTCGGGCCTGCCGGTCGCGCCGAGCCTGGGCTACACCCCGGACGGGCTGCTGGTGTTGCAGGCGCTTCCCGGCCGTACGCTCCGGCAGGCGCTGCACGCCCGGCAGCCGCCACCGCCGGGGCGGGCGGTGCTGGCCATGCTCGACCGGCTGCCCGCCGAGTTGGCGGACGGTCGACCCCGGCGGTCCTGGCGGGAGAAGTCGCCGCACTACGCCTCGGTCCTCGCCGCCGCCCTGCCCAGCGTGGCGGAGCAGGCGCGAAGCCTGGCCGAGGCGATCATGTGCGAGTCCGGTCCGGAACCCGGCACCGTTGTGCACGGCGACCTGTACGAGGGCCAGTTGCTGGTTTCCGGCGGCCGGATCTGCGGCCTGCTCGACGTCGACACCGCCGGGCCGGGCGAACGGTTGGACGATCTTGCCTGCCTGCTCGGGCACCTCTCCGTACTGGCCCAGATGAACGGGGACCGGGCCGGCACCATCCTGCGGGCGGGGGCGGCGTACCTGGCCGCGTTCGAACGGGTGGTGGACCCCGCCGACCTGCGTTACCGGACCTCGGCGGTGGTGTTGTCCCTGGCCACCGGCCCGCACCGGGTGCAGGAACGGGACTGGCCGACCAACACCCGCGCCCGGCTGGACCTGGCTACCCGGTGGTTGGACAGCGCCCGCCGACTCCGCCCGCCCACCTGACCGCGCGGGTGCGGCTCGGGGCACGGATGAAGGAGGTCTCACGTTGCGTTCAGTCGCACCTCATCGACGGGGCCGAGGCTGGAGGCACAGGCAGACAGACACCGAGGAGGATGCCATGCACATCAATCGACCGTGGCGGATCATCGCCGGAGCGGGGGCCGCCGCACTGGTCGCCGGGCTCACGGCCGGCGCCGCGACCGCCGACGCCGGCATCGAACTGCGCGACAAGGTCAGCCCGATCCAGGTGAACACCCAGGTCGACCAGGTAGCCGCCGACGACTCACCGGAGTCCGCCGACAGCCCGTACCAGTCGCCGTTCGACTCCACGAACTCGGCGTCGGACAGTCCGGGTGACCCGCAGTGGGTGGATCCGTCACCCGAGTCGGCGGACAGTGCGAACGCCTCGGCCGCCGACTCCCCCGCCCCGCCGCCGGCCAAGAAGGCAACCGGGACGGGCGACAAGGGCAAGCCGGCGCCGGCCAAGCCGAAGGCGGGCAACGACAGCCCGGACGACTCGCCGGCCCCGGTGCGCAAGCGTGGCGGCGGGGGTGGCGATTCGGCGAACTCCGGCGGTTCCGCCGACTCCGGCGACTGACCGACCCCGGATCCCGGCCGCCCACGCGGTCCGACCATCCCGGTCGGGCCGCGTTGTCGTCAGAAAATTCCGGGTACGACGGTCGGGCCGAGCAGCCGGCCCAGTCCGTACAGCGCGAAGCCGATCGCGATCCCCAGGACGATGAGGAGCGCGAAGCCCTCGAAACCGTTGGAGCGCCTCCTCGCGATCGGCCCGTCGATGCCGACGAGTTCCTGCGCGAGCGCGGTCTGCGGCCCGTAAAGCCAGGGTTCCCGGGTGACCCAGGCCAGGACGCCCAACCCGAAGGGGATCCAGGAGAGCCAGAACCAGTACCACTTCGTACCCCGGATCGGCGCCGGCCCCGAGAACAGGGCGATCAGGAACACGGCCATCAGGGACACCGCGAGCCAGTACGCCGTACGGATGAGCGGGTGAACCACTCCCGTACCGTTGACGCCCGCCGCGGCCTGGAGTTCCGCGACGAGCGGGCGGCCCCGTGCCGGGATGCTCCCGTCCGGGGCGGCCAATGTCCCGTCGGGGTACCCGTAACCGACCTCGGTGTACCGGACCCTGCCGGTCTCCGTCGTCCAGGCGACCTGGCTTCCGTCGGGCCCACCTTCCAGGATCCGTTTCCGGCCCCAGAACTCACCGTCGTCCCAGTACGTTCCGATGTCGACACTCGTCACCGAGCCGGCGGCGATGTCCCGTCGCGCCTGGTCGGCGTCGGCCGGACGGGGTGCCGACCACCAGGCAAGCATCGCCCAGAGCAGCCAGAGCACCACCAGCGTTCCGCGTACGCCCACGACCAGGATCCGCCGCCAGTCGCGTACCGCCAGGTCCCGTGGCCCGATCGCGCCCGGAGCCGCCCCGCTCACCCCGCCCACCGCATGCCATCGATCACCACCCCAGGTTGTCAGCCCCCGGCCACCGACGCCGCCCCGCCGACCTCACCGGTCCGGCTGGAGCTTCGGCAGAAGTCGATCGACGTGGTGCAAGACTGGGCGACGTGCGGGATCACTTGCTCGATGACGCGGCGTTGGAGTCTTCGGCGGTGGTGGCCAACTCCGCGATGAACCGGGAACGTCAACTCGACGGTGTCAACAGCTACACCAGGGAGCTGGGCTTCAACCCGTTGGACTGGATGATCGCCCACGGCCGTCGCGGTCTGCCCGATCAGACCGCCGACGGGCCCGTTCGTTGGCTGGATCTGTGCTGTGGCACCGGACGAGCGTTGATCCAGGCGGCGAATCGGCTCCGCGCCGCCGACCTCGATCGCCGGGTGACCATCACCGGAATCGACCTGGTCGACTTCTTCGATCCGGTCCCGACGCCGAACCCCGCGCTCGAACTGATCTGCGCCTCGGTGACATCGTGGAACCCGTCGCACCGCTTCGACCTGATCACCTGTGTGCACGGCCTGCACTACCTCGGCGACAAGCTGGCGGTGCTCGCGCGGGTCGCGGACTGGCTGACCGAGGGCGGGCGGTTCGTCGCCGACCTGGACCTGCGCAGCGTACGACTTCCCGATGGCCGTCCCGCCGGGCGGAGGCTGGCCAGCGCCCTCCGCTCCGCCGGATTCACCGTCGACACCCACCGCCACCGCATCACCCGTACCGCCAACGCCACCGTCACCCTCCCCTACACCTACCTGGGCGCCGACGACCAAGCCGGCCCCAACTACACCAACCAACCCGCCATCAACTCCTACTACAACCCGCCCCCACCACGCCGTTGATCATGAAGTTAGCAACGTCGCCGGGCACATTTCTCGTCGCTAACTTCATGATCAACGAGGGAAGGGGGGTCAGGGGAGGGGGATGGTTTTGGCTTGGGTGGCGCTGGTGTGGGCGGCGGCGAGGACTTCTAGGCTGGCTACGGCGTCGCGGGGGTTTACCGGGACGGGGGCGGTGTTGCGTACGGCGGCGGCGAAGGCGGGGTAGTAGGTGTCCCACCGGCCGCGTTCGGTTGGTACGACGGTTGTCGTCTCGCCGCGGTGGATCCGGCCCCACCGGTGCTCGGGCTCCACGCCCCACCGGTCTGCCTCGGTGGCGGGCGACCGGCCGGCGATGAGCGCCTCCTCCTGCCCGTCGACCCCGTCGACCAGGTAACTGCCAGTGCTGCCGGTGACCCGGAACCGAGGACCGGGCGCACCCTGGGCCCAGCTACCCCACAGGTGGGACCGGACCCCGCCGGTGTGCTGCAACGCGACGAAGAAGTCGTCGTCGCGCCCACCGAGATCTTCCCGCAGCCGCATCTCGGCGTAGACCCGGTCGACCGGTCCGAACAGCGTCATCGCCTGGTCGACCAGGTGGCTGCCGAAGTCGAGCAGGGTGCCGCCACCGGCGGCGGGCGGTCCCGGCTGCGGGGCGAACCGCTCGAACCGCGACTCGAACCGGGTGACCGTGCCCAGTTCCCCGTCCGCAATGAGCTTACGTACGGTCAACAGGTCCGAGTCCCACCGGCGGTTCTGGTACACGCTCAGCACCACGCCGGTTCGCTCGGCCAACTCCACGGTCTCCCGTGCCGCGGCCGGGTCCAGCACGAACGGCTTGTCCACGACCACCGCCAGTCCGAGCCCGATCGCCTCCTGCGCCAGCGCCAGGTGGGTGGCCGCCGGGGTGGAGATCGCCACCGCCTCCACACCTTCCGCCACCAGGGCGGTCAGCGAGTCGAAGGCGGGCGTACCGGGCTGGTCCCGGGCCAGTTCCTCCCGCCGGGACGAGGAGGTGGTCACCACGCCGACCAGCTCGCACTCGGCGGCCGAGGCGAGCAGCGGCGCATGGAAGTAACGTCCGCCGAAGCCGTAGCCGACCAGGCCGAACCGTACCAGGGATGCTGACATACCGTGATCCTACGACCGGTCACCGAGCGTGACAGTCTGCCCCGACCTGCAGCGCGACACGACGGCCGGACGTGACGGTGCCGCCGGGAGGAATGACCTCCCGGCGGCACCTGGTTACCGCCTGACTACACCTGCCGTCCCCCGGTTACGGGTTGACGGTGATGGTGAAGGTCGACGTGGTGTTCCGGATGTTCTGGAAGTTGTTGCTGAACCGCAGGTTGTTGAAGGTGGCCGAACCGACCGCCGGGCCCTGACCGGGCTCGGGCAGCTCGTTCGCCCAGATGCCGAAGCCGGACTTGGCGTCGAACGCGTCACCGCTCTTCTGGGCACCGCTGATCGAGATGTTGGTGAAGACGGTGTCCGTGACGGCCTGGGTCGCCTGGCCGCCGCTGTAGTTCGACTGGAACATGATGCCGTGGTACGTCGGATCCACGATGTCCACGTTGTTGATGCGGATGGCGCGGAACTCCTTGGACGCCGCGAACATCCAGATCGCCGGGAAGGTCTGCGACCCCCAGAAATGACCACCGGCCCGGACGATCGAGGCGTTCTCGATCGTGGTGTACCCGGGACCGAATCCGATGAACGGGTAGCCGAAGTCCAGCGAGCTGACGGTGATGCCGGAGTAGGTCAGCATGTCCGCGATGTACAGGTTGCGGAACACGTTGTTCTGCCCGCCGTACACCGCCAGACCGGCGGCACGCCAGGTCAACGTGGCCGTCAGGTTCTCGAACACGTTGCCGGTGTTCGCCCCGCCACCGCCGTCGATCGCGGAGAAGAGCGCGAACGCGTCGTCACCGTTGGTCCGACCCTCGACGTTGCTGATCAGGTTGTTGTTGCTGCTGTTGGTCATGTTCAGGCCGTCGGCGTACGTGTTCCGGATCCTCGAGTTCTTGATCGTGGTGTTGGTGACCCCGAGACCCCAGAACATGCACATCTGGTGCTCCACCCAGATGTTGTCGAACGTCATGTTCGACGTACGGGACAGGTCGAAGACCTTGCCCGGACCGTCGTTGCGGCTGGTGTAGTTACCGAAGTACGAGAAGCCGGCGAAGGTCGAGCCGTTCGCTGACGCCTCGGCCCGGAAGCCGACGTCGGTGTTCTCCTGACCCGTGGGCGCGGCGAACCGGGTGTACCAGGGACCGGCCCCGACGACCTGGAGCGCCTTGCCGTACACCTGGAACTTCGACTGGGTCGGGTAGGTACCCGCCGGCAGGTAGACACCGATCAGGTTGGCGTCCTGCCGCGCCCGGTCCAGGGCGTTCTGCACGTCCTGGTGGGTGAAGCCGGCCGGTACGGCGTACCGCGCCGGATCCGGGTTGCCGGCCGCGGTGACCAGCTCCGTGTTGATGAAGTCGATCGCGTACGTGGTGGTGTTGGCGGCGTCCTTCTGGAGCTTGATCTTGCTGCCCGCCGGGATGGTGGCGTCCAGGAAGATGTTCGCCTCGTCGTAGATGTGCCGCGGGCTGCCCGCGCTCGGGGAGTTACCCGGGCTGGCCTCGGCGCCGTAGAGCCAGATGTACTTCGAGGTCAGCGGGAGCGCCTTGTGGAACACGTTGTTGACGTAGACGTTGATCGTCGAGTTGATCCCGCCACCGCCCGGCGCGTCCGGGATGGAGAAGCGGGTGACCAGCGTGTTCGTGCTGGCCTTGGTGGTGAACTCGACGAAGTTGCCGGTCGAGTTCAGGGTGACCGCCCGACGTCCGGACGCCTCACCGGCCAGGTCGCCGATGATCCGGTTCGGCCCGACGACCTGGGCCCCGCCGCCGACCACGCCGTCCTCGGCCTCGTACATCTCGTACGGCAGGTTCGCCCCACGACCGGAGAAGAACCCGGTGACGCTGGTGTTGTTGGTGCGCTTCACCGGCAACTCGTTCGCGTCGTCGGCGAGGACCACCCGGACGTCGTACCTGCCGTTGACGGCGGTCCAGGTGCCCAGGTTGACCGGGGCGGTGGTGGCACCCGCCGCGATCGCACCGGTGTACGAGCCGGTCAGTGTACGGACCACCGCGCCGTTGGCCGGGTTGACCACGGTGAGCGTGATGCCGTGGGCGCCACCGGCGGAGGCGATCGTCCCCTGGTTCTTGATCGCCACCGTGAAGGTGACCGTGCTACCGGCCGCCGGGTTGCTCGGCGACCAGCTCACGTTGGCCACCAGGTCGGAACTGGCCACCTGCGCGACGACCAGCGACGACGGGTTGGTGTAGCTGTTGTTCGCGTCGTTCTGCTCGATCACCGTGTTGGCCTCGTCGACCTTGGCGCTCAGCGGGTACGTACCCGCGTCGCGCGGACCGACGTTCGCGGTCACCGTGCTGGTGGCACCCGCCGCCAGCGCGCCGACCGAGGCGGTCCCGGCCAACGTCGTACCCAGGTAGAAGTTGACGTTGGTGGCCGCCGAGGCCGCGGACCCGCCGTTGCGGACGGTCGCCGACAGGGTGACCGCGTCGGTCTCCACCGGCGAGGCCGGGGTGAACGACATGCCGGTGATGGTCAGGTCCGGGTTCGGCGCGGGCACGCCGATGATCTGGAACTCCGCCACCTGTCCAGCCGGAGCGCCGGAGTTCGTGGTGATCTGGAGCCGGACGTCCGCGACCGTGGCGCTGACCGGGATGGTCACCGTGTTACCGGTGGACGGGTTGAAGCTGTACGACTGCGCGGCGGCCAGGCTGGTGAACGTGCTGCTGCTCTGCTCACGCCCGAGCACCTGGATGGTCTGCGTACGCGGACCCCACGAGCTGTCCGGGTTGAGCTTCACCACGACCGAGCTGACGCTCGCGTTGGCCCCCAGCGCCACGGTCAGCACGCTCGGGTAGTTGTTCCCCTCCCAGTAGGTCGCGGTGCTGTTGTCGTTCGCGTTGGTGGGCACGAAGGTGAAGATCGAGCCCGACGCGGTGACCGGCTTGCCGACGGCCAGGTTCGACCCGCCGGGGTTGGTGCCGGTACGGGTGACCGTGTTGCTGTTGCCGGAGACGTTGCCCGCCGCGTCCTTCGCCCGTACGTAGTACGAGACCGTCGCGGTCGCCGGCTGGCTGTCCGTGTACGTCAACACGTTCCCGGCCACGCTCGCCCGCACCGTTCCGTTGGCGTAGATGTCGTACCCGGTCACGGCGGTGTTGTCCGAGGACGCACCCCACGCCAGTCGGATCTGACCCGAACCCGGCTCGGTGAACGACAGCGTGCCCGGCGTGGTCGGCGCCTGCGTGTCCCCGCCCGGCGTGCCGGTACGGGTGACCGTGTTGCTGTTGCCGGACTGGTTGCCCGCCGCGTCCTTGGCCCGTACGTAGTACGAGACCGTCGCGGTCGTCGGCTGGCTGTCCGTGTACGTCAACACGTTCCCGGCGACGCTGGTGCGCAGCGTCCCGTTGGCGTAGATGTCGTACCCGGTCACCCCGACGTTGTCGGTGGAGGCGTTCCAGGTCAACCGGATCTGACCCGACGCAGGCTGGGTGTACGCCAGGCTCCCCGGCGCCGACGGTGCCTGGGTGTCGCCCTCGGTCGGCCCGTAGACCTCGAACTCCGAGAGCTGACCGGCCGGCCAACCGGTGTTACCGGTGATGTTCAGCCGGACGTACCGGGCGGTGGTCTGGTTGAAGTTGATCGTCACGGTGTTGCCCGAGGCCGGGTTGAAGGTGTAACCGGCCGACGCGACGATGGTGGAGAACGGGCCGGTGCTGGTGGTGCTGCTGCCCTGCACGCTCAGCGTCTGCGTACGGGTCGCCCACGCGGAGGCCGGCGGCAGCTTCAGCACCACCCGGTTCACCGCGACGGCGGAACCGAGGTCGGCCTGGATCCACTGCGGGAACGCGTTGTTCGCACTCTCCCAGTAGGTGTTGGCGTTCCCGTCACCGGCGTTGCCCGCCCCGTAGACGTCGGCGAAGCTGCTGGCGCTCAACGACACCACCGCTGCCGCGGCGGCGAGGTTGACGTTCGACACCGCCGCCGGGTGGACCTCCAGCTCGGCGAGCTGACCGGCGGAGGCGGCGCTGTTCGCGGAGATGTCGGCCCGCACGTACCGGGCGTTGGTGGCCGGGAACTTGACCGTCACCAGGTTGCCCGAGGTGGGGCTGAAGGTGTAGCTGGCCGAGCCGACGATCGTGCTGTACGACGTACCGTCGGGGCTGCCCTGGAGGGCCAGGGTCTGGGTCCGCTTCGCCCAGCCCTTGGGCAGTTTCAGGGTGACCCGGTCGATGCTCTTGCTGCTGCCGAGGTCGACCGCGGCGGCCTGCGGGAAGGCACCGGTGCCCTGCCAGTAGCTGCCCTGGTCGCCGTCCTTGATGTTCGCGGCGGCGTGACCGGTGCTGGCGCTGGTTGCCGCGGCGGTCTTGCCGGCGGCGAGGTTGGTCGCACTCGCCTGGCCGGCGGGTGCGGCGGAGGCGGGGATCGCCGGGGCGAGCGCCGCGACCATGCCGGTCGCGAGGATCGCCGCCAGCGGGCGCCAGGGGACGGGGTTGGTTCTCATTGCGTTCCTCCAACTTCGGGCTGGAACGTCAGATGGGGGTGGTGGTGCGTAAGCCCGCAGGGGGCGGCGGGGCGGGCGGACGTTGCCCGATCCCGATTACTGCTGAACCTGGACATACGAGACAGCACCTTCCTGCGCCGGGTACACCGACGGCACTCTCCGAACCGATGGGTGTGATCCGGTCCCCTCCCGCCACCGAGGGTGGCGGGAGGGGACCGTGCCGTACGCCTAGACGGCGTAGACCTCGTACTCGGAGAGCTGGCCGGCGGGCCAGCCGGTGTTGCCGGTGAAGGTCAGGCGCAGGTACCGCTGGGTGGTCGCCGCGAAGGTGACCGTGGCGGTGTTACCCGAGGCGGGGTTGAAGGTGTAACCCGCCGACGCCCTGACCGTCGTGTACGACGATCCGTTGGTGGAGCCGAGCACCGACAGCGTCTGCGTACGGGTCTGCCAGGCGGCCGCGGGCGGCAGCTTCAGCACCACCCTCGACACCGACCGGGCCGACCCCAGATCCACCGTGATCGACTGCGGGAAGGCGCTGTTGGCGCTCTCCCAGTACGTGTTTGCGTTGCCGTCCACCGCGTTGCCACCGCCGTACACGTCGGCCACGCTGGTCACCGTCGTCGGCCGACCGGTGGCCAGGTTGACGTTGGCCGGAGGCGTGGTGGGCGGCGGGGTGGTGGGCGGGGGCGTCGTCGGCGGAGGCGTGGTCACCGGCGGGGTGGTGGGCGGCGGCGTGGTGCCGCTGCCGTACACCTCGAACTCGGAGACCTGTCCGGCCGGCCAGCCGGTGTTGCCGGTGAAGACCAACCGCAGGTAGCGGCGGTTCGCCGAGGGCAGGACAACCGACACCGAGTTACCCGAGGCCGGGTTGAAGGTGTAACCGGCCGCCGGGACGATCGGCGGGAAGCTCCCGTCCGTCGAACCCTGCACCGCGAACGTCTGGGTACGGGTCTCCCAGCCCGGTGGCAACTTCACCACCACCCGGTTGGTGTTCACCACCGCACCGAGGTCGACCGTCAACGACTGCGGGAAGGCGCCGTTCGCGCTCTCCCAGTAGGTGGCGGCGTTCCCGTCGTTCGCGTTCTGCGCCACGTACCCCTGCGACGTGCTGGTCGCCGTGATGACCTTGCCCTGGGCCAGGTTGCCGTTGGTCGGCGGCGTGGTCGGAGGGGTCGTCGGCGGCGTGGTCGGAGGAGTGGTGGGCGGGGTGGTCGGCGGCGGCGTACCGGTCGGCGGCGGGCTGGTCGGCCCGTTGTTCCAGATCGGTGTCGGCCACGGGCCGCAGTCCGGGGTGGCGGTGTACCAACCCGAGTTGCCCGCGCCCTGGGTGATCTGGAAGCCGCTGCCGACGCAGTTGTGCATCGGCTTGGGCTGGGCGATGCCGCTGGCCCGTACGTTGGTGAAGGAGACCTGACTGGCCGCCTGCACCTGGAGCGCGTACGTGCCCGCGCCGACGATGTTGACGTTGTTGAGGAAGATGCCGTTGGTCTGACCCTCGATCCAGTGCAGCGCCGCGTACGAGCTGTCCAGGATGTCGGTGTCGGTGATGTTGATGGTGGGGTTCTGGAACCCCTGGTTCAGCGCGGAGAACCAGATCGCCCCGACGCCGAAGTTCCAGTTGTAGTCGGAGTTGCCGTTGCGGATCAGGGTGTTCCGGGCGATCGTCCAGGTGCCCAGGACCGAGGTCGCACCCTGTACGCCGGGGTAGCGGTTGGCCACGTGGATGCCGCCGCCGTTGGTGAGCGAGTCGGCGGTCACGTTGTCGGTGATCTTGATGTCCCGACCGCCGTAGCTGACCAGGTGGTTCGCCAGCAGCGTGACCCCGATGGTGTTGTGGGTGAACGAGTTGTTGACGTTCGGTACGTTCTGCGCCCACATCGCCAACGCGTCGTCACCGGTGTTGCGGACGAACGTGTTGGTCACCGTGGAGTTGGTGACCCCGGTGTGGAAGTTCACCCCGTCCGCGGTCTGGTCCAGGATCCGGCTGTTGCGGATGGTGAAGTTGTCCATCGGGCCGTCCATCCAGGCGCCGACCTTGGTGTGCTGCATCCAGATGTTGTCGATGACCGAGTCGGTCATCGCCCCACCGAACGCGTTCACCTGGTCGTCGTCGATCCGCTCCTGGATGTCGCCGATGATGGCGAAGTCCCGTACGGTCACGTTCCGGCTGGGACCGTTCGCCTCGTGCGGGCGTACCCCTCCGGTGTAACCGCCGCCGGGGACGTACTTGCCGTAGATGCCGGCCGCCCGGTTGCGCTGGGTGGGATGCCGACCGCCGAGCACCGAGTACCACGGGCCGGCGCCGCGCAACGTCACCCGGTCGACCACCACGTGGTCCCAGAGGGTGAAGTTGCCCTGCGGAATCCAGACCGCCCGGCCCTGCGCCGCCCCCGCGTCGACGGCCGCCTGGAAGTCGGCGGTGGAGTCGGTCGCACCGGTCGGGTCGGCACCGAAGTCGGTCACCACGTCGATGACGTTCGCCGGCTTCGCGATCGGCCCGCCGACCAGCTCGAAGTCGGCCAGGTCGATGGTGAACGTGGGTGACTGGGCGGTGGAGCTGACCTGCAACCGGACCTTGGTGCCGGCCGGGTAGGTCGACCCGAACAGGGTCCGGGCCTCGTCGTAGAAGTGGTGCGGGTTGGTGTCACCGGGGTTGTTGTTGAACGGGTAACCCCCGTAGTACCAGCCGTACTTCGAGGTCACCGGGACGGCCTTGACCACGTTGCCGTTGATCCGCAGGTCGATGCTGGCGTCCCGGCCGGTGCCGGACGGGCTGTCCGGGATGCTGTACCGGAAGGTGACCGCGTCGGCCGGCTTGGTCAGGGTGAACTCGACGTACTCGCCGACCGCGTCCAGGGTCACCGCTTCGCGGCCGGAGGCCTCGGACGGGAGCTGACCGTAGTAGCGGGTCGGGCCGATCTTCGAACCGTTGTGGGCGACGTTCTCCGCCTCCTGCTCGACGAAGGGCACGGTGGCACCGCGACCGACGATGTCGAACGGGGAGAGGCCGGCGGCCTGGGCGGGCGCTGCCGACGTGAGGGTGAGAACACTGATCGAGGCCGCGGCCATCGCGGTGCTGGCGAGAACGGCCAGCCCGACCCGGGCGCGGTTGTTGCGTGGTGCGGTGGCGGTGCCGGGCGTGGGCGCGCCGGCGGTATGGATGGCCATTGGATCCCTTTCGTCAGGAAAACCAATTCCCCCGTGCGTGGAGCCGCGTGGAGCCGCAGTCAGCAATGGTTCAGGGCGCGTAGACCTCCCGTTCGGTTACCGGCCGGTGGAACGGCCGGTGCTGGTGGCGGCGACGGTGACGTCTTGCACCGCTGCCGGAAAAATTCGGGGGTACGGCGTGTCCGCCGACGGTGGGGTCGGCGTCCCCACCCCCGGCGGACACCACCGCGCCGTCGCACTCGGCCCGGGTGGGCCCGGGGCCGAGCTGGACGTACCCGGCGACCCACTGACCCGCGTACGCCGCCGGCGACCGCCGGTGGGAACCGCACACCGCTGTCCCGGTGCTGCGCTCGACGACGTGTACGCGGGTCATGTCTAGACCGTTCCGGTCCGCAGCCAGACGGCCGTGTCCGGGGGAAGCAGGTCTCCGTCGAGCGGCCCGCTGGCCAGCAGTCGGAGTTCGTGCGCCGGCAGCGGCACCGGTACGCCGGACAGGTTCACCACGCAGGCGAATCCGTCGCCGCGGCTGAAGGCGAGCACGTCGTCCGGTGCGTCGAGCCAGCCCATCGGGCCGTCACCGAGACCGGTCTCGGCCCGCCGGATCCTGATCGCCGCCTGGTAGAGCGCCAGCATCGACGACGGGTCACCGGTCTGAGCCTGGGCGGTACGGCCCTTCCAGTCCGCCGGCTGCGACAGCCACGGTGCGGTTGTCGCGCCCTCGGGGCTGAAGCCGAACGGGGGCGCGTCACCGGACCACGGCAACGGCACCCGGCAGCCGTCCCGGCCCGGGTCGACGTAACCGGAACGGGGCCACATCGGGTCCGTACGCTCCCCCGGCGGGACGTCGACCTCCCAGAGCCCGAGTTCCTCGCCCTGGTAGACGTACGTGGCCCCGGGCAGGGCGAGCGAGAGCAGGGCCGCCGCGCGGGCCCGTACGGTGCCCAGTTCGAGGTCGGTGAAGATCCCCTCGCGCTTCTTGGCGAAGCTGAACGTGGTGTCCTCCCGCCCGTACCGGGTGACGTGCCGGGTGACGTCGTGGTTGGAGAGGACCCAGGTGGCCGGGGCGTTGACCGGGGCGTGTGCGTGCAGCGTCCCGTCGATGCTCTCGCGCAGCGCGGAGGCGTCCCAGGCGCAGCCGAGGAAGTCGAAGTTGAACGCGGCGTGCAGCTCGTCCGGGCGTAGGTAGTTGGCGAACCGCTGCCGGTCCGGCATCCACACCTCGCCGATCAGCGCCCGGTCACCGGGGTACTCGTCGGCGATCCGCCGCCAGGCCCGGTAGACGTCGTGCACCCCGTCGAGGTCCCGGAACGGGTGCGGCCGGTCCGGCAGGGTCTCCGGCAGGGTGCCGTCCTTGACCAGCAGACCGGCCGAGTCGATCCGGATGCCGTCCACGCCCCGGTCGAACCAGAACCGGAGGATGTCCTCGAACTCGGCCCGTACCAGTGGGTGTTCCCAGTTGAAGTCCGGCTGTTCGGCGGTGAACAGGTGCAGGTACCAGTCACCGGGGGTGCCGTCCGGGTTGGTGGTCCGGGTCCAGGTCTCGCCGCCGAACTCGCCGACCCAGTCGGTGGGCCGCTGGTCGCCGTTCGGGCCCCGGCCGGGGCGGAACCAGAACAGGTCCCGCTCGGGTGCGCCGGGTCCGCCGGCGAGCGCGGCCTGGAACCACGGGTGCTGGTCGGAGCAGTGGTTGGGCACCACGTCGACGATGGTCCGGATGCCGAGCGCGTGCGCCTCCGCGATCAGCGCCTCGGCCTCGGGCAGGGTGCCGAAGATCGGGTCGATGTCCCGGTAGTCGGCCACGTCGTAACCGGCGTCGGCCATCGGGGACGGGTACCAGGGGCTGAACCAGATCGCGTCGACGCCGAGCGCGGACAGGTGATTCAGCCGGGACCGGATGCCGGCGATGTCGCCGATGCCGTCGCCGTTGCCGTCGGCGAAACTACGTGGATACACCTGGTAGATCACCGCTCCACGCCACCACGGACTGTTGTCTGCTGTGGACACGAGCACCTGCTTTCTGCGTCAGTACGTCGGCGGGTTCGCCAGACCTGGATGTGTTCGGGCGAACGGTCGTTGTCCGCCGCGGGAGGTAACGCGAGGCCTATCCCTTGAGGCTGCCCGTGGTCAGACCGGACATGATGTTCCGCTGGAAGACCAGGAAGATGATGACGGTCGGGATCGCGGCGATGACCGAGGCGGCGATCACCACGTTCATCGGCGTACCACCGGCGAAGGCGTAGATGCCGACGCTGACCGTACGGGTCTCGGGTGAGGGCATGACCAGCTTCGGCCAGAGGAAGTCCTTCCAGACCGCCGTCACCGCGAAGATCGACACCACGCCGAGGATGGGACGCGACATCGGCAGGATGATCGACCAGAGCGTACGCAGCGGCGTCGCCCCGTCCATCAGCGCCGCCGCGATCAGGTCCTCCGGAATCGAGTCGAAGAACCGCTTCAGCAGGAAGATGTTGAACGCGTTCGCGACCAGGGGCAGCCAGATCGCGAACGGCGAGTCGAGCAGGTTGATGTGCACGATCGGCAGGTCGATCACGGTCACGTACTGCGGGACGATGAGGACCATCGCCGGGATCATGAGCGTGGCCAGCATCGCGCCGAGGATCACGTTGCCGAAGATCGGCCGGAGCTTCGACAGCGCGTACGCCGCGGCGGTGTCGAAGACGAGCTGGAGGAGCACCGCGCCGGCCGCGTAGTAGAACGTGTTGAACAGCAGCTTGCCGAGGTCCAGGTTGTTCCACGCGTCGGCGTAGTTCTGCCACTGCGGATCCCGGGGAAACAGCGACGGCGGGGTCTGTGCGACCTCCTGGCCGGACTTGAGCGCGCCGGTGACCATCCAGTAGAGCGGCCCGAGGAAGACGAGCGTGAACCCCACCACGACGACGGTGAGCAGCGTCCAGTAGATGACCTTGCCGCGCCCCCGACTGAGCTGGGCATGGGAGATGAGTGTCCGGGTCCCGGAGTCCTGTGCCATGGGTCGCCGTCCTAGTCCTGTTTCGCAGTCAGTCGCACGTAGACGGCGGAGAAGCCGGCCAGCACCACGAGCATGATCACGCCGAGCGCAGCGGCGCCGTTGAGGTCGTTCTGGAAGAACCCGTGCTGGTAGATGAGGTACGCGACCGAGGTCGCCGAATCCTCGGCGCCCGCGCCGTTGGCAAGGATCAGCGGCTCGATGAAGAGCTGCATCGTGGCGACGATCTGGAGCATGGCCAGCAGGGCGAGGATCAGCCGGGTCTGCGGGATGGTCACGTTGACGATCCGTCGCCAGAGCCCGGCGCCGTCGAGTTCGGCCGCCTCGTAGAGTTCGCCGGGTACGTTCTGCAGCGATGCCAGGTAGATCAGCACCGCGCTGCCCATGTTCATCCAGGTGGACGCGATCACCATCGCCGGAATCGTCATCTCGGGCGACTGCATCCACTGCGACGTGGGCAGGTGCAGCGCCTTGAGGATCGCGTTGAACAGCCCCGCCTCGCTGGGGTCGTACGCGTAGAACTTGAACAGGAACAGCGCCGAGGCCGGCGGCAGCATCACCGGCAGGTAGACCAGGATCCGCAGGTAACCCTTGGCGTGGCGGAACTCGTTGAGCAGGATCGCCACGAAGAACGGCAGGGCGTACCCGAGGACGAGCGCGAGGACCGTGAAGTAGAACGTGTTCTGCCAGGCGGTCCAGAAGCTGGGGTCGGCGACGATGCGGACGTAGTTGTCCCAGCCCACCCAGGAGGTCTCCCCGCGCCGGGTGCGCTGGAAGCTCATCACCACGCCCCGGATCATCGGGTACCAGGAGAAGACGACGAAGCAGAGCACCGCCCCGATGAGGAACGCGTGACCGGTGAGGTTGTCCCGTACCTTGCGGCCGAGGCTCGTACGCTTCGGCCGTGCCGTGTACGGCGAGGTCGGGCGTCCCGGTTTCCTGGTGGCCTCCGGGACGGTGGTGATCGCCAAGGCAACTCCTGGGTGAGTCAGTGACACCGATGGTGCGGCGCGGATGGTGTGGGGGCCGGCGCACCGACCCCCACACCCTCGGATCAGCTCTCGGCGGCGAGAAGCTGGTTGACCTTCTCTTCGGCCGTCTTGAGCAGCGCGTCGATGTTCGAGTTCGGGCTGGTCAGCACCCCGGACATCGCACCGTCGAGCACCGCGTAGATCGCCTGTGCGTTGCGCGGCTCACCCTTGATCGGCACCGGGGTCGCCTCGAAGATCGAGAAGTTGGCGGTGTCGACGTTCGCGTTCGCCTTGCGCAGCTCGAGCTCCTGCTTCTGCGCGTCGCTGCCGTTGGCGAACAGCAGCGGCTGGGGCAGACCCACCGGGTAGTTCTGCGGCTTCGCCCGGACGTAGTCGAACTGACCCTTGCCCGGCGTCAACTTCTGGTACGCGATCCACTTCAGACCGGCCTTGACCTGCTCGGGGGTGAGGTCCTTCTTGAAGAAGTAACCCTCGCCACCACCGAGCGTGCCCTTGGCCGCGCCGTCCTGGCCGGGCAGCGGGGCCATCGCCCAGTCCTGGAACTTGCCCTGGAACTGGCTGACGATCGCCTGGGTGGCGTCGGGGGCGCCGATGAACATGCCGACCTTGCCGGCACCGGCGTTGGTCAGCAGGTCGCCCCACTGGAGGAGCTGGCGGTCGCCCATGCTGTTGTCGCCGTACCGCATGTCCTTGAGGTTCTGCAGGACCTGCTTGCCGGCGGCGTCGTTGAACGCGGCCTTCTTGCCGTCCGCGCTCAGCACCTGGCCGCCCTGGGAGTAGAGCAGGGCGGTGAAGTGCCACCCGCCGGTGTTGCCCGCGCTGTACTCCGAGTAGCCGGCGATGCCGTTGCCGAGCGCCGAGATCTTCTTGGCCGCGGCCCGGACCTCGCCCCACGTCTTCGGCGGGCTGTTCGGGTCGAGCCCGGCCTGCTGGAACAGGACCTTGTTGTAGACCAGGCCCATCGAGTAGTTCTTCACCGGTACGGCGTAGAGCTTGCCGCCGTCGGTGAAGACCTCCTTGAGTGCCGGGTCGACGCTGTCCCAGGTGGGGATCGAGTCCTTGCCGACCAGGTCGGTGATGTCCTTGGCCTGACCGGAGTCGAGCACCTGCTGGAGGTCGGTCATGTACCCGTAGAACAGGTCGGTCACGGTGCCACCGGCCAGGCGGGCGGTGAAGTCCGGCGGGTTGTTGCACTGCTCGCCGACGCTCACGCTCTTGACGACGATGTCCGGGTTCTGCTTCTGGAACTCCACGACATCGTCGTTCCAGTTCTTCAATATCTCTTTCTGAGCGCCGACCGGCTGGCAGTCGACGGTGATGGTGACCTTGCCGCTCGCATCGCTCGATGCGTCGTCACTCTTCGTGGAGCACGCCGTAAGGCTGAGCCCCAGGCCGGCTACGAGCGTCAACGCCGCAGCCTTCCGCAGCCTGGATCCGTCCATGGAGAACACCCTTCCCTGGGTGGGCACGCGGGATTGTGATCTAGCTCTCTTGCATGCAATGTTTCGTGGCGATGACGATACAAAGTCGAATCGCTCCCCGCAAGAACTAGACGGAAATTCGAAAGACTACGACTGTTTGCCCCAGGTGGGCGGCGGTCCCGCTCCCCCGCCCGGCGCACCGGACGCGAAAGGGCGGACCGGTGGCCGGTCCGCCCTGGTGGTTCGCGTCGAGGCAGGTCAGAGGGTTGTCGGGGGCAGGGAGTTGATCAGCGCTCCGGCCGGACGAGGGCCCGGGAGCGCGGGATCAGCGGGTCGGTACGGGCGCGGTCGAGCCGCGTACCACCAACTCGGGCTCGAAGAGCAACTCGTCGTGCAGCACCCCGACCCCCTCGATCATCGTGACCAGCAGGTCCACCGCCGCCTGCCCCATCGTCTCGATCGGCTGCCGGACCGTGGTCAACGGCGGGTCGGTGCAGGTCATGAACGCGGAGTCGTCGAACCCCACCACGGAGATGTCCGCCGGCACCGAACGGCCCAGCCGGCGGGCCGCCCGGATGGTGCCCAGGGCCAACACGTCGCTGGCGCAGATGACGCCGGTCACCCCCCGCTCGACCAGCTTGGTCGCGGCGACCCTGGCCCCCTCCATGGAGAAGCTGGACCGCTCGACGCACTCCTCGTCCGCCGCCCAGCCCGCGACCTGCGCCATCGCGGCCAGCTTGCGGCGGGACGGGATGTGGTCCTCCGGGCCGAGCACCATGCCGATCCGCTCGTGGCCGAGCGAGCGCAGGTGGCCGTACGCCTGCTCCACCGCCACCGCGTCGTCGGTGGAGACCCGGGGGAACTCCAACTCGTCCACGCCCGCGTTGACCAGAACCACCGGGAGCCCCCGGTCGGTCAACCGGCGGTAGTGGTCGTGCCGGGCGTCGGCCAGCGCGTACGAGCCACCGGCGAAGATCACCCCGGAGACCTGGTGGTCCAGGAGCATCTCGACGTAGTCCATCTCCGAGACACCACCGATGGTCCGGGCGCAGAGCGCCGGAGTGAAGCCGCGCTGGGCGAGCGACCCGGTGACCACCTCGGCGAGCGCCGGGAAGATCGGGTTCTGCAATTCGGGCAGGACCAGGCCGACCAGCCGGGCGCGTTCACCCCGCAGCTTTGTCGGCCGTTCGTAGCCGAGTACGTCCAAAGCCGTGAGCACCGCGGTCCGAGTGGCCTCGGAGACGCCATCGCGACCGTTGAGCACCCGGCTCACCGTGGCCTCGCTGACGCCGGCCTTCTTTGCTACTTCGGTGAGGCGTTTAGTCACGGCCGCAATGGTACGGCAATTTCTTGCAAGAAATTAACTGGAATCTGCCCGGGTGGCCGCTTCGGCTGCCGTGCCGCTACTTGAGATTGTTCAGGGCGTCACCGATGGCCCGATGGAAAGTCGGGTAGGCCCAAATCATCTGGCGCAGTTGGGCCACCGGGACCGCCGCGTGCACCGCCACGGCCAGCGCACCCAGCACCTCGCCACCCGACGGACCGGCCGAGGTCGCGCCGATCAGGACGCCCCGTTCGGCATCCGCGATCAACTTGATGAATCCCTCGTTGCCGACCTTGTGGATCCAGCCCCGCGAGGAATCCGGCAGCCGGGTCTGCCCCACCCGGATGCGCAGCCCAGCGTCACGAGCCTGTCGCTCGGTCAACCCCACCGCACCGATTTCCGGATCGGTGAACGTGACCCGGGGCAGTGCCCGATAGTCCGCGCGCGGCACCACCCGATCGCCCACTTCCGGAGCCGAGCCGCCACCGCTCAGGATGTCCTGGATCACGATTCCGGCCTGGTACATCGCCATATGCGTGAATGCGCCATGACCGGTCACGTCGCCGACCGCCCAGATGCCGTCGGCCACCCGCATCCGGTCGTCGGTGTCGAGATAGCGCTGCTCCGAATCCAGCCCGACGCTGGACAGACCGAGTTCGTCCAGCCGGGCCCGCCGGCCGCTGGCGACCAGCAGCCGGTCCGCGCGTACGGTGCCGTCGCCGGTCAGGTGCAGGGTGAAACCGTCCGCACCGTGGTCGACCCGCTCGGTCCGCATCCCGGTGTGAATCTCCACCCCGTCGGCCCGCAACGCGGCGGTGGCCAGTTCCGACGACTCCGGCTCCTCCATCGCCAGCAGCCGGTCGGACCGCTCGACCACGTGCACCCGTACGCCGAACCGGGCGAACACCTGCGCCAATTCCAGACCGATCGCCCCGCCGCCGAGGACCGCGATCGACCGGGGCAGTTCGGCCGTCTCGATCGCCTCGTGGTTCGTCCAGTACGGGGTGGCGGCCAGCCCCTCCACCGGTGGGATCACCGGGGTCGTACCGGTGCCGATGACGATGCCCCGGCGGGCCCGGTAGCGGAGCCCGTCGACCTCGACCAGACCGGGACCGACCAGCTCGGCCGACCCACGGACCAGCCGACCGCCCTTGCCGGTGAACCGGTCGGCGGCCCGCCTGTCGTCCCAGTTCGTGGTGGCCTCGTCCCTGATCCGGGCCGCCACCGGCGCCCAGTCCGACACGACCTCCGCCCGGCCGCCCAGCACCCCGACCCGGTTCGCCTCGGCCAGCGCGTTCCCCGCCCTGATCATCATCTTGCTCGGAATGCAGCCCCAGTACGGGCACTCGCCCCCGACGAGCCGGCGCTCGATCCCGAGTACGGAGAGACCGGCCTGCGCCAACCGCCCGGCGGCCTCCTCGCCGCCGACACCGAGTCCCATCACGATCACGTCGAACTGCTCCGGCTCCGTCACCCCGTCAGCATCTCGCACCTGGCAGACCCGGACCCGGCTACCGCTCACATATCGTGTGTCGGCGGACCGGGGCAGGGGCCTACCGTGGTGCGGTGAGCGGAGACCGGGTACGTGAAGATCGGGTGGACGGCGACTGGGACCGGCGTTTTGTCGCCGTACGGGACGCCTTCGCGGCCCTGTTGAGCGACGAGCGTCCGACTGAAAATCGGAAGGTCGGCGGAACCGGTGACCCGGCCGGGACCGGGCGGCTCGCAGGCGCGGCCGAGACCGGGGCGTCGCTCGCCGTCTGGCATCGCGGTCGACCGGTCCTCGACCTGGTCGGCGGCTGGCGGGACACCGCCCGGACCCGGCACTTCAGCCCGGACACCCTGGTCAACGTCTACTCGGTGGGCAAGCCGGTCGCCGCACTCTGCCTGCTGCTGCTGGTCGAACGGGGCCGGATCGGGCTGGACGACCCGGTGGTCCGGCACTGGCCGGAATTCCGCGCCACCGGGGCGACGGTCCGGCACGTGCTGAGCCACACCGCCGGGCTGCCGGTGTTCCCGATGCCCCGACCGGAACAGGCCCTCGGCGACTGGGACCTGCTCGCCGGTGACCTGGCCGACGCCGAACCGGTCTGGGCGCCGGGGACCGTCGCGGCCGAACACGCGCTGGCCTACGGGCACCTCGTCGGTGAGCTGGTCCGCCGGGTCGACGGCCGGTCGATCGGCCGCTTCCTGGCCGACGAGATCGCCGGGCCGTGGCGGCTCGACCTGCACTTCGGGCTCTCCCCGGCCGACCAGGCCCGCTGCGCCGACCTGGGCTACGGGGACCCCGACTGGCCGGTCACGATCCTCGGCGCGCCCGGTTCACTGCGCGCCCGCGCGCTCGGCAACCCGGCCGGCTGCCTGGACCTCGCCGTACTCAACGGGCCGCTCTGGCGGTCGGCCGAGGTGCCCGCGGTGAACCTGCACGCCACCGCCGCCGGCCTGGCCCGGCTCTACGCCGGGCTGCTCGCCGGTGGTGAGCTGGACGGCGTACGGCTGTTCGGTGCCGAACTGGTGACCGAGCTGACCCGCGCCCAGTACGTCGGCGACGACCTGCTGCTGGAGCGCCCGGCACAGTGGACGCTCGGCATGCAGCTCGAAGACGACGGGAGCTGGGGCATGGGCGGGATCGGCGGCAGCGTGGCCTGGGCCGACCCGGTACGCGACTACACGTTCGCGTACGCGACCCGGCACCTGGCCAGCTTCAACCGGGTGGAGGGGCTGGTCGACGTACTGCACACCTGCCTCGACGGCTAGCCGGCCGGACCGGGCAGGGGTACCGGGGTGCCGGGGCGGGTCAGGAGTGCCCGCAGGGCCACCGCCGCCCGGCGCCGGTTCGGTACGGCGGCACGCCGGACGAACACGTCGTAACCGGCGGCGGCCACCTCGTCCAGGATCCCCCCGTAGAGCAGGTACGCGGTCCGCATGCACGCCTGCGAGGCGGGGTTGAGCAGCACGATCCCCGGCGCGGCGGCGGCGTAGTGCCCCTGGGCACGCGTCACCTCGTACGCGATCAGCTCCCGGATCGGTCCGCTCGCCCGGCACCGGGCGGCGGCCTCGACCAGGTCGTCCCGGCTGACCCCGAACCTGGCGAGGTCCTCGTCCGGCAGGTAGGTACGGCCACGATCCAGGTCCTCGGCGACGTCCCGGATGAAGTTGGTGAGCTGGAACGCGAGGCCGAGCTGGCGGGCCGGTTCGCGGGCGGCGACCGGGTCGGACGAACCGAGGATGGGCAGCATCATCGTGCCGATCACCGCCGCCGACCCCTCCATGTAGTCGAGCAGGTCGTCGTAACGGGCGTACGAGGTGACCGTGAGGTCCATCGCCATGCTGCGCAGGAACGACGCGAAGTCGTCCGGGTCGAGGTTGAAGGCGGCGATGGTGTGCAGGACCGCGGGGAGCAGCGGGTCGTCGACCGGGGCACCCCGCAACCCGGCGACGAACCGGTCGGACCAGTCGGTGAGCTGGGCGGCCCGGACGGCGGGCGGCAGGTCGTCGGTACGGTCGACAATCTCGTCCGCGTACCGGGTGAAGCCGTAGAGGGCGTGCACGTGCCGCCGCTTCCACGCCGGGAGCAGCCGGGTCGCGAGATAGTAGGTGCGACCGTGCTGTTTGTGCAGCTCACGGCAGCGGGCGTAGGCCGCCGCGAGATCGGTTCCCGCAACCGCCTCCCGGTCCACCGCGCCCCGTTTCTGGTCCACCGTCCCCGTCCTCCGAGTCCCTCGCCGGACAGCCGACGTCTCCGCCGACAATCGACGCACCAATCGACGCAACTCGTAACCCTAAGGTACGCTCCAGCAACGGCCAAGGACCCGGGCCGCACCACAATCGCCCCCGCACTTACCCGTCTTGCTGTGGTAACGACTCATCGGCGGGCATGATGAGGGATCGCAGCAAGGAGGTGGTCGCGTGCGGACCGTGAGTGGACGGACCGATCGGGTGGTGGTGGTCGGGGCGGGACTCGGCGGCCTCGCCTGCGCCCTGCACCTGGCCGGCAGCGGCCGGCAGGTCACCGTGCTGGAACGCGAACCGGTGCCGGGCGGCCGGGCCGGGCGGCTCAGCCTCGACGGGTACGAGTTCGACACCGGCCCGACCGTGCTCACCATGCCCGACCTGATCGCCGAGGCGCTGGACGCGGTCGGCGAGGAACTGACCGACTGGCTCGACCTGATCCCGCTGGACCCGGCGTACCGAGCGCACTACCCCGACGGCTCCACCCTCGACGTGCACACCGAACCGGCCGCGATGGCGGCCGAGATCTCCCGCGTCTGCGGTCCCCGGGAGGCCGACGGTTACCTGCGCTTCGTCGACTACGCGCGCAACCTGTGGCAACTCGAGCGCACCGACTTCATCGAGCGCAACCTCGACTCGCCGACCGACCTGCTCACCGGCAACCTGCTGAAGCTGGTCGCGGCCGGTGCCTTCCGCCGGCTCCAGACCAAGGTCAACCAGTTCTTCCGCGACCCCCGGACCCAGCGGATCTTCTCCTTCCAGGCGATGTACGCCGGTCTCGCCCCGCACGACGCGCTCGCCATCTACACCGTGATCTCGTACCTCGACTCGGTGGCCGGGGTCTACTTCCCACGCGGCGGCATCCACGCGGTCTCCCGGGCGCTGGCCGGTGCCGCCGAGAAACACGGCGTCCAGATCCGGTACGACACCACCGTGACCCGGGTGGAGACCTCGGCCGGTCGGGCCACCGCGGTCACCACCGCCGACGGCGAGCGGATCCCGGCCGACGTGGTGGTCCTCAACCCGGACCTGCCGATCGCCTACCGCGACCTGCTGCCACCGGCCCGGCAGCGCCGGTTGCGCTACTCACCCTCGTGCGTGGTGCTGCACGTCGGTTCGAGTCAGGCGTACTCGGGGATCGCCCACCACAACATCCACTTCGGCCGGTCCTGGCGGGGCACCTTCCAGGAGGTGATCAAGCGGGGTCAGTTGATGTCGGACCCGTCCCTGCTGGTCACCAACCCGAGCCGGACCGACCCGTCGGTCGCACCGGCCGGACGCCACTCCTACTACGTGCTCGCCCCGGTGCCGAACCTCGAGTCGGCCCCGCTGGACTGGCGCGGCGACCTGCCCCGGCGGTACGCCGCCGAGCTGACCGCCACCATGGAGAGCCGGGGGTACGTCGGATTCGCCGACGGGATCGAGGTCTCCGAGGTCGTCACGCCCGCCGACTGGGCCGACGCCGGGATGGCCGCGGGCACCCCGTTCGCCGCCGCGCACAGTCTTTTCCAGACCGGGCCATTCCGTCCCACGAATCTGCACCGCACACTCTCCAATGTGGTGTTCGTCGGTTCGGGTACACAGCCGGGAGTGGGTGTTCCGATGGTGCTGATCTCCGGAAAGCTGGCCGCGGCCAGGGTCACCGGCGGTGGTCGATGACCACCGCGCGGGAACAACACCTGGTCGAGCTGGTCGACGACGGCGGCGCGGTGGTGGGCGAGACCACCGTCGCGGCGGCGCACCAGCCTCCGGGGCAACTGCACCGGGCCTTCTCGGTGCTGCTGGTCGATTCGGCCGGGCGGGTGCTGCTGCAACAACGGGCCGCCGTCAAGACCCGGTTCCCGCTCCGGTGGGCCAACTCGTGCTGCGGTCACCCGGAACCGGGCCAGTCCCTGCGTACGGCGGCCAACCGGCGGCTGGTGGAGGAGCTGGGCGTCGGTCCGGTCGGGCTGACCGAGGTCGGGGTGCACCTCTACTTCGCCGAGGACCCGGCCACCGGACGGGTCGAATTCGAGTACGACCACGTACTGCGCGCGGACTTCGCACCGGACCAACCGCTGCGGCCGGATCCGGCGGAGGTGGCCGACCTGCGTTGGGTCGACCCCGAGGAGCTGCGCGCCGACATCGACGCCAACCCGGACGGGTACGCCCCCTGGCTGGTCGGCGTGATCGACCGCTACCTCCTGTCCGTACCGGCGACCGCCGGTCCCGTCGGCACGACCG
Source organism: Micromonospora sp. NPDC004704 (assembly GCF_053601675.1). Classification (NCBI taxonomy): domain Bacteria; kingdom Bacillati; phylum Actinomycetota; class Actinomycetes; order Micromonosporales; family Micromonosporaceae; genus Micromonospora; species Micromonospora sp. NPDC004704. The sequence goes on along the minus strand of NZ_JBSGCD010000005.1, from coordinate 193,449 downwards.
GGGTCCCGGCCAGCGCCGCTGCCGGGCTGGTGGACAACGCGGCGGAGCCGCCGGGTGGGCGATGACGGACTGAGCGCGGGGGCGGTGGCGCGCCGGCTCGGCGTGGCGGTCACCACCCTGCGCACCTGGCACCAGCGGTACGGCCTCGGGCCGAGCCGGCACGTGCCCGGCCAACACCGGCGCTACACCGCCCAGGACCTGGCCCGACTGGAGATCATGCGTCGGCTCACCACCGAGGGGGTGGTGCCGGCGGAGGCAGCCCGCTGGGCACAACGGGCACCCGACGTGGCGGACCGTGGCGAATCGGGGCGTGGTGCCCGCCCTGCTGTTGACGTACCCGATCGGGACCGTGCCCGGCCGACGCGCCGGACGATGATCCGACCGCGCGACGGCGGCGGGCGGACCATCCCGGTCCACCCGGCCGGTCCGGCCGCCCGCGGCCTGGCCCGTGCGGCGATGCGACTCGACGCCGCCGGTGTGTACGAGACCGTCGAGCGGGTGGTCGCGGTCGACGGTGTGGTGGCCGCGTGGGACGGGCTGCTGCGCCCGGTGCTCGCCGGGCTCGGCGAGCGGCACGCCGCCACGGCCGGTCTGATCGAGGTCGAACACCTGCTCTCGCGCTGCGTGTCCGAGGTGCTCGCGGTGGTCACCCGGAGCGCGGCACGCAGCGGTCCACCACGGATCCTGCTCGCCTGCGCCGACGAGGAACAGCACAGCCTGCCGTTGGAGGCGCTCGCCGCCGCGCTGGCCGAGGTCGGCGTGGCCACCAGGCAACTCGGCGCCCGGGTGCCGGCGGCGGCGCTGGTCGACGCGGTCGCCCGGACCGGACCGGCAGCGGTGGTGCTCTGGTCGCACGCCCGGTCCACCGCCGATCCGGCCCAGCTCCGGGCGGTGCTGGCGAGCCCGCACCGACCGGTGCTGCTGGTGGCCGCCGGGCCCGGCTGGCGGGCCGAGACGCTGCCCGTCGGGGTGCCGCTGCCGACCAGCCTGCGCGAGGCTCTCTCGCTCACCGTGACGCTGGGCGCGTCGGCAGACCGGTCGCTCACCGGCTGAGCAGCACGTCCTGATCGATCGACGGAAATCGAGGCCCGGCGGGGCCACGATCGATTCCCGGGTGGGCTAGCGTGAGCGCCTGCCCCGATGCTCCCTCGCCCGATACCCCTCGGGAGTCGACGATGATCCGACCCGCCGCGCTCGCGGCCGGGCTGGTCCTGGTGGCGCTGTTCACCGGCGCCTGTGCCAACGATCAACACGGCCTGGCGGCCCCACCCAGTTTCGCGCCGTTCACCCCGGCCACCAGTGCACCGGAAGTCACCCCCACCGCACCGGCCAGCCCGTCGGCCGTCCCGCCGGCCCCCACCGTCGCGCCGCCGCCGAGCCGCCCGCCCGCCCCGCGCGGGACCGTCGGCCCGTACGACGCCAGGCGGCTGACCGGGGTCAAGGGGGTGGCGTTGACCTTCGACGACGGCCCCTCCCCGGACTGGACCCCCAAGGTCCTCGACCAGCTCCGGGCGGCCAGGGTCAAGGCGACCTTCTGCCTGATCGGCTCGAAGGCCCGCAAGTACCCGCAGTTGGTCGCCCGGATCGTGCGCGAGGGCCACAACCTGTGCAACCACAGTTGGCAGCACGACCTCAAGCTGGGTGAGAAGTCGGAGGGGGAGATCCGGTCCGATCTGCTCCGGACCAACCGGGAGATCCGGCGGGCGGTGCCGGGCGCCAAGATCGGCTACTACCGGCAGCCGGGCGGCGAGTGGACCCCGGCGGTGGCGCGGGTGAGCCGGGCACTGGGCATGACCCCGTTGCACTGGGACGTCGACCCGAAGGACTGGGACAAGCCCGGTGCCGCCGCGATTAGCAAGCGGGTGATCACCCAGGCCCGCCCGGGGTCGATCATCCTGCTGCACGACGGGGGTGGGGACCGCAGCGGCACGCTCACCGCATGCCCCACCCTGCTAGCCAGTTTGAAACAGAAGTACGGAATCGTACGGCTGAAGTAGGTTTTGGGGGCATTCTGCCCCCGCCCAGTACCGGTTTGATCCAGCCGGCCGCGATCACGTATGCTTTCCAAGCCTCCGGCGGGGCCGGATGGGTGCAACTGCTTGAGTTGTCTTGTGCAATGATGGCGGGGCCGCCCTCATCGTCTAGTGGCCCAGGACGCCGCCCTTTCAAGGCGGTAGCACGGGTTCGAATCCCGTTGGGGGCACGTGCACCACCCGGCCAGCCGGCCGGTGCAAGACCGTAAGAGCTAGATGCAAGAATGTACGAGCTAGGTCCTGTGGAGCAGTTGGAGTGCTCGCCGCCCTGTCAAGGCGGAGGTCGCGGGTTCAAGTCCCGTCAGGACCGCCAGCGCCGCTCGCCGCGCGTAACAACGCGCGGCGTTCTGCGTTTCGGAGCATGTCACCCGTGCTGCGGCCATCCCGCCGGACAGGTAACATGAGCCGAGCAGTAACCAGGCCAGGTAGCTCAGTTGGTACGAGCGTCCGACTGAAAATCGGAAGGTCGGCGGTTCGACCCCGCCCCTGGCCACATAGCCTTTCGCCGGGCTATCAGAGCAGCCCCGACCAGCGGTAACGCCGGACCGGGGCTGCTCTATTTTCATGCCCAATTCCAGTCGGGCGGATCGACCACCGCCCGAGTGGAAGGTGTAACCATCGGACGAGCCGGGATCAGGCAGGCCGGTAGTCCTGGTGCGGAGTCGCCCGCTCCCACACCGCCTCGAACGCCGATGCGCAACGCTCTATCACGGCCGGATCTGTGACCGTCTCGGTACCGAGCCACTCACCCTCTCCGCTGAAGTGGTTCACCACGAGGTCATCGCCGTCGAACAACCAGAAGTCGTTGCCCGGCAACGCCAGCTCCGTCGCCTGCCGCCGGGGAAGCCAACGCACCTGCTCGCCCGCTGCGACGTTAGGGAAAGTGACGTCGTACTCGTACCGGATGTACTCGCTGAGCGGCTCGGACACCACCCGCGCCCGGCGCACCTCCACACCCCGCTCGACCATCGCGGAAACGGTGTCGAGCCACGGCCGCCACCACGCTGCCCGGTCCGCCGGGTCGAGCCGGTGACCGCCCTGCCAGGCAATGAACGCCGGGTCGTCGCGCATGTACCCGTCCCGCAGCTCAAGGTGAACCGCGGACCGACGACAGCCGCCCAGCAGATCATCGAGCGTGGTTGCCATGTCTCACCTCGGTGAAGATCCGCATCATGGGTTTGGGAACTCAAATTCGGTCTCGTTACCGGCGACATCCAGCTAAGCAAGGCGCTCGGGTCCTTGTCGGGAAACCGTAGCGTCATGACGGTTCCGATCGCCTCGAAGAACGGTTGTGGGGGTCGGGCCAGTCAGATCCGCCGCCGATGCTTGCGTACCGGTGCCGGGGGCTCGTGTGCCCAGCCGACAAACCGGGCCTCGGCCTGCTCGGCGGTCAAGCCAATGGCGGGTGCGGCCCGATCGCGGAAGTGGCGCATGAACACGACCAGGCGGTCCCGGTCGTTGCGGTAGAGCGACCACATGCGTCGCCGGAAAACAGGGCACGGCCATTCCTCGCCGTCGTCACGACACCGCCAGTCGTCGCCCGGCCGGTGCGGAGCACCCAGGCCATTGTCTTGCTGATCGTGCTCCACCCGTCGCCTCCGATCAGAGCAGGTGTACCCGGTCAACGCCCCCGTCAGGGTTCTGCAAGATGAGGCTCCCGCCGCTGCGTTCCATCAGCTCCAGGACCAGGTGGTAGACGACCAGGGCACGGTTGATCGTGTCCGTCTTGGTGTCCCTGGTACGCCTACAACCGGCATCGAGCGCGTCCACCGCGCGTGGGGTGAGGTTGACGGTGACCTTTACCAGTGCACGTGTTTCCCCAGTGGTGGTGACCTCCGCGGCTGACCGGGTGGTCACAAGCCGGCCAGCAGCGCTGGCAGCACGGATGCCGCCTTGCCGCCGATCCGGATCGTGACCGCCCAGTCGAGCTGCTTGCACCTGTCCGGGCCGCATTGCGGGCAACGACGGCCGTTGGTGTGCCCTTGGAGAGTCGTCTTGGCGGCGTCCCAGATCCCGGCCCGCGTGAGCGGCTCATCCTGCCGGCTCACCAGACGACGCCTTCGACGTCGGCTCGAAACCGGACGACGATCTCTCGGACCACCGCCGGCTCAGGAATGGGCGACGGCTGGTAGTCGTCGCCCAGGGCCTCCAACACGAGGCACGCTCGGACAAACCCCGTGCATGTTCGCCCCAGGATGCAACGGGGGCACCGACCGTTGACCGGCCAGTGCCGGCGCAGCAGCTTCCGCGCCCGTAGCTGGGTGAGCCGGAGCCGCTGGTGCGGCAGGAGTGCGCTCACCACTCACCCGGCTTCGTCAGCCCCTGCGCGGAAACGAGAGCGGGGCATTCGTTGTCGCCCGTACAGCCCTGCTCCGTGCACCGTCCGGCTCGATTGTGCTGGGCAATGACCCGCAGCGCCGTCCGAATCGTCTCTTCGGCATTCATGACGACCGCCACCAGCTGGCCTGCCGGGCGTTGAGCCGGCTCCGTGTCTCCGCATCGACCAGTCGTCGGGTCGCGCCGGTCCTCGCCGCTCCGCCCAGGGCGGGACGGACCGTCTCGACCGGGGCCGGCACGGGCTTGGGAATTGCCTGCTCGACCGGTGCCGGATCAGGGTCAAAGAAGTACTTCCGTCGTGTGCTGTTGATGAACATCGCCCACCTCCGTCGACTAGGGAGGGTGGCCAGCGCAGAGTGCCTACCCCTAGAACAACTGTCCGTGCTGGCCACCTAACAGGAAGCTACACCTGTATATACTGCCCGTCTAGATAGGTTGATGGAGGAGATGCCGAACGTCCGAAGCGCGTTGATCGAAGGTACGGTGACGAACGTGCCTACCCCGCACGAGCGGCCACGATATCGACGAGTCGCCGATGAGCTGCGCCGCCGGATCATGTCCGGCGCGATCCCGGCTGGGTCCATCCTGCCGTCCGAGACAGCCATCATGGCCGAATTCGAGGTGTCACGCGGCACCGCACGTGAAGCGGTCGCTCTACTGCGGTCGGAGGGCCTGGCCGTGACAGAGATGGGCCGGGGCACCTTCGTCCGACCCGCCCTGCCAGTCCGGCGTCTCGGCTCCGAGCGGTACCGCCGAGAACTGGACCAGATCCGCGGCGATCTCCCACCCGAGACGTCGTTCACCGTCGACCGTGGGGTCAGGTGGAACGACTACCGGTTGGACAAGGCGTTCCAGGACGTGCCCGCCGACGTCGCCACCGCCGAACTGTTCGGCGTACCAACCGGCACCATGTTGCTGGAGCGCCGGTTCGTGTTCCACGCAGACGGTGTCGCCCAGCAGATGTCGACGTCCTGCTACCTGCTCAGCATGGTCGCAGGCACACCGGTTGCCGAACCGGATCGAGAGCCGTGGCCCGGCGGGAACACCGCCCAGTTGTTCAGCCTCGGCGTGGTCATCACCGGTATCCGCGAGGAAGTGCGGGCACGGATGCCCGTTGCCGACGAGGTTAAGACGCTGCACATCCCGAGCGGTACCCCGGTTGTCACGATCTCCCGGCAGACGTACGCCGGAGATCGGGTGGTCGAGGTGGCCGACATTGTGATCCCAGCAGACCGGGTGTCGCTTGGCTACTGGATCGACCTCACCTGACGGCGACCGGTCGGGTACGGCACGAACCCCCGACCGGCGGCGGATGCCGGGTCGGGGGTTCGTGGGCTAGCGCCAGATTGCCGGGACGTTCGATGGTCTGATCCCGCCCAGAAAGCGGGCACCGGAATCAGACCTGCTTCACCTGCTCCTGCGGCAGCGGGTAACGGCGGATCAGCGCCAGCCCCAGTACGGCGACCGCGCGGGTCAGGTACAGGGTGGCCTTCAGCGGGGACTGGCTGGGCGTACCGGCCGCTCGTGGGCGCATGGCGACCGGGACCTGCAACACCCGGAACTTGGACCGGGCGGTGTGCACCACCGTCTCGATGGTGTCGCCGAGGTACTCCACCGGGTAGGCGTGCGCGAACATCTCGATGACCCGCCGGTTGGCCGCCCGGAAGCCGGAGGTGGTGTCGCTCAACCGGGTGCCGGTGATCCGGCTCAGCACGATCGCCAGCAGGCGCATCGCGTACCGGCGGGGTCCCCGTACGGTGTAGTCGCCGGTACCGGCGAAACGGGCGCCGATCACCAGGTCGGCGTGGTCGAGCGCGTCCACGAGCTGGGGTACGAAGCGCGGGTCGTGCTGCCCGTCCGCGTCGATCTGGATCGCGACGTCGTAACCGTGGTCCTCGGCGTACCGGTAGCCGAGCCGCATGGCCCCGCCCACACCGAGGTTGTACGGCAGCCGCAGCACGTGGGCACCGGCCCGGCGGCCCTGTTCGGCGGTGCTGTCCATCGAACCGTCGTCGACCACGAGTACGTCGACCGTCGGCAGTTCCCGCTGGACCTCGTGTACGACGTCCGCGATCGACTTCTCCTCATTCCAGGCCGGAATGATGATGAGAACCTTTTTGTCCAGCATCACGAAAGGCTCTTTTCCCTGTTGAGTTCGCCGCGCAGCAGCGACACCTCTTCGGCGAGCACCCGGGTCTCCTCTTCCAACCGGCTGAGTTCCCAACTCAGGTGGATGGTGACCAGCAGGAGGAAGACGACCCCGCCGAACAGCACCAGGCTCACCCCGTTGACCACCCCGAGCAGGTCGGCCAGACGGTCGGGCAGGCGGGGAAAGAATGCGAGCGGCAGCGCGATCACGGCCACGGTGATCAGCAGCGCCGCGTACTTCTCTCGTAGTTGACGCCGTCGGAGCAACTCGACAACGAAGGCGATGAGGCAGATACCGACAACGGCGGTAAGGATGGTAAGGCGCATCAGGGGGCGGGTTCCTCTCGAACCTGCGAGCCAACAGCGGTACCGAGCGGTACTGATCTCCCGATCAGTTGCCGGATCGCAGAGATCACGCACGTGAGAGTAGTCCACGTTTGACGGTCCGCGGGTGCCGCCCGATTTCGGCGGTGACCGGTGGCCGTAGTGGTCAGCGGTCGACGGTCGAACTCAGAGCGCCACGACCGGCACCCCACGGCCTTCGTACTGGTCGGGGCGGCAGGTGACCACCAGACCGGTCGCTCCCTTCGCCTCGAACACCGCATGCCGTACGGCGAGTTCACCGGTGCCGCCGGAGATGGCCACCGCCACGTGCTCGGTCAGCGGCAGGCAGATCACGTCGGGCAGGTTGAGCAGGGCGTACCAGGAATCCCAGCCGATCGGTAGCACCGAGTTGGCGTCATGGATGACGGTGGTGGGGAAGCCCAGCAGGATCCGGCCGTGTTCGGCACGGCGGTAGAGGCGTACGAGTGGGTCCCGGTTGTTGAGGAATCCGATGAGCGCGGAACTGTCGAAGACGTGGAGTTGCTTCACGCGGCTGCCTGGTCGGGGCCGCCACCGTAGATGCGCTGCGCCTCCTCGTGGGCCCGCGCCAGCGCCTCGTCCAGCCGTCGTTCGGCGTCCGGGTCGTCGAGGAGTTCGGTCTGCCCGAGGAGTTCCCGTACCCGCTGGAGGCGGGCCGCCAGCGGGATCTGCTGGAAGTCCCGGCGGCCGGGCCACTGCCGGTCGTAGTCGGCGACGATCAGCGAGGCGAGGTACCGCTCGGGCGTGGTGTGGCTGGTCAGGGCGAGCTGGTTCAGCAGGTCGCGGGTTTCGGCGTCGAGCCGGATGCGCTCGTCCGCCTGTCCGGCCGGTCGGTCGCGCAGGTCGTCGGTGGTCAGGTAGCCGAGCGCCACCAGCGCGTCGGCCGGCTCGATGTCGAGGGTGACCAGGACCGACCGGACCCGGCTCGTCGGCTCCGAGCCGCGCAGGTCGCCCTCTTCCCAGGCCTGGATCAGGTCCTCGGGGAGCCCGGACCGCTCGGCGAGGGTCTGCTGGGTCCAGCCTTTCCGCAGGCGGGCGTCGTGCACGAGGTTCGCGAAGCCTTCTCCCCGTGCCGCCTGGTCGTCCGCCATGCTCGGATCCTAACCAGGACGGCATCGACCGCGCCGTACCTGTCGGCGCGTCGCCACCGCCGGCCCTCCACTGAAACGTGACATTCAAGAGGCCGCTCGGGCGTAGCGGTCGATAGCGCCCGCTGACCACACTGCCAGTTATGACCTATCCATACCCGCAGCAGGATCCGTGGGCGGATCCGACGGAGACGCATCCGCCCCCGCCCCCGCACCTGCCGCCGACGCTGCCGCTCCCGCTGCCCGCGGACCACCACCCGCCGGCCCCCACCTCGCCGCCGCAGCAGCACCCGCCCGCACCGCCGCAGTACGCACCACCCCCGCCGCACTATCCACCCGCGCCGGCCCACCCACCCGTGCAGCAGTACGCACCGGGGCCGCAGTACGCACCGGGGCCGCAGTATCCGCAGATGGGCCTGCCGCAGCCGGTTTATGCCGTACCGGTGGTGCCGAGCAAGTCCACCGGGGCGGCGGTCGCGTGGGAACTGCTCCCCGGACTGCTCGGCGTCTTCGGGATCGGGAACCTGTACGCCGGTCGGGTCGGCGTCGGCCTCACCCTGATGCTGACGTACTGGGTGCTGTTCTGGATCAACTTCGGGCTGTTCTTCGTCGGCATCGGGTTCGTGACGATGCCCCTGACCTGGGTCGTTTACATGATCATGGGTCCGCTGCTGGCCGCCCGAGGGGTGGCGGAGCACAACTCGGGCATCGTGGTGCGCTGAGCCCGGCGACGTGCCGGACGGACCGCCGGGGCCGACCGGCGTCACCGCCGATCGGCCCCGTCCCGGGTACGTGGATCGGTCAGCTCCCGTTCCAGACGTACACCTTGGGGTTCGCCGGGGTGAGCTGTGCGGCCGCCGCCGCGCTGCCGGCGAAGAGCGAGTTGACCCTGGCCGCCTCGGCCGCGCTCGGGTTGGCGTTGGCGCAGGAGACCGGTGCGCTGCTGCCGGACATCAGGTCGGAGCAGCGACCGGTCCGGTTGTCGGGCAGGCCGAGGATGTGGCCGATCTCGTGGGTGGCGATCCTGGTCCGGTTGTACCCGTCGTTGACCGCCTCCCAGCCCATGTAGACCCGGCCGGAGCCGAGTCCGGTCACGTACGCCCGGGGCCACCCGTTGTCGACGTAGATGACCAGGCTCGCCGGGGTGCCGGCGACCAGGCGTACGTTGCTCACCCGGCTGTTCCAGATCTGGGCGGCCTGGGTGAAGTTGGTGGTGAACTCGCCGGCCCGGCTGGCGTCGTAGTAGACGGTGCGTACGGCGATGTTGGCGTCCGCCGCCGCGGGCGATCCGGTGGCGGTCTGTACGCCGATCATGGAGCAGGCCGCCACCAGCGCGGCCACGGCGGTACGGAGGAATTGTCGTCTGACCATCGCTGGCTCCCAACTCGACGGGACACGGAGCAGATCTCCGCTTTAATCGATGGCGATTAATCTAGTGCGGGGGCCGTCGACGGTCCGCATAGCACTTGCCCCATATCGAGCGCGTCCGTCGAGACATCGACCACCACCCATCGCGACAACGGGTGACCGCACGCTCGGCGCAGCGATTCAACCGCTGGTCGGCTGGACGCTGCGCAGGGCTTCGGTGGCCGGTATGGTCCGGGCCTATGGGACAGGAGACCACCGGCCCGGGCGGCATCCACCAGGACGTGGCCAGGTACTCCCTGCGCAGCACCCTGCGGGTCCCGGCCTCACCCGAACACGCCTTCGCCGTCTTCACCGGCGGGCTCGCCGACTGGTGGGTGATGGAATACACCTGGTCCGGACCGACCGCCCTGGCCGCGATCGGTTTCGAGCCGCGCGCCGGTGGGATGGCGTACGAGATCGGGCCGCACGGTTTCCGCGCCGACTGGGGCCGGGTGGTCCTCTGGCAGCCCCCGCACCGGCTCGTCTTCACCTGGCAGATCGGACCCGACCGGGTTCCGGTGCCCGACCCGGCCAACGCCAGCGAGGTCGACGTCCGGTTCGACCCGGAGGGCGACGACCGGACCAGGGTCGAGGTCGAACATCGCGGTTTCGACCGGCACGGCGAGGCCGCCGAGGGCTACCGCGAGGCACTCACCGCCGGCTGGCACGAGCTGCTTTCCCGGTACGCCGCCTCGGTCAGCTCGATCACCAACTGACGGCCGTCGCGCCGCCCATCCTGCCGGTCAAGCCCCGGGACGTCGACCGGAGAAACCCGTACCGTCCCTGGTGGACCGGCCCGCGACGGCGGCGGCGCCACCGGCTCGTACGCCCGTACCGCCCAGGTCGGCGCGGCGGCCGGCCTCGGCGCCCTGACCCGCGCCGCCACCGGCCAGTCGACGGGCCGACGCGGTACGCAACCGCGGGTACACCTCGGCCAGCCGCCGCTCCACCCGCGTGCTCCGATCGGCCAGCACGAGCGCCATCGACGTCTCCCCGACCCCTTCACCGGACGGGTCCGCCGCGGCTGCCGCCTCGGCCGCCCGCAACCGTTCCGACACCGACCAGGCGAACCCGGCCAGCCAGGAACGCCGGAACGCGGCCGGCTGGTCACCCGGTGGCACCGGGGTCCCGGCGAGCCCGTGCGCGGCCTGCACCAGCAGGGAGGTGAAGAGCAACTCCACCCGCTCCAGATCGCTCGCGAACCCGAACAGGTGCATCTCGAAACCGGAACCGGCCCGCCGACGTACGCTCCGGCACCGCAACGCGCCCGCCACCGCCGCGAGCAGGCCCGCCTTGTCCAACGCGTACGGGGCCAGCAGTTCGACCACCCGGTCGCCGACCGGGTCGGTGGCCGGGTCCCGGGCGGCGAGCAACGCGCGGTCGACCCCGTACCGGGCGATCAGGTCGGTGGCCTTGGCCATGAACGCCGCTGCCTCGGCCTCGGTGCAGGCCGGGTCCTCGGCCATCGCCAGCAGCTTGCGCACCTTGTCGAGCATTCCCCCAGGCTCCCATCCACGACCGGGAACCGGGACGCGCGGGGCCGAACCGGGAACCGGTGGCGCGGTCGGGACCTGCCGGTAGCGCGGGCTACGGCTTGCGGTGGCGGGGGTAAGGGCTTGCGGTGGCGCGGGTTACGGCTTGCGGTGGCGCGGGTTACGGCTCGCGGTGGCGGATGGTTGCCACGGCCGAACCGGCGAGGGTGAGCAGGCAGTCGGGGAGTTGGCCGTCGGTCAGCGCGGCACCGAAGAGCGCCTCGGCGGTGTCGATGTCGGAGTTCGCGTACGCGCTGACGAACCGGGCCACCCAGCGGGCGTCGTAGTTGGCCTCGTCGATGCCGGGAAACTCCAGCGTCCAACTGCCGCGCGGCACCTGCTCGCCGACCATGGTGGCGGCAAGACGCCAGGCCACCTCGTACGCCCCAGCGACACCGGACCGGTCCACCACCGCGTCGAAGGTGCCAACCACGGCGTCACTGTCACCGACCAGGGCGGACCGCAGCACCGCGTTGGCGTCGTCCAGCGTGTCCTGGGGTTCGTCCATCACGTGCGGAAGGGTATGCCGCCAGGTCAAGCGGGCGCTCGGGAATGCCCGAAAGCTATCGGCCGGCGTATATTACCGCCGGGTAAAAGATCGATCTACGACCGCAGTCACATGGTCGGCCGGACGCACGCTAGTGTGCGCAGCGGACCTTCGGGGAGGAAGGACGACCTCATGCTCGTACCACGCGGTTCGCGCGGTGCTGCACTTGCCGCCTGCGCGACGCTCCTGCTTGCCACCACCGCTTGCGGCGGGGACAACGCGGAGGAGTCGACCGCGACTCCGACGCGCCTCTACGGTACGGACGGCAACATGCAGAACTCCTTCGTCAAGGAGTTCGACGGGCAGACCAAGCTGCTGGACGGCATGAAGGGCACCATCCCACTCACCCCGCTGTCCAAGGACTTCGTCAGCCGGGTCACCGCCATCGACCCGGCGCTCACCGACTTCCTCTACTCCGCCGAGGTCTACGACGCCATCGCGGTGAGCGCGCTCGCGGCGCAACTGGCCGGCTCGACCGCTCCGGCCGATATCGCCAAGCAGATCAACGGCGTGACCGTGGGCGGTCAGCGGTGCGACTCGATCGGTGCGTGCCTGACCATCGCCCGCACCGGTACGGACATCGAGTACCGGGGCGTCTCGCTCAACCGAGGCGGGTTCACCGACGCGGGTGAGCCGTCCACCGCGAGCTACGCCACCATGCACTTCGGCGAGCAGGCGAAGATCGACGACGGCAAGACCGAGTTCGTCGGCGCCGGTGACGAGTCGGCGGCCAGCACCCAGGCCCCGCCCCCGCCAAAGAAGCAGGTCGGCGGCAAGAACGACAAGCGCGACGGGTCACCGCTCAAGATCGGCGGGCTGCTGCCGAAGACCGGTGACCTCGCTCTGGCGTACCCCCCGATCGCGGCCGGCGCGAAACTGGCCATGAAGGAGATCAACGAGGCCGGTGGTGTGCTCGGCGAGCCGGCGGTCTGGGTCGACGGTGACGACGGCACCAACCCGGACGTCGCGAAGGCGACCGTCGCGCAACACGTCGCGGCCGGCGTACACGTGATCATCGGTGCCGCCGCGTCCGGGATCTCCCGCGCGGTGCTGCCCGACGTGGTCGCGGCCGGTCTGATCCTGTTCTCCCCGTCGAACACCGACGCGGGTCTGACCACCATCGACGACCAGGGACGCTACTTCCGTACCGCACCCTCGGACATCCTCCAGGGCCGGGCGCTGGCAGACGTGATCATGCGGGACGGACCGCACCGGATCGCCCTGGTCGCCCGGAAGGACTCGTACGGCGAGGGCCTGCAGGGCAACGTCAAGGCCGAACTGGAACGGGCCGGGTTCGCCGCCGACCGGGTCAAGCTGCTCACCTACGAGCCGCCGGCCAAGCCGGACTCCCCGCCGGTCGACTTCACCAGCGGCGCGCAGGAGATCAAGCAGTTCGGTGCGGACGCGGTCCTGGTCATCGGGTTCGCCGAATCGGCGCAGGTCATCAAGGCGCTCTCGGCCGCCGGGGTGCAGATCCGGCACTGACGGCGTACGCGGCCGTCCTCGGGCCGGCATCGGTCTGGCACGTTTCCGGGAGCAATCGGGGCCCCCGGCCGCCATACGGTCTTCCTGACACCGGACGAGCCGACCGAAGGGCACCAGACGATGAGCGACTTCACCGACAACCCGCTGGCCGAGGAGACCAACTTCGGCTCCACCGACGGGCAGGAGGGCTTCGGGCCCGAGATCGACCCGGGACCCGAACTGCCCGCGTACGACCTGGCGGCCTTCCACCCGGAGACGGTGGTCGAGCACCACGTCGACGGCTCCACCGACGTGCTCACCGACTTCGACGGCGACGGGGTCGCCGACCTGGTCCAGCAGGACCTCGACAGCGACGGCACCGCCGAGACCACCCTGATCGACGGTGACCACGACGGTGCGCTGGACACCATGCTGCGTGACTACGACGACAACGGCACGGTGGACCGGATCATCGGTGACGGCAACGAGGACGGTGTGATCGACCGGGTCGCCACCGACACCAACAACGACGGCCTGATGGACCAGGTGGTCCGCGACACCGACCTCGACGGCGAGCCGGACAACTGGGTACGGGACGTCAACCACGACGGGCGCCCCGACCACACCGTCACCGACCTGGACGAGGACGGCCGCCCCGATCAACTCGTCGTCGACACCGACTTCGACGGAGTGGCGAACCAGGTCGCCTACCTCGACTCGGACAGCAACCCGTACGGCAGCCGCTGATCGGCGCGCCCACGTCGACGGCGACGACGCCCGTCAGCGGTTCTTCCGGTCCAGGAACTCGGTCATCCGGCGGTGCTTCTCCGGATCCTCGAAGAGCACCGCCTGGCTGACCAGGTCGAGTTGCGGATGCGCGGCGGCGGGCGCGTCGACCGCGAGTTTTGTCAGCCGCAGGGCCAGCGGCGACGCCTTGGCGATCTCGTCCAGCAGCTCGTGGGCGGCCCCGAGCAGGTCGGCCGGTTGGTCCACCACCCGGTTGACCAACCCGATCCGCAGCGCCTCGGCGGCGTCGATCCGGCGACCGGTGAAGAGCAGTTCCTTGGCCCGGGTCTCACCGACCAGTGCCGGCAACCGGTGCGTGGCACCCGCCCCGGCGATGATGCCGAGTCGTACCTCGGGTTGGCCGAACGAGGCGCGTGACGTACAGATCCGCAGGTCGCAGGCGTACGACAGTTCCGCCCCGCCGCCCAGGGCCGGGCCGTCGACGGCGGCCACGGTGGGCAGCGGCAGCGCCCGGAGCCGGGCGAAGACGGCCTGGTTGATCGCGGCGAGTGCGTCGAGCCGGTCCCGTTCCCGCAGTTGGGCGATGTCCGCGCCGGCCGCGAAGATGCCGTCCGTACCGCCGGTGAGCAGGAGCAGTTTCGGGTCCCGCTCCAGCCGCCCGCAGACCTCGTGCAGGGCGGCGACCAGGTCGGCGTCGATCGCGTTGCGCTTCTCCGGCCGGTCCAGGGTGACCACCAACCGGTCGGCCCGCTCCTCGATCCGCAGACCGGCGGATTCCACTGTGCTCACTGCTTGACCCCGTCCACCCAGCGGTAGAAACCCTGGCCGGACTTCTTGCCCAGCCGACCCTGCTCGACCATCGTCTCCAGCAGCGGCGGCGGCGCGAACCGGTCGCCGTACGCCGATCGCAGGGTACGGGCGATGTCCAGGCGTACGTCCAGCCCCACCAGGTCGGTGAGTTCGAGCGGCCCGACCGGGTGCCGGTAACCGAGTGTCATCGCCTTGTCGATGTCGGCCGGGCTGGCCACCCCGTCTTCGACCATCCGGATCGCCTCCAGCCCGAGCGTGACGCCGAGCCGGGAGGTGGCGAAGCCGGGCAGGTCGCGTACGACGACGGGGTCCTTGCCCAGGCGGCCGGCGAGGGCGACGGCCGCCGCGGTGGTCTCCTCGGCGGTCGCCGGCCCGACCACGATCTCGATCAACGCCATCGCCCAGACCGGGTTGAAGAAGTGCAGACCGATGAAACGGCCCGGGTCGGGCACTGCGGTGGCCAGGGCCGCGATGGGGATGCTGGAGGTGTTGGTGGCGAGCAACGCGGGCTGGCGCGCCGCTGCGGCGGCCAGCACGTTCCGCTTGAGGTCCGGCCGCTCCGGCACGGCCTCCACGATCACGTCCGGTCCGTCGGCCACCTCGGTCAGGTCGCGCCGGAGCACCAACCGGGTACGCGCGTCCGCTGCCGCGTCGGCGGCCAGTTTGCCCCGCTCGACCGCCCGGTCCAGGAGTTTGCCCAGCGCGGCACCGGCCGCCTCGGCCCGCCCGGCGTCGACCTCGACCAGGTCCACCCGGTAACCGGCGGTGGCCGCCACGTACGCGATGCCGAGCCCCATCGTGCCGGCGCCGACGACAACAAAACGCTCGTTCATGGTGGCGACCCTATGTCGCCGCTAACGTATGCGGGACCGCGGTCCTGGGTACTGCGGACCTGCACGCCTCAGTCAGCCGGAGAAAGGGCTTCCCTTCATGAGCGAGTCGCAGGCGACCACCGAGTCGCAGGAGATCGTCGAGACGCGGGGTGACGAGCGGGTCGACCTGATCCGCGCGGACACCAACAACGACGGCAAGGTCGACCTCTGGGTGGCCGACACCGACGGCGACGGCAAGGCTGACCTGTTCCAGTTCGACACCACCGGCGACGGCACGGTGGACATCACCATGGTCGACCTCGACGAGGACGGCACGCCGGACGAGGTGGTCGACGGCGACGGTGGCCACCCCCCGACCCCGGCCCCGCCGACCGTCACGGTCTGAACCCCACACCCTGGTCATGCGAAGCGGGGCGCCTTCCGGTCAAAAAGGCGCCCCGCTTCTGCCGTAGCGGCTCAGGAGCGGCCGGTCAGGGCCTGGTCGGTCTCCGGCCGGATGACGTCCGGCGGGACGGACGCGGTCAGCCACACCCCGTTGTCGCTCCGGTAGAACTCGTGCCCCCGAGCGGCCAGCTTCGCCGCGTCGACCACCAGCACCGACACCGACCCGCCCCGGCGCCGACCGACCGTCACGGCCGTCGCCACGTCGACGGACAGGTGTACGTGATGCCGCCGCCCCGGCCGCAGCCCCTGCGCCAGAATCGCCGGTACGTTGACCGCGCCGGTGCCGTGGTACAGCAGCTCGGGCGGGGTGACCGGGGTCAGCGCCAGGTCCACCGCCACCCGCGCCGAGTGCCCCTGGCTGGCCCGGATCCACGCCACCCCGTCCGGTCCCGTACGCACGGCGAACCGCTGCTTGTCGTTGTCGGCCACCACGGCGTCCAGTTCCTCCGGGGTGATCCGCCGGCCGTGCCGGGACAGGGCGGCGAGCAGGTCCGCCACCGGCACCCAGCCGTTGGCGTCCAACGTCAGCCCGACGCTTCCCGGCGCGTGCCGCAGCACGAGCGACATCCGTTTGCTGACCGAACGCAGCTCGGCCGGTTCCATCAACCCGCCAGCCGCAGCGTGGCCAGGTAATACGGGGCATCGGCGTCGTCCACGTCGACCAGCCGCCAGGCGCTGCCCCGGATCAGCTCGGCCAGCTCGTCCGGCGTACAGACCAGGTAGTCGAACCACGGCGTACCCAGCTCGCGGTAGCGCAGCCGCAGGCGCAACTGCCCGCCGAGCCGGCCCCGGGCCCGGTTGCGCTCGTGGTAACCGGTGTGCACCGGGTCGGTGGTGCCGTACGGGTCGGTGCCGTGGGCGATGATCTCGGCGCCCGGGTTCGCCAGGGCGGCCAGCGCGGCCAGGAACGCCGGTGCGCGGTCCCGCCCCTCGATCAGCCCGAGGTTGTTGCCGAGCAGGAGAAAGGTGTCGAACCGGTGCCGGTTGGTGGCGTACTCGTCGACCGTGCCGAGGACCAGGTCCCGTACGCCCCGCTTGCGGGCGACCCGGATCGCACCGGGGGAGATGTCCAGCCCGGTGACCGGCACCCCGCGTTCCTGCAACTCCAGCGCGATCCGGCCGGCGCCGACACCGATGTCGAGCACCCGACCCCGGACCCGGTCGACCGCCCGGTGGTCGTACGGCTGCCAGTCGGCGGGTTCGTCGAGGTAGTGGGCGGACGGGGCGCCGTTGATCAGACCGTCGTCGCGTTCGATGATCTCGATCACCGGTCGGGGCAACCGGCCCCCGACCAGGGGACGTGGCCCGACCCCGGTCGCCACCGCGAGGGTGTCCCGCAGCAACTCGCCGAAGACGTCGCCGACCTGCGGCTCTCCCACCATGGGGTAGACGCTAGCGGGCGGCGCGGGGACGCTCGTCGTCGTACCCTGCGAGGGTGAGCGACCTGCCGACGGCACGGTCGGCATCCGGATCGTCCTGCCTGAATGAGCTGGTAGCCTTGCGCTCCGCCGTTCTGCAACGAGTGGATCTCGATTAGGTATTCGTTACATCACGAACCCTCGGTTCGGAAGATTTCTGACGACGCCAGCGAACCTTTTTGACCCCCTCACCAATCAGGTGCGGTGAGGGGCGGTCGATCACGTCGCCCGGACGGGCAACGAGGGGACGCGGTGGAATGAGGCTGGTGCTACGGCGCGCCCGTGCAGTGAGGGGCCTGCTACTCGCGGCGACCGGGGCGACCCTGATCGCCGCCGCACTGCTCACCGGCCTCGCCGGATACAGCCGGCAGGTCGTCGACACCGGCACCGCCAGCGCCATCGACTCCTCCGCCCCGGAGGAACGGTCGATCCTGGTACGGGGCTCGACCGGCGGGTCCGCGGACGCCCTCCGGGACCGCGACGCGGCGTTGCGCAGGGAGGTCTCGGCCGGTCTCGCGGGGCTACCCGCACCGGTCTCGGCCGCCGGATACGCCGCCGGCCGGCAGCTCTCCGGCCCGGTCGGCAAGGCGGTGCCCGACGGCGACGGGGTCGTCTTCGGTTCCGTGGTCTTCCTCGACAACCTCGCCGAGCACGCCGAACTCAGCTCCGGAAACTGGCCCCAGCCGGGCGCCAACCCGGTGCAGACCGCACTGGCAGAGCCGGTCGCCAAGATCCTGGGCGTCGCGGTCGGTGACCGGATACCGGTCACCGACCGGGTCACCGGGCGGGTCAGCAACCTGGCGGTGGCCGGCATCTGGCACCCCCGCGATCCCGAGGCCGCCTACTGGCGCCTCTCACCGGACGTCGCGGAAGGCCACGCAACGCAGTCGTCCACCTACGGCCCGTTGACCGTCGACCGCGCCGACTTCATCAACCACTTCGCCGCCAACGCCAGCGCTGCCTGGCTCGTCGAGCCGGACCTGAACGGTGCGAGCGTGGCCCAGCTCGGGCGGCTCGCCGACACGGTCCGCGGGCTCACCGCCGAACTCCCGAAGGCCGCCGGGCTCGGCACCTCCGGCATCACCACCACCGCCGTCGACCGGCTGGCCGAACGCCTCGAACGGGCGAACCTGGTCGGCCGGTCCGCCCTGGTCACCCCGATGCTGCTGGTGATCGTGCTCGGCGGCTACGCCCTGGTGCTGGTGGCCGCGCTCCTGGTCGAGCAGCGCCGGGGCGAGAACTCGCTGCTGCGGGCCCGTGGCGCCGCCCGCAACCAGCTCACCGGGCTGGCCGTACGGGAGGCGACGCTGGTCGTACTGCCGGCGGCGCTGCTCGCACCACTGCTGGCAACCGAGGGCCTGCGCCTCGCCGACCGGGTGCCGATGCTGGCCTCGGTGGGACTCCGGTTCGATGCCCAACCGGCACCGTTGACCTGGCTGGTCGCCGCGCTCGCCGCGATCGGCTGTGCCCTGGCCATCATCGGCCCGTCGCTACGCCGCAGCGGCACCTACGTCGCCGAGCTGGCCAGCCGGTCCCGCCCCAGCCGGCGGGCCGTCGCCCAGCGGGCCGGCATCGACCTGGCGCTGATCGCCCTGGCGGTGCTCGGCTGGCTGCAACTGCGGCAGTACTCCTCGCCGCTGGCGGGGGCCCGTTCCACCGGTCAGCTCGGCATCGACCCGCTGCTCGCGGCCACCCCGACGCTGGGCGTACTGGCCGGGGCGGTGCTGGCCCTGCGGGTGCTCCCGCCGATCACCCGGCTCGCCGAGCGTTTCGTCGACCGCAAGCCGTGGACCGCCACCATGTTCGGCACCTGGCAGGCCGGGCGACGCCCGCACGCCGGCCCGGTCCTGCTGCTCGCCCTCGCCGTCGCGGTGAGCACCCTGGCCTGGTGCCTGGCCAGCACCTCCGAGCGCTCCCTGCGTGATCAGGCCGCCCACCAGGTCGGCACGGACCTGCGACTGGTGGAGACGAGCGACGCCCCGCCGGCCGGACGCGCGGAGGCCCTCGCCGGCCTACCGGGCGTACGCGAGGTCCTGCCGGCCTGGCGGGAGAGCCTGCGCCTGGGCCCGGACGCGCAACCGGCATCGCTGCTCGCGATCGACACCCGAGCCGGAGCCGACTCGATCAACATCCGGCAGGACATGGTCGACACCGGATCCCCCGCCGACCTGCTGCGCGAGGTGGGCGGGCAACGCGTCGAGGCGCCGTACACCGAACTGCCGGCCGGCGCCCGGAAGCTCTCCGGGACGGTGCGTACGACCTCCGGCCCGATCCAGTTCTCCGACGAGATCCGGACCGACGCCGTCTTCGCCGAACCGAACGGCGGTTTCCGCAGGGTGCCCCTCGGCACCAGTCGCAACGGTCGGGCGCTCCGCTTCGACATCGACCTCCCGGCCGGTCCCGCCCCGGTACGGCTGGCCGGATTCGTCGCCGACACGCTCGGCCAGAACGGCATGCGGATCGACTGGACCCTGAGCCAGCTCACCGCCGGCACCGGTGACGCCGCCGGCACCCCGGTCGACCTGACCACCGGCGGAAGCTGGCAGACCGTGGACCGGATCGACCGGCAGTCCACGGCCGCCGCCGGCATCGGCGGCATGTCCACCCAGTACGAGGTCAACGACGACGCGAGCTGGGGCGCCACCACGGTACGCGTGGCCATGGTCCGCCAGGCCGACACGGCGCCGATCCCGGTGCTGGTCACCCCGGCGGTGCTGGACGCGTTGCGGCTCAAGGTCGGCGACGAGACCGGGCTCGCGTTCGGGCTGGCGGACGCCCGAGTCAAGATCGTCGGAACCGTCGCCTCGATCCCCGGCGACACGGAACCGGCCGCGATCCTGACCGACCTCCCCTCGCTGAGCAACCGGTTCTTCTTCGACCACGGCATCGTCCGGACGAACGAGGAGTGGTGGGTCACCACCGACCCCGCGCAGGCGGGGGCCGCCGCACAGGCCGCCGCCCAGCTCGGTGGGCTGGAGGTGCTCAACCGGCAGGCGATCGCCGACCAGCTCGACCCGTACGGGGTGGGTGCCCGGGGCGCATTGTTCGCCGCCGCACTGGGCGCGTTGCTGCTCGCCGCCGTCGGCATCGGCGTCGACGTGAGCGCCACCGCCCGCCGCCGGGTGAACGAACTGGCGGTGCTGCACACCCTCGGCGCCGGGCACCGGCTGCTGGCCCGGTCACTCATCGCCGAGCAGGCGTTCCTCTCCGGGATCGGCGTACTGGTG
The DNA here is from genome assembly GCF_053601675.1 of Micromonospora sp. NPDC004704. Classification (NCBI taxonomy): domain Bacteria; kingdom Bacillati; phylum Actinomycetota; class Actinomycetes; order Micromonosporales; family Micromonosporaceae; genus Micromonospora; species Micromonospora sp. NPDC004704. Next base: position 173,051 of record NZ_JBSGCD010000005.1, on the reverse strand, counting down.
GGCCTCGGGGTCGGGGTCGCGGTGGCCGCCACGATGGCACCCCTGGTGATCCTCACCCCGTCGGCGGACCGACCATCGCCGCCACCACTGCTCTCCATCGACTGGCCACCGGTGATCGCGACCACGGTCGGCCTGCTCCTGCTCGCGCTCCTGCTGAGCGGGCTGATCGCCACCACCCTGCGGCAGCGCCTCGTCGCCGCCCAGCTCCGGATCGGAGACGACCGGTGAGCAACGGAACACAGGGATCGGTGGACGGCACCGGGTCCGGACCAGCGCAGGCGAGGAAGAGGTCGATGAGAGCCAACAGGTCCGGGCCGGTACGCCGGCTGCGCGCCTTCGCCGGGCAGGTCGGGCTGCTTGCCGTACTGGGGCTGGCTTCGGCGGCGCTGCTCACCGGTGCCCCCCGACTGGCCAACGAGTACGCCGACCGGGGACTGGCCGCCGACGTGGCGGAGCTGCCGTACCAGGTCCGGGACATCTCGTTGCCGATGCCCGCCAGCATCGACAGGGCCAAAGCCACCCAGGTCGGAATCGAGGACCTGGACCCGTACCGGGAGAAGCTGCCGCAGCCACTGCCCGGTCTGATCACCGACCAGTGGTACTCGGCCGGGATCGAACCCGAGAGGGTGGGCGCGTCGGGCGACTTCCCTCCGTTCAACGGCGACAGCCAACCGGGGCTCGGCCTGCGGGCGCAGACCGGGGTGGACGAGGCCGTCCGGATGGTCTCCGGCACGTGGCCGGACGCGACCGCCGGGTTGCCGGGCGGGCGGATCCCGATCGCGGTGTCCCAGCGGACCGCGAACGCGCTCATGCTGGCCCTCGGCAGCCGGTTCGACATCGGTGCTCTGATGGGCTCCGCCAAGGTCCCGGTGGTGGTGGTCGGGATCTTCGAGCCGCTGGACACCACCGCGCCGATCTGGAACGCCATGCGGCTGGCCGTGGACCCGCAGATACCGATGATGGACGGCGAGCGGTTCCGGGCAATCGCGGTGACCGACTGGGCCGGGATGAATGCGGCCGGCCCCCGCCTCGGCTCGGTCACCCTCGACTGGCACTACCGGATCGACGAGAAGCGGCTCGACGCCAGCAAGGCCAAGGCGGTGACCGACGCGGTGGTACGCCTGAAGCGGGCCTCCCCCGCGCCGGGTACCACGGTGGTCACCTCACTGGACGTCTCCCTGATCCAACTCGGCGAACGGCTCGCCTCCGTACGGGCGCTGCTCGCGGTGGTGGAGACCGGGGTGCTGGCCAGCCTGCTCGGGCTGATCCTGCTCGCCGCCCGGCTGTCGCTGGAACGCCGCCGCGAGGAACTGGCCCTGTTGCGGGCCCGGGGAGCGTCGACGGCGACCATCGGTAGACGCACCCTGGCCGAGTCGGTGCTGGTCCAGCCGTTCGCCGTACTCGCCGGGTGGCTGCTCGGCACCCTGGTTCCCGGTCGGTCCGCGCTGACCGAATGGCTGGTCCCGGTGCTCGCCGTGATCACCACTGCGGCGGTGCCGGTGCTGGCGATGTCGAGCCAGCGTCGGGTGACGTTCGTGGTCCGCCGGCAGGACCTGATCCGGCAGCGCCCGTCGGCCCGCCGGCTCACCGCCGAGATAAGCGTGCTGGTGCTGGCCGGGCTCGGGGTGTTCCTGCTCCGGCGACGCGGGCTGGTGCCGGACGGCGGGGTGGACCCGTACCTGGTCTCGGTGCCGGTCCTGCTGGCGGTCGGGACCTCCCTGATCGCCCTGCGGGTGCTGCCCTGGCCGCTGCGGATGGTCGGGCAGATCGCCGCGAGGGCCCGGGGAGCGGTCGTCTTCCTCGGGTTGGCCCGAGCCGGGCGGGGCGCACCGGTGACCATCGGCCCGCTCGCGGTGCTGGTCATCGCGATCACCACCGGGGTTTTCAGCGGGGTGGTCGCGAGCACCATCTCGCACGCCCGGGACAGGGCGAGCGAGCAGGCCATCCCGGCCGACGCCAGGCTCACCGGGAACACCTTCGCCCCGTCGACGACCGACCGGCTCGACGCGCTGCCCGGGGTGGACGCGGTGACCGCGATCTCGCTGGAGAACGCCCGCCGGCTCCGTACCGGCCCCAGCGCGTCCGATCGTGACCTCGGGCAGACCCAGGTGCTGGTGGTGGACATGCCGAGCTTCGTCGACGTGATGCGGCGCAGCGGCGTACCCGATGACGGGGTGCCGGCGGCGCTACGGAACGCGAAGCGCACCGACGGCCCGGTGCCGGCGCTGGTCTCCCCCGCGATCGCGGCGGAGGTCGGCGACGGCGCCGTGGTGAACGTGCAGGGCCGGCTCTACGGCTTCACGGCGAGCGTGGTGGCGTCGAGCTTCCCCGGGGTGGAGATCGGGGTCGAGCGGTTCGTGGTGCTGCCCTGGCAGGCGCTGCCGGTGCCCGACTTCAAGCCGATCAACCCGACCCGTTACCTGCTCGCCGGGGACGGCTACGACCGGGCCGCGCTGCTGGCCGCCGCCGACGACGGGCAGCGGGAGTGGCGGGAGAGCGTGATCGGCAGGCCGGTCGACGCGCTCCTGGCCCCGGCTGCGGTGACCACCCTGACCGACTACCGGTTGGGGTTGGACCGGACCGGCGGGAACGAGCTGCTCACCCTGGCGTTCACGATCGGTGCCCTGGGCGGGAGCGGGCTGGCGCTGCTGGCGGTCGGTTTCGCGGTGGTCGCCGAGGCGCGGACCCGGGGCCGGGTGCTCTCCCGGCTCCGGACCATGGGGATGTCCGGCCGGCAGGGTCGGCAACTGCTGGTGTACGAGCTGCTTCCGCTGGTCGGCGCCGCGGTGCTGGCCGGCGGGGTGGTCGGGGTGGCACTGCCCGGCCTGATCGGGCCGGCGCTGAACCTGTCCACCTTCACCGCCGGGGTGGCCGCCCGGACCCATCTGGACCCGCTGCTGGTCGGCGGGGTGCTGCTGCTGGTGGTGGTCGGTCTGGCCGCCGCGCTCGTGTTCGAGAATCTGGTCAACCGACGGATGCGCCTCGGCGAGGTCCTCCGGCTGGGAGAGGAAAACTGATGACCGCTGCCCTGACCACCGCCGTACCCGATCTCGCGGCGTTGCAACGCCGCGCCGCCGAACGGGCGGCGGAGCGGGCCGGCGGTAACGACCGCCTGCGTGGCCACATCGTCTGCGACGGCCTGGTACGCATCTTCAAGACCGAGGGTGTCGAGGTGGTGGCCCTGCAGGGGCTGGACCTGGTAATCGACCGGGGCGACCTGATCGCCATCGTCGGCGCCTCCGGCTCGGGCAAGTCCACCGTGCTCAACATCCTCTCCGGGCTGGACGTGCCGACCGCGGGGATCGCCCGGGTGGCCGGGTTCGACCTGTTGACCATGTCGGCGAAGCAGCGGCTGCGCTACCGCCGGAGCACTGTCGGTTTCGTCTGGCAGCAGACCGGACGGAACCTGCTGCCGTACCTGACCGCGCGGGAGAACGTGGAGCTGCCGATGCGGCTGGCCCGGCGTACCTCGGCCCGGGCGGCCCGCAAGCGGGCGCTGGAGCTGCTGGACCTGGTCGGGGTCGGGTACTGCGCGGACCGGCGTCCGGGGCAGATGAGCGGCGGGGAGCAACAGCGGTGCGCGGTGGCGGTCGCGGTCGCGAACGACCCGGAGGTGCTGTTCGCCGACGAGCCGACCGGTGAGCTGGACGAGGCGACCGCGGCCGACGTCTTCGGGGCGCTGCGGACCATCAACGCGGAGCTGGGCGTCACGGTGGTGGTGGTGACCCACGACCTCAACGTCGCGACCCAGGTCCGCCGTACGGTCGCGATCCGCGACGGGCGGACCGCGTCGGAGGTACGGCGGTCGGCCCGGATCGGCGCGGACGGGCTCGAGGAGCTGGTCACCGAGGAGTACGCGGTCCTGGACCGGGCCGGCCGGATGCAGTTGCCGACGGCGTTCGTGGACGCCCTGGTCCTGCGGGACCGGGTGAAGCTCAACCTGCAGCCGGATCACGTGGAGATCCGCCCCGGCGACGAACCTCAGAAGGAGCAGCCATGAGCAGCGAGGACCTGGTACGGGTCGAGGGTCTGAGCCGGTCCTACGGCTCCGGTGACCGGGTGGTGCACGCGCTGCGGGAGGTGTCGTTCCGGGTCGGCCAGGGCGAACTGGTGGCCGTACGGGGCCGGTCCGGTGCGGGTAAGACGACCCTGCTGAACCTGATCGGTGGTCTGGACCGGCCGACCAGCGGTCGGATCTTCGTCGCCGGTCGTGAGGTGACCGCGGCCGGGGAGCGGGACCTGCTGGAGCTGCGCCGGGACACGATGGGTTTCGTGTTCCAGTCCTTCGGCCTGATCCCGATCCTGTCCGCGGCGGAGAACGTCGGGGTGCCGATGCGGCTGGCCAAGGTGCCGGCGGCCGAGCGGGAGCAGCGGGTGTCGATCCTGCTGGAGCTGGTCGGGTTGGGCGGGCACGCGGGTCAGCGGCCGTACGAGCTGTCCGGTGGACAGCAGCAGCGGGTGGCGATCGCCCGTGCCCTGGCGAACGACCCGCCGTTGTTGATCGCGGACGAGCCGACCGGTCAGCTCGACTCGGAGACCGGTCGGGCGATGATGGACCTGCTCCAGGCGCTGGTCCGGTCGCGCGGGATGACCGCGCTGGTGGCTACCCACGACCCGACGTTGATCGAGCTCGCGGACCGGGTGTTGCAGTTGCGGGACGGTCAGTTGGTCGAGGAGACCGATCTGGCGGTCGCGGCCGGCTGAGTGCCGGTGGCGCGGGTGGGCGCCACCGGTACGACTCAGGGGCGGCGGAGTACGGTTTCCCGTATCTCCGCCGCCCCTGAGACCAAACGAAACGCGGCTGGCCCGGTAAGGGGTCAGTCGCCTTGACGCTGCTGGGGAATCTGCCCCTGCAGCAGGGCGCGAACCTCCGACTCGCGGTAACGCCGGTGGCCACCCAACGTTCGAATTGCGCTGAGTTTGCCCGCCTTCGCCCACCGGGTCACGGTTTTCGGGTCGACACGGAACATCGACGCCACCTCGGCCGGCGTGAGTAGCGGCTCTGGTTCGTGCGTACGCGATGCCATCGGTCACTCCTCCACAGGTGCCTATAGACATCGGCCGGGGTCCCGCCGGCCGACGCGTCTCCCATGGTCCGGCTAGTCCCCGATGTCCGACATGGGCCGAACGGCCGAACGTCCCTGGATGGACGGATGAACAATGACCGATTTATACAACTTTTCTATACTGAAACCTGTCTTATTCGGGCGCGTTGTGGCCCATCGTAACCTCAAGATTACGAGCAAACCTCACGTTGGAAACGCTCTCCAAGCCTCTGACCTCGGAGAACGCGAACAAGTGTCGGGATACGGCATTCAACAAGATCAACACCGGGGCGTTAGGGGATTCGACCGGAAGCCCCTAACGGAACCCCCTAGTTGCAGCGCTCCAGCAACTGCACCGCGCGCCACCGGGCGACCAACTTCTCGTACACCTCGGTGGCGGCTTCCGCGTCGCCCCGGGACAGCCCGGCGAGGCCCTCCGCGACCAACGCGGGCGAGTCGTCGTCGGCCAGCGCCTCGTCCGGCAGCAACTGGGTCAGGCCGCCGTAGTCCAACTCCACCACCGACCGGGGATGGAACTCCTCCAGCCAGCGGGCGCCCTCCTCCACCGCCTCGGTGATCGGCGCGTCCCCGACCGACTTGCGCAGCACCGCCAGCCCCCGCGAGGCCCGACGCCGGGCCTTCGAGATCTCCGTCCGGTAGCGCAGCACCCGCCGTTCCGGCCGTACGGTCAGCTCCCGCTCGGCGGGGTCGACGAAGACGAACCAGCGCAGCGGCACACCCCAGGTGGCGATCTGCTCGTGCAGCCTCGGCACCCCGTGCTCCAGCACCCGGGCCCCGCTGCGGAAGTCCTCGACCACGGCCTTGGCCTGGCCGGCGAGGATCGGTGGCACGAACGCGTCGGCGAGCACCGGCGGCACACCGTCGCGGGCGCTCAGGGCCGCCTCGGCCACCCGTACGCGCAGGTTCCACGGGCACACCAGCAGGGTGTCGTCGGCCTCCAGCACGTACGCCTCGTCGGGCAGGTCGGGCAGCCGGGTCCAGCCGGCACCGAGCGCCTCGATCACGGCCGTACGCTGCCGGCCCGGACCTTCCAGCGGGGCGACCGCCCGGCCCTCCTTGACGTACCGGCGCCAAAAGATCTGCCGGTCCCGGTCGAACGCGGTCAACGGCTCATATACCCGCAGGTAGGAAGCGAAGAGCGACGGCACGGCGCGATCCTCCCATGAAACCCGAGTTCCCTGCCGCCGACGGCCCCGATCGCGGGCCGTCGCCCCCGCCAGGTGGGACGGACCGTCCCCGGTCGGTACCGGCAGGTTGCGACGGCCGATATTAGGCTCGGCAGCACCGGCGTCACCCCGCCGGCACCGGAGAGGTCCGCGTCCCACAAAGACGCACACCGACATCAGGAGCAGTCATGGGCGTTTTCGCCACCACCGACCAACAGGTATCGGCCGGGCATGAGCAGGTCGTCTTCTGTCAGGACAAGCCGACCGGGCTGAAGGCGATCATCGGCATCTACTCGACCGCGCTCGGCCCCGCGCTCGGCGGGACCCGGTTCTACCCCTACGCCAGCGAGGCGGACGCACTGCACGACGTGCTCGACCTCTCCCGGGGCATGGCGTACAAGAACGCGCTCGCCGGTCTCGACCTCGGCGGCGGCAAGGCCGTCATCTGGGGTGACCCGGAGCAGCTCAAGACCGAACCGCTGCTGCGCGCGTACGGCCGGTTCGTCCAGTCGCTCGGCGGGCGCTACTACACCGCGTGCGACGTCGGCACCTACGTGCAGGACATGGACGTGGTGGCGCGCGAGACCCGGTTCGTCACCGGCCGCAGCGTCGAGCACGGCGGAGCCGGCGACTCGTCCGTCCTGACCGCCTGGGGCGTGTTCCAGGGCATGCGCGCCGCCGCCGAGCACCAGTGGGGCTCGGCCACCCTCACCGGCCGCCGGGTCGGCGTGTCCGGGCTGGGCAAGGTCGGCAAGCACCTGGTCGGGCACCTGATCGAGGACGGCGCCACGGTGGTGGCCACCGACGTGAACGAGAAGGCCCTGGACTGGGCCCGGCACACGTACCCGGAGGTCGACCTGGTCGCGGACGCGACCGCGTTGATCACCTCCGACATCGACGTGTACGCCCCGTGCGCCCTCGGCGGCGCGCTGGACGACGAGACCGTGCCGGCCCTCCGGGCCAAGATCGTGGCGGGTGCGGCGAACAACCAGCTCGCCCACCCCGGCATCGAGAAGCAGCTCGCCGACCGTGGCGTCCTCTACGCACCGGACTACGTGGTGAACGCCGGCGGCGTGATCCAGGTCGCGGACGAGATCGAGGGCTTCAACTTCGAGCGGGCCAAGCTCCGGGCCACCCGGATCTACGACACCACCCGCGAGATCCTCCGCCTGGCCGACGCCGAGGGCGTACCCCCGGCGGTGGCGGCCGACCGGCTCGCCGAGCGGCGGATGGCCGAGGTCGGCCGGCTCCGCTCGATCCACCTGACCTGACACCGGCAGCGGGCGGCCGGGGCCCGATCCCGTCCGCCCGCCCCGTACGGCGTCCGACCACGACCCCACGTCACCTCGCCCGTGCCGACGGTCGGGTAAGGGGTCCCCGACGTCGACTCCGGGGGCGATCGGGCCGTCACGACCCGCTCAGAGCCGCTAGCGAGGCAGGTCAGCCGCAGCCGACCGGCGTTCACACCCTCGATCGGCGCCCATGGCCCGTACGACGGGTGCGGGTTGCCGGCTGACCAGCGTGATTAACCTCGTTTTGTCCCTGATCGGGGTCTAAGGTCGGTCTCGGCGGTAAGCCCGCAGCACAGGGTGATCGAGCCGTCATGACCGGTTTTCCGACGCGGTCGTTACCCGGCCGAAAATGGCCCGGTCGGGTCAACCTCGACGCGCGGGCACCACCGGCGGTAACCCGAGGTGCCGAACGCGGGCATACCCATGTACCGTAAGACCCACGAGAGATGCCTGACGTCATCGGGGCCCGCCTTCGGGCTGCCCCGAATTCTGTGCGAGGGGGTCGAGCCATGGGGCGCGGCCGTGCTAAGGCCAAGCAGACAAAGGTGGCCCGGGAGTTGAAGTACCACTCCCCGAACACCGACCTCGCCGCCTTGCAGCGAGAACTCGGCGGCAGCGGCAAGTCGGACCACGACTTCGACGACGACTACAAAGAGTATGTCGACGACGATGACGAGGACCATGACGCGGACGACGAACCAGACACCTGGTCGCCTCCAGCCCGCTGACCTCCGTCGGGCACATTGAGCACGCGGTAACGCCCGCGTGCTCACGCGTGTCCGGATGGTGTGGCACACCGTAGATCTACACGGTTCCATCCGGTCGAGGGTCTGCCGTGCGGATCGTTGTCCGACCCGCGCGGCAGGTCCTTGACCGGTCGGACGTGCCAGATCCGACCGATCGGACCGCCGGCCGGTTCAGCGTGGCCGGTTGTTCCAGTTGTAGAAGGTCGGGATGTTCTCGAAGTGGTTCCACGCGCAGACCGCGCTGCCACTCTCGCCCACCGCCGCCTCCTCCGCTCGTTCCCGACGAGCCTGCTCGGCCTCGTGCAGCAGGGTGGTGAGCCCGCTCCGGGCCGCGCGCACCCGATCGGCGACCGGGTCGGGGACGGCGCCCCCGGTCGGCTCAGCGTCCCGCGGGCTGGTGATCTCGAGCATGGTCCAACACTCCCTCGAGTAGGCGGATCTTGCTGTTACGGCAGTGGTTGGTCTCCGTACCGTCGAAACGTCCTTGCTCGAAGTAACGGTTGGCGGCGTGACCGCCGCCGCAGAAGCCGAAGTAGGGGCAGGTGGAGCGGCAGGTCTCCACACCGCCGAGGAACTCGCGGACCCACGGCAGGCCCTCGGCCCCGGCGAGGATCTCGGCCAGCCCCGTGGCCAGCACGTTGCCGCTGGTGAAGTCGCCGTACCGGGGGTCGGAGAAGCCGGCCAGCTCGGGCGAGAGCAGGACCACCGAGCCGTCGTACCCGACGGTCGGGATCGGGTCGAGCCGGCGCGGGAGCAGGTCGTCCGAGGTGCCGTCGAGGACCGCCGAGGCGTACCGCAGGGACCACTCGACCTCACGCAGGTGGATCCGGGGGCGCTGCCGCCAGGCGGTGACCAGCTCGGCCCAGAAGGCGGTGACCGCCTCGGCCGGGTGGGCGTTGAGGCGGGTGTTGACGCCCTCCATCTCCTCGATGTTGATCCCGAGCACGTCGCACCCCAGGTCGAGAAAGTACGCGTACAGCTCGGCGGCGAGGCCGGGCTCGGGTCGGGTCACCACGCACAGGGCGGAGAAACCGACACCGTTGCGCCGCAGCGCCTCGATGCCCCGCTCGATCCGGTCGTACGCCGGCCGCCCGCCCCGGCCCACCCGGTCGGAGTTGCGCTGTCTCGGCCCGTCCACGCTGACGCTGACCCGCATCCCGTGCTCGGCGAAGAACTCGCACCAGGCGTCGTCGATCAGCGTCGCGTTGGTCTGTACGTGGTGTTCCACCCGCTCGTCGAACGGGGCCAGCAGCGCGGCGAGGTGCTCCCGTCCGGTGGCCAGGGGTTCCCCGCCGTGCCACACCACGGAGAAGCGACCGGACCGGGCCCAGTCGTTCACCGGGCCCGCCACCGCCAATGCCACCGGAACCGGCATCTTCCGATCATCCGCCCGAAACGGGAGATAACAGTACGAACAGTCCAGGTTACAGAGCGTGGTCGGCTGCATCACCACGTACGAGGGCACGGTGTTGATGCCCCGCATACCCGTGAACGTTTGCCGCAGGACAGCCATCAGCCGCTCCTCCCCGTAGCTGAGGTGCCCCTCAGGCTAGGTTGCGGTGGCCACTCGGGTGAAGTCCTGATCGGGTATGCGAAGGATCACGGCAATAATTCGGAATGCACGAATGTACGTTCGGTGATCAACCGCGGGTGTGCTGGCCGATCATCTGCACCTCGCCGGTGCCCTCGATGATCTCGCCGGCCTGCCACGCCTCGACGCCCCGGCCCGCCAGGCAGGCCAGCGCCCGGTCCGCGTCCTCGGCGGAGACGATCGCGAACATGCCCACGCCCATGTTGAAGGTGGACTCCATCTCCGGGTCCTCTATCCGGCCCTTGGCCTGCACCAGGTCGAAGATCGGCTGCGGCTTCCAGGTGGCCCGGTTGACCACCGCGTCCACGTTCTCCGGCAGCACCCGGACCAGGTTCCCGGGGATTCCGCCGCCGGTGATGTGCGCGATCGACCGCACCTCGGTCTCGGCGATCAGCTTGAGGCAGTCCTGCGCGTAGATCTTGGTCGGGGTCAGCAGTTCCTCACCGAGGGTCCGCTGCCGGCCGAAGTCCTCGATCACCGTGTCCAGCCGCATCCGGCCGGCGCCCAGGAGCACGTGGCGGACCAGGGAGTAGCCGTTGGAGTGCAGGCCGGAGGAGCGCATCGCGATCACCGCGTCGCCGATCTCGACCCGCTCCGGGCGGAGGATCTCGCTCTCCTCGACCACACCGACACCGGTCGCGGAGATGTCGTACTCGTCGGGCTTCAGCACACCGGGGTGCTCGGCGGTCTCGCCACCGAGCAGCGCGCAGCCGGCGTACCGGCAGCCGTCGGTGATGCCGGCGACGATCTCGGCGACCTTGTCCGGCACGACCTCGCCGGTGGCGATGTAGTCGAGCAGGAAGAGGGGCTCGGCACCGGTCGCGACCAGGTCGTCGACGACCATGGCGACCAGGTCGATGCCGACCGTGTCGTGGATGCCGAGCTGCTGGGCGATGACCAGCTTGGTGCCGACGCCGTCGGTGGAGGCGGAGAGGATCGGGTTGCGGTACTTGGCGGTGTCGAGCCGGAACAGGCCGGCGAAGCCGCCGAGCTGCCCCATCACCTCGGGCCGCTGGGTGGTTCGTACCTTCGACTTGATCAGCTCGACCGCCCGGTCGCCGGCCTCGATCGAGACCCCGGCGTCCGCGTACGAGACGCTGCGCTTGCGGGTGGCGCGACCGGATCCGGCGGTCCAGGGCTGGCGCACGCCGCCGCCGGAGCCGGAGCCCTCGGCCGACCCGCTACCTGCGCCATTGCGCTCAGTCACGTGCGTCACGGTTCTCCCCTTTGTTCCTCGCGGCGGGCCGCGTCGGGTAGCGGTCGAGGATCGCTCGACTTATGGCACTCACCGGACGCTGGGCGTGGGCCGCGCCGGTCGGATCGTTACGGGCGTTGCAGTGCGTCACGTGCGCCCGGGCTGCTGATGAGTGGTAGCGGGGTGTCGTCGGCGTCGGCTCCGTCCGAGCCGCCGTCGTAGCGCTGCTGTGCGGGCTCCGGTGCCTGGTCCGCGACCCGACGCCCTACCCCTTCGAGTACGTGTTTGCCGATCAGGTTCCCGGCCGGCAGCTCGATCGGGTACTCCCCGTCGAAGCAGGCGCGGCACAGCCGCGTCTTCGGCTGCTCGGTCGCCGCGATCAGTCCGGCCAGCGAGACGTAACCGAGGCTGTCCGCACCGATCGACCGGCGGATGCCCTCGTTGTCCAGCCCGTTGGCCAGCAACTCCGCCCGGGTGGCGAAGTCGATGCCGTAGAAACACGGCCAGTTGACCGGCGGCGAGGAGATGCGTACGTGCACCTCCAGCGCGCCGGCCTCGCGCAGCATGCGGACGATCGCGCGTTGGGTGTTGCCGCGGACGATCGAGTCGTCCACCACCACCACCCGCTTGCCCCGCACGTTCTCCCGCAGCGGGTTGAGCTTGAGTCGGATGCCGAGCTGGCGCAGGGTCTGGGACGGCTGGATGAAGGTCCGCCCGACGTACGGGTTCTTCATCAACCCGGCGCCGTAGGTGATGCCGGACGCCTCCGCGTAGCCGATCGCGGCCGGCGTGCCCGACTCCGGTACGGGAATCACCAGGTCGGCCTCGACCGGGTGCTCCTTGGCCAGCTGCCGCCCGATGGCGACCCGGGTGGAATAGACGTTCCGGCCGGCGATGGTGGTGTCCGGCCGGGCGATGTAGACGTACTCGAAGAGGCAGCCCTTCGGCTCCGGTACGGCGAACCGCGCCGACCGCAGGCCGTGCTCGTCGATCGCGATCAGCTCGCCGGGCTCGACCTCGCGGACCACGCTCGCCCCGACGATGTCGAGTGCGGCGGTCTCGCTGGCGACCACCCAGCCGCGCTCCATCCGGCCGAGCACGAGCGGGCGCACCCCGTGCGGGTCGCGGGCGGCGTAGAGGGTGCTCTCGTCCATGAACACGAAGCTGAACGCGCCGCGCAGCATCGGCAGCACCTCGAGCGCGGCGGCCTCGACCGAGAGGTCGGGGCGGCTGGCCAGCAGCGCGGTGACCAGGGCGGTGTCCGAGGTCGAACCGTCCGAGGAATCCATGCCGCGGGCGGCGGACTCCTTGGCCAGCTCGGCGGTGTTGACCAGGTTGCCGTTGTGCGCCAGCGCGATCGTGGTGCCGGCGGTGTTGGCCCGGATCGTCGGCTGGGCGTTCTCCCAGGTCGAGCCGCCGGTGGTCGAGTAGCGGGCGTGCCCGATCGCGAGGTGCCCGCGCAGGCTGGCCAGGGTGGGCTCGTCGAAGACCTGGGCGACCAGGCCGAGGTCCTTGTAGACCACCACGCCCGAGCCGTCGCTGACGGCGATCCCCGCCGCTTCCTGGCCCCGGTGCTGTAGCGCGTACAGACCGAAGTAGGTGAGCTTCGCGACGTCTTCGTCCGGAGCCCAGACGCCGAACACGCCGCAGGCGTCTTGCGGGCCGGGCCGTTCGGGGTCGAGTTCGTGGCTCAACCGGCCGTCGCCTCGGGGCACCTGCCGCTCCTCAAACTGAAGGCCGATCCGCTCAATGCGGATCTGCTCGGACTCGCCTAGCGCGCGGGAATTTGGAAGTTCCGTCGCCGAACAGTGTACGCGAGCCGGAGACAATACAGAAAGTCACGTACTCGCTCCTTACCGTGACGGCCGATAAGCGCGAGATGCACTATTCGAGCGGGATATAGGGCGATATGTCGGCGCGATTCCCACTGGCTCGAACCCGTCCGGCCTCGACCGCGTCGGCCCATCCCAGCCGCCCCGTTGCCAGCAGGATCCAGGTCACCGGATCCAGCTCCACCACGTTTGCCGGCGTACCCCTGGTGTGTCGCGGCCCGGACCCGCACTGAACCGCGCCGTAAGGTGGAACCCGCACCTCCACCGAACGGCCAGGTGCGCGCCGAGCCAGCTCCGCGAGGAGCTCGCGGACCGCGTCCCGAAGCAGCTCACGCTCCGGGGTACGGCCAGCGTCGAGTTCGGCGACCGCCGCCACCACCAGTGAGGACTTATTGTACGGAGAGGACACGACGGGACGATACGACCTGCCGTCGTGTCAATTGACGCTGCCCCTGGGTCGCGCGAGTCCACTCGAACAAGGCATAGTTGCCGACGGTGTACTCGTACGGTAGTGAACCCTGGCCGGAATTGAGTCGGCCGGAGAAGTCAGACCGGAAGGCGGTGGACGTGACAACACACCGACATGCCTGGAAGCGACGGGCCGGTGTGGTCGTGGCGCTGGCAGCCAGTGCCCTGCTCGCTCTCCCCTCGGCACCAGCTCTCGCAGCACCACCAGAACTTGAGGTCGCGAACTCGGCCACCGTCTCGGCTGGCAGTGACACCACCGTCAGTGTCCGCGTCAAGAGCGGTGAAGGCGACATCACGGTAGACATCAGCGTCACCGGCCTGCCACCGGGCGTCAGCTGCTCCGGCGGTTGCGGCAAGGTCACCGTGGCACCGAATCAGCAAAGATCCGTCGCCCTGACCCTCAAGGCGAATGACAACGCCGCCGCCGCCAACGCGACTTCCGTGACGGTGCGAGCCGAGGGCGGACCGTCGGGCGACGTCGCCACCAAGGACTTCGCTCTCACCGTCAGGGCCGCGCAGCAGCCACCGCCGCAGCAGCCGACCCAGCCGGCGGCCACGCCCACGGTCAAGGAGATCTCGGGCCGGGTCACCGACGCCAACGGCACCCCGGTGCCGAACGCCTCGGTGGTGCTGATCGACTCGCAGGGCCACAGCTACGACGCCACCACGAGTTCCAGTGGCAGCTTCAAGTTCCTCGGCACCGCCACCGCTCCGATCACCCCCGGGCAGATCGACCTCGGCGCCAGCCTGAACGACCGGATCCAGAAGAAGAAGATCACGGCTGCCGCCAACCAGACGCTGACCAACCAGCGCGTCGTCCTGGCGCTCGCCGACGCCTCGCCGTCCGCCAGCGCGGAGGCACCGCCCAGTGACGAGGCGGTGCCGACCGAAGAGGGCGAACCGGCTGCGGACGGTAGCGACGCGCCCGGACAGGCCGCGACCGACGAGACCAGCTCCAACGGCGGACTCAGCTCCTGGATCCTGATCATCGTCGGCGGCCTGCTGGTCGCCCTCGGTGTCGGCGCCATCGTCCTGCTCTGGATGCGGCGCAAGGAGAACGCGGACGAGGACGACGACGACCCGAACGGTCCCCGGTCCGGGGCTGCGGCGGGTGCCGGCGGCGGGTACCAGAGCGGCTCCGACCCGACCCGGGTCGCGAACCGCGCCGGTATGGGCAACGACGCCACGGCGATCAACCGGAACACGTCGCTGGCCGACGCACCGACCATGATGCACAACCGCCCCCTGGTGGACGACGAGTTCCCGGACCCGTACGGCGCGCCGCTGCCGTCTCAGCAGCCGCAGGCGTCGACGTACGGCGCCGCAGGGCAGGGCGCCGGCTACGGCTACGGCGGCGCCCCGCAGGGCGGTGGCGAGTACGGCGCCGGTGGCTACGGCAACGCACCGGGCGCGGGCGGCGCCTACGGCAACGCACCGGGTTCGGGCGCCGGCTACCCCAACACCCCCGGCTCCGGCGCGGGCGGCTACGGGGCCCCGGCCAACGGCTACGGCGGCGCCCCCGGTTCGGAGTACGGCAACGCGCCCGGCTCCGGTGCCGGCGGCTACGGCGGGGCACCCGGCGCGGCCGGCTACGGCAACGCACCGGGTTCCGGCGCCGGTTACGGCAACACCCCCGCCTCCGGCGCGGGCGGCTACGGCGCGGCACCGGGTTCGGGTGCCGGTGGCTACGGCGGCGGCAACTACGGCGAGCAGCCCGGCGCGGGGTACCCCCCGGCACCGGGGGCGTACCCGGCCGCGCCGAGTGGTGGCCCCTACCCGCCCACCCCGGCTCCTGGTGGTGGTGGCCGCTACGACGAGCCCACCGGACGCTACGACGGTCCCAGCGCGGGCGGCAGCGAGTACGCCCCGCCGGCCGACCCGTACGCCCAGGGCGGTGCCGGTGGCGGTGCCTACGGGGCCGGCGGCAGCGACGGCACCCGCGCGTACGGTGCCGACCAGCAGCCGTACGGCGGCCAGGGCGGCCAGCAGGGCTACGGCCAGGGTGGTGGCGGTGCCTACGGCGCGCCGACCGCCGGGGCCGGTTACGACCAGCAGGGTGCCGACGGCTATGGCGCCGGTGGTCATGGGGGCTACGGTGACCAGCCCGGTTACGGTGCCGGGCCGGCGGCGGGCGGTTACGACCAGCCCCAGGCCGGTGGATACGACCAGCGTGGCGGTTACGACCAGCGTGGTGGCGCCGACCAGCGCGGTGGCTACGACGACCGCGGCGGTTACGACCAGCAGCAGGGCGGCGGCTACTACGACGAGTCGGCCCAGGGCGGCGGGCACGGCGGCCGGGGCGGTGCGCCCGCACCGCAGCAGCAGAACCGGGGCGGCGAGCGCCGTTCGCTGGACTGGCTGGACGACTGATCATCCGGGCTGGCCGGGACCAACCTCCCGGCCAGCCCGATCAGGCCACGCTTTAACGAAGACGGCCCACGCAAGACAGCACAGAGCCACCGCACGTCGAATGCCACTGCCTGCCCGGACCTTCCGTCGGTCGGTTCAGGCGGCGGCCGCGAAGACTCCGTCCCGGAGCAGCGGCACCACGTTGGAGACACCGATCTGTACGGCGATCTCCACGTCCGACTCGAAACCCCGGTAGATCAGTTCCCGGCCGGAGACGCAGCCCCTGATCGCCGCCGGCAGGTCCGGTACGCTACTCAGCGCCGCCAACGCGACCGCGGCCTCGACCGACAGTCCACCCGGAACCGTGGCAAGCCCGTCGAGCACCAGGGACGCTCCGAGGTGGTCCTCCACGCCGGGGCGTACGGTGCCGTCCGGCCAACGCTCACCCGCGGCGACCACACCGACGGGTGCCTGCGCGGTGCCGTACCCCTGGTTGACGAGCCAGCGCGCGACGGCGGGTGCGTTACGGAGGCACGCCGCCACCACCGGGACGCCGGTTGCGCTGGCGGCGGCACAGATCGCCGAACCGTTCGGTGAGGGCAGGACGAGATCGGGCACGACCGGTGCGGTACGCAGCGCGGCCGGCGACAACGACCAGGGTTGTTCCGGGGTCACCGCACCTCGTCCGACCGCCGCGACCGCGCCGACCCGACGGGCGTACTCGGCCGCCTGGGCGCCCCACGGAAACGGGTGCACCCTGATCCCACGGCTGACCGCCACCTCCACCGCAGTGGTGAAGGAGAGTACGTCGACCACGACCAGGGCCGCGCAGACCCGGCCGAGTTCGGCGGCACCGCCCAGCCCCCAGTCGAAGCGGGCCCCGGATCCGGGTTGGGCGTAGACGGTGCCGACCAACGTGTCAGTCGCCTGTGACCGGGGCCGAAGCCTCCGTCGCGGGCTCCTCCGCTTCTGCCTGCTGCTGCGCCACCGGTACCTCGTCCACTGCCGGTTCGCCGGCTGCCGACGTCCCGGCCGGTACGACGGACTCGTCGGCGTCGGCCGGCTCGGTGCCGACGATCGGCGCCACCGGGGCGTCCGAGGCGGTCCCGGCGACGTCGCCGAACAGGCGCGGCAGGGTCGACTCGAAGGCCGCCCGCAGCTCGTCCAGGCCCAGGTTGAACTGCCCGCGTACGTCCAGGGCGCCGCCGGTCGGGTCGGTGACCCCGAGCGCGGTCACCGGCACCCCACGGTCCTCGCAGAGCGCCTGGAAGGCCTTGTCCTGGCCACGCGGCACGGTCACCAGCGCCCGACCGGCCGACTCGCTGAACAGGTAGACGAACGGCATCGAACCGGTGCTGAACTCGTCCGGCAGCGCGATCTTGACGCCGACGCCGCGGCGCAGGCTGGACTCGACCAGCGACTGGGCGAGCCCACCGTCGGAGAGGTCGTGCGCCGAGGTCAGGTGACCGAGCCGGGACGCCTCCGCGATCAGCTCGGCCAGGGCCCGCTCACCGGAGAGGTCGACCCGGGGCGGTACGCCGCCGAGGTGCTCGTGGGTGACCCAGGCCCACTCGGAGCCGGACAGCTCCAGCCGGGTCTCGCCGAGCAGGAACACCACGTCGTGGTCGCCGCCGGACTTGGCGGCGAAGCCCATCGGCACTCGCTGTGCCACGTCGTCGAGCAGGCCGAGCACACCGACCACCGGGGTCGGGTGGATGGCCGCGGCACCTGTCTGGTTGTAGAAGCTGACGTTGCCGCCGGTGACCGGGATGCCCAGTTCGGCGCAGCCGTCGGCGAGGCCGCGTACCGCCTCGGCGAACTGCCACATGACGCTCGGGTCCTCGGGGGAACCGAAGTTGAGGCAGTCGGTGACGGCGACCGGCTTGGCACCGGTGACCGCCACGTTCCGGTACGACTCGGCCAGCGCCAGCTTGGCCCCGTTGTACGGGTCCAGCCGGGCGTACCGGCCGTTGCCGTCGACGGAGAGCGCGACACCGAGGCCGGTCTCCTCATCCAACCGGATCACGCCGGAGTCTTCCGGCTGGGCCAGGACGGTGTTGCCGAGGACGTAGCGGTCGTACTGCTCGGTGACCCAGGACTTGTCGGCCAGGTTCGGCGACGCGATCATGCGCAGCACGGTCTCCCGGAGCGCCTCCGGCGTCGACGGGCGCGGCAGCGTTTCGGCCCGGTCCGCCTGGAGCAGGATCAGGTCGGCCGGCTCGCGCATCGGGCGGGCGTAGACCGGACCGTCGTCGACCAGCGATCCCGGCGGTACGTCAACCACGGTGTGGTCACGCCAGGTGATCAGCAGTCGTCCCGGCTCGCCGTCGGCCTGGGCCGGGGTGACCTCGCCGATGGCGGTGGCGAGCACGCCCCACTTCTCGGCGGTCTTGAGCACGGCTTCGAGCTGTTCCGGCGTGACGACCAGGAGCATCCGCTCCTGCGACTCGCTGGCCAGGATCTCGTGCGGGGTCATCGATGCCTCGCGCAGCGGAACCCGCTCCAGCCAGACCCGCATGCCGGTGCCGGCCGCGGCGGCGGTCTCGGTCAGGGCGCAGGTGAGGCCGGCGCCGCCGAGGTCCTGGATGCCGACGACGAGCTGGGCGTCGTAGAGCTCCAGGCAGGCTTCGATCAGCAGCTTCTCGGTGAACGGGTCGCCCACCTGGACGGCCGGGCGGCGCTGCTCGCTGCCCTCGTCGAAGGTGGCGCTGGCGAGTACGGAGACGCCGCCGATGCCGTCCCGACCGGTCTTGGCGCCCATCAGTACGACGATGTTGCCCGCGCCGGCCGCTGCCTTGTTCTGCAACCGGTCGACCGGCAGTACGCCGAGGGAGAGGGCGTTGACCAGCGGGTTGCCCTGGTACGACGGGTCGAAGACGATCTCCCCGCCGATGTTCGGGAGGCCGAGGCAGTTGCCGTACCCGCCGACGCCGGCGACGATGCCGGGCAGGACCCGGGCGGTGTCGGGGTGGTCGACGGCGCCGAAGCGCAGGGAGTCCATCACCGCGATCGGGCGGGCGCCCATGGCGAGGATGTCCCGGACGATGCCACCGACACCGGTCGCCGCGCCCTGGTAGGGCTCGACGTAGCTGGGGTGGTTGTGCGACTCGACCTTGAAGGTCACCGCCAGCTTGTCCGAGATCTGGATCACGCCCGCGTTCTCACCGATGCCGGCGAGCATCCGGTCGCTGGGCGGGGCCTTCTCGCTGAACTGGCGCAGGTGCACCTTGCTCGACTTGTACGAGCAGTGCTCGCTCCACATGATCGAGTACATCGCCAGCTCGGCCTGGGTCGGCCGGCGGTCCAGGATCTGCCGGATCCGGTCGTACTCGTCGTCACGGAGGCCGAGCTCGACGTACGGCTGCAGCTCCTCCGGGGTGTCGATGGCCCGCTCGACGGTGTCGAGGTCGTCCGGATAGGCGCTCGGGGCGGCGTGCGCCCCGGTGGCCTGCGCGGGCGGGAAGGACGCCGCGACCTGGCCGGCCGGGGTCTCCGGGGCGGACTCGGCCGCACGGGGCGTGGGCTGGTCGGTCGGCGGGGTCACCCCACCGACCTCGCTCGACGCCGTGTCGGGCTGGGTCGTCATGCCGGCACTCCCGCAAGGTGCTTGAGGACTGAGGTGAAGAAGCCGAGACCGTCGAGCGAGGGGCCGGTCAACGCCTCCACGGCGTGCTCGGGGTGCGGCATGATGCCGACCACGTTGCCCGCCTCGTTGGTGATCGCGGCGATGTCGCGCTGCGAGCCGTTCGGGTTGCCGCGCTGGTAACGGGCGACCACGCGGCCCTCGGCCTCGAGCTGGTCGAGTACGTGCGCTTCGGCGACGTACCGGCCCTCGCCGTTCTTGACCGGGATCAGCACGTCCTGCTCGGGCTGGAAGGTGTTGGTCCAGGCGGTCTTGACCGCCTCGATCCGCAGCCACTGGTCCCGGTTACGGAAGTGCAGGTGCTCGTTGCGGGTCAGCGCGCCGGGAAGCAGGTGCGCCTCGCAGAGGATCTGGAACCCGTTGCAGATGCCGAGCACCGGCATCCCCTCGCGGGCGGCTTCGACCAGCGACTCCATCACCGGGGCGAATCGGGCGATCGCGCCGCAGCGCAGGTAGTCGCCGTACGAGAAGCCACCGGGCAGCACCACGGCGTCGACCTGGTGCAGGTCGCGGTCGCCGTGCCAGAGCCGGACCACGTCCGCCCCGGCGATGCGCGCCGCGCGGGCGGCATCGCCGTCATCCAGTGACCCGGGGAAGGTCACCACACCGATCCGGGCCGTCACGGATGTTCATCCTCGGCATCGGCCACCCGGATCGAGAAGTCCTCGATCACGGGGTTGGCCAGCAGCTTGTCCGCGATTTCCCGAGCTCGATCAAGGTCGGGCTCACCGGCGAACTCGATCTCGATGCGCCGACCGATGCGCACCGAGGAGACGTCACTGACGCCCAGGCGGGGCAGCGCGTTTGCGACGGCCTGGCCCTGAGGATCGAGAATCTCCGGCTTGAGCATGACGTCGACGACGACGCGAGGCACTGGGCACTCCTGACTGTGTACGCAGTTGGGTGCCGGCCCATAGGGGCGAGCGGGGCAAGCCTACCTGGCAGAGCGCTCGGCCGACGCACCGGCCGCCCTGTGGACAACCCTGTGGAAAATCGCACACCCGCCGCCCACCGGCGTGATCACGAGCACTCACGGGCGTACCGGTGGTGATCATTCTCGGCCCCGACGGTCGACCCGCGGAGATCATATCGGGAGGGTTCGATTTGACTCTTGTGGATGAACGACGAACGTCTTAGCGTGTGGCGTCGAACGTCTGGTTCGTCACACCAAACGTTTGATCTTCAAGGCCGTACGGCGGACACCCAACCGCCGTCGGCGGCTCGCCCCGACCCGGAAACCCCGGGTGCCACCCCCCGGAAGGAGCCCCCTCCATGCGCATCCGCCTCACCCTGGTGACGGTCGCCACCGCCCTCGTCGGTGCGCTCGTCGCCCCCTCCGCCGCCTCGGCGAGCAACGAGCCGGTCGCCCCGCTGATCATCGGCGGTGGCACGGTCTCGTCCGCCCCCTGGGCCGCGGCCGTGTTCAGCAACGGATCGTTCACCTGCTCCGGCACGATCATCGCGTCCCGCTGGGTGCTCACCGCCCGGCACTGCGTCAGCGGCACGATGTCGGTCCGGGTCGGCAGCGTCAACCGGACCTCCGGGGGCGTGACCAGCAACGTCTCGTCGTACTCCACCCGGTACGACCTCGCCCTGCTCCAGCTTTCGACCGCGATCAGCACCTCGTACGTGACGCTCTCCAGCGCCTACCCGCCGGTCAACTCGACCAACTCGATCTACGGCTGGGGCATGACCTGCTACGAGGGCTGCGGCGCCTCGACCACGCTCAAGACCGCCAACGTCCGGGTCACCAGCACCAACGTGACCGACGCGTACGGCGGCCGGGCGATCCGGAGCACCCGGGTCAACGGCAACGCGTGGCGCGGTGACTCCGGCGGCCCCGAGTTCTACAACGGTGCCCAGGTCGGCGTCGCCTCCACCGCCGACGGCGTGAACATCCAGAACTACGGCAGCGTGGCCTACAACCGGTCCTGGATCACCTCGGTGACCGGGGTCTAGTCCTCCTCAGGGGTACGGCGCGGACGTTCCGGATCACCCCGGCCGTCCGCGCCGCGCCGTTTCACCTGCTCGCGGCAACGTTTCCGCCGGTCGCGGCGTACCGGCGCGAGAATGCCCTTGCACGCCCCGCACGAGGTTGCGGGCCGTTGCACGCTCCGCACGTCGTTCTACCGTCGCGCGCGGTTTTGCAGCATGAGCCGACGTGAACACACCTCACAATTGCCACCACCCCGGCTCTGCCAGCATCAACACGTGCTGGTCGTGACGACGGATGTCCTTCCCGGGTACGAGATCCGCGCAGTCCTCGGCGAAGTAGTGTCATCGATGGCCCGAACCCGAAACCCGTACCGCGAAGGGGTGAAGAACCTCCGCGGTGGGGCATACGACCCGAAAGCCCCGGAGAACCTCACCCGGTGGCGGACGGAGGCGGTGGCCAATCTGGGCGAAGAAGCCCGCCGGCTCGGCGCCAACGCCGTGATCGGCATGCGTTTCGACCATCGCGAGGTGGGCGAGATGTGGATGGAACTCTGCGCGTACGGCACGGCGGTGGTCATCCGCGAACAGCCGCGGCCACCGCTCCCGGACGCGCCGCTGCTCGCCGCCGACACGGCGCACAGCGCGGAGATCCTGCCCGACCCGATCGGGGTCTCGGAACCGCCCAGCGCGCCCGATCTGCGCAGTGCGGCCGAAACCCCCACCCCAACCCCGGAGACCTAGCCGGCGCGGCCGATATTGGGCTAGCCAGCTAGCCCAATATCGGCACCGGAATCTGTCTTAGAGGATCGGTGCCGGGTGGTAACCGGCTGCCTCCGGGTGTGCCGCGACGACCTCGGCGACCCGGTCGGCGACCGCCCGTACCTGGGCCGGTGCGGCACCGGCGAAGGCTGCCCGGTCGGCGACCAGCGTGTCGATCTCGGCCCGGCTCAGCCCGAGCCGGCCGTCGGTGGCAAGCCGGTCGAACAGGTCGTTCTCGGTCGTACCCTTCTCCCGCATGGCCAGGGCCACCGCGACCGCGTGCTCCTTGATCACCTCGTGCGCCACCTCCCGGCCCACACCCCGGCGAACGGCCGCCACCAGGAGCTTCGTGGTCGCCAGGAACGGCAGGTAACGGTCCAGCTCACGGGCGATCACCGCCGGGTACGCGCCGAACTCGTCGAGCACGGTGAGGAAGGTCTGGAACAGTCCGTCGGCGGCGAAGAACGCGTCCGGCAGCGCCACCCGGCGGACGACCGAGCAGGAGACGTCGCCCTCGTTCCACTGGTCGCCGGCCAGCTCGCCGACCATCGACAGGTAACCCCGGATGATCACGGCGAGCCCGTTGACCCGCTCGCTTGACCGGGTGTTCATCTTGTGCGGCATCGCGCTGGACCCGACCTGGCCGGGGCGGAAGCCCTCGGTGACCAGTTCCTGGCCGACCATCAGCCGGATCGTGGTGGCCAGCGACGACGGCGCCGCCGCGGTCTGCGCGAGCGCGGCCACCACGTCGAAGTCGAGGGAGCGCGGGTAGACCTGGCCGACGCTGTTGAGCACCCGGCTGAAGCCGAGGTGCGCGGCGACCCGCCGTTCCAGCTCGGCCAGCCGCTCGTCGTCGCCGTCGAAGAGGTCGAGCTGGTCGGCGGCGGTGCCGACCGGGCCCTTGATCCCCCGCAGCGGGTACCGGTCGATCAGGTCGGTGAGCCGCTCGTACGCGATCAGCAGTTCCTCGGCGGCCGACGCGAACCGCTTGCCCAGCGTGGTCGCCTGCGCCGCCACGTTGTGCGAGCGTCCGGTCATGACCAGGTCGGAGTGCTCGACCGCGAGCCGGGCCAGCCGGGCGAGGGTGGCGACGACCCGGTCCCGGATCAGCTCCAGCGAGGCCCGGATCTGCAACTGCTCGACGTTCTCGGTCAGGTCGCGGGAGGTCATGCCCTTGTGCACGTGCTCGTGCCCGGCGAGCGCGCTGAACTCCTCGATCCGCGCCTTGACGTCGTGCCGGGTGACCCGCTCACGGGCCGCGATCGACTCCAGGTCGACCTGGTCCAGCACCCGCTCGTACGCCTCGACCACACCGTCCGGCAGCGGCACGCCGAGGTCCCGCTGAGCCCGGAGTACGGCGAGCCAGAGCCGCCGTTCCATCCGGATCTTCTCCTCCGGCGACCAGAGCCGCACCAGCTCGGTCGAGGCGTACCGCCCCGCCAACACATTAGGAACCCGCGCCCGGTCTCCGCTGCTCTCCGTCACACCCCCCATCCTCCCGCACCCCCCGCCACCCCCCATCCCCACCCCGACCAACCCGGTTGATCATGAAGTTAGCGACAGTTTTCGCGCGATTTCCCGTCGCTAACTTCATGATCAACGCCGTGGTGGGGGGTTAGAGGGTGCGGGCTAGGCGGTCGGAGAGGAGGCGGGCGAAGCGGGCGGGGTCGGGGAGTTCGCCGCCCTCGGCCAGTAGGGCGGTGCCGTAGAGGAGTTCGGCGGTTTCGGCGATCGCCGGGTCCTCGGCGCGTTGCTCGTGGGCCTTGCGGAGGCCGGTGACCAGGGGGTGCGTCGGGTTCAGTTCGAGGATTCGCTTGATCTGCGGCACCTCCTGGCCCATCGCCCGGTACATCCGCTCCAGCGTCGGAGTCATGTCCTGCGCGTCGCCGACCAGGATCGCCGGGGAGGTGGTGAGGCGCGACGACAGGCGTACCTCCTTCACCTGCTCCGTGAGCTGCTTCGACAGCCAGGTGAGGAGGGCGGCGTACTCCTCCTTCTGCTGGTCGCGGTCGGGCTCGTCGGCCTTGTTCTCCTGCTCCGCGTCGAGGTCGACCTGCCCCTTGGCGATCGACCGCAACTGCTTGCCGTCGAAGTCGCGAACCGCCTCGACCCACATCTCGTCGACCGGGTCGGTCAGCAGGAGCACCTCGTACCCCTTGGCGTGGAACGCCTCCATGTGCGGCGAGTTCTCAATCATCTTCCGGGACTCGCCGGTCATGTAGTAGATGTCGGTCTGCCCCTCCTTCATCCGCTCGACGTACTGCTGGAGCGTGACCAACTGCTCCGGGTCGTTGGTCGAGGCGAACGAGGAGATGTCGAGGATCGCGCGCTGGTTCTCGAAGTCGTTGAGCAGCCCTTCCTTGACCGCCCGGCCGAACTCCCGCCAGAAGGTGCCGTACTTGTCGGCGTCCTGGGCCATCAGGTCCTTGACCGTCGACAGCACCTTCTTGACCAGGCGGCGGCGCATGAGCTGGATCTGCCGGTCCTGCTGGAGGATCTCCCGCGAGATGTTCAGCGACAGGTCGTGCGCGTCGACCACACCCTTGACGAAGCGCAGGTACTCCGGCATCAGCGCCTGGCAGTCGTCCATGATGAACACACGCTTGACGTAGAGCTGGATGCCGAGTTTGGCGTCGCGGGTGAACAGGTCGAACGGTGCCTGGGACGGGATGAAGAGCAGCGCCTCGTACTCGAAGGTGCCCTCGCCCTTCATCCGGATGATCTCGAGCGGGTCGTTCCAGTCCCGGCTGACGTGCCGGTAGAACTCGTTGTACTCCTCGTCGCTGACCTCGTTGCGCGGACGGGCCCAGAGCGCCTTCATCGAGTTGAGCGTCTTGACCTCGTGCTTCGGAGCGTCGTCACCCTCGCCGTCGGCTTCGGAGGCGGGCCGCTCGACCTCCATCCGGATCGGCCACGCGATGAAGTCGGAGTACCGCTTGACCAACTCGCGGATCTTCCACTCGGTGGTGTAGTCGAAGAGCTGGTCCTCCTCGTCCTCCGGCTTGAGATGCACGGTGACGGCCGTGCCTTGCGGTGCGTCGGGGACAGGCTCGATGGTGTACGTCCCCGCGCCGTCGGACTCCCACCGGGTGCCGTCCTCCTCGCCCACCCGCCGGCTGACCAGGGTCACCCGGTCGGCCACCATGAACGTGGAGTAGAAACCGACACCGAACTGGCCGATCAGGTCCTGCGACGCCGCCGCGTCCTTCGTCTCCTTGAGCTGCCGCAGCAGCTCGGCGGTGCCGGACTTGGCGATCGTGCCGATCAGCCCGACGACCTCGTCCCGCGACATGCCGATGCCGTTGTCCCGTACGGTCAGCGTGCGCTGGTCCCGGTCGACCTCGATCTGGATGTGCAGATCGGAGGTGTCGACCTCCAGCTCCTTGTCGACCAACGATTCCAGCCGCAGCTTGTCCAGCGCGTCGGACGCGTTGGAGATCAGCTCCCGCAGGAAGATGTCCTTGTTCGAATAGATCGAGTGGATCATCAACTGCAAGAGCTGGCGCGCCTCGGCCTGGAACTCGAGCGTTTCGACCCCGGTACTCATGGAACCCCTTTTCCGCCGACGGACCATCCTGACGGATCGTACGACCCTCGTCACGATCTTCACCGTCGCCATCGGATCGGGTATCGGACCCGGCCCTCCCGCTCAGCCTGGCGCTTCGGTCCGCTTAACGCGACGGCCGAGCGGATCAGGCCCCGGACGACACCGGATCGGGCGATGTCCGCTGGCCTTCGGCGTCCTGACCGACGGGCGCGGCCATGTGCCGGCTCGGCAACCGGCGTACGTCCCGACTGCTGAGCATGCCGAGCACCGAGAGTGTGATCAGCCCGGCGGCGATCAGCAGGGTCGTCTCGTTGCCCAGGGCCACCGCCACCGGTCCGATCGCGATCTGGCCGAGCGGAATCGCGAGGAACGACCCGAGCGCGTCGTACGAGTAGACCCGGGCGAGCCGGTCGGCGGGCACGTACTGCTGCACCGAGGTTTCCCAGGCGACGCCGAACTGTTCCATGGCCAGACCGCCGAGGAACGCGGCCGGCACCAGGAGCGCGAAGACCGGCGCCACCGCCAGTGCGAGCAGCAGGGGCACCGCCCCCAGCATGCAGGCCACCCCGAGCAGCAGCAGCCGGCGTACGCGCAGCCGCAGGGCGATCAGGGCCCCGACCACCAGGCCTACGGTTTGCGCCGCCAGCACCAGTCCCCACGCCTTCCGCCCGATCGTCTCGTCGGCGACGGCCGGGCCGAGCACCCCTACACCGCTGCTCATCGCGGCGTTGAGCAGCATGAAGCCGAGCACCACCACCCAGACCCAGGTACGCGAGACGAACTCCGTCCAGCCCTCCCGCAACTCGGTCCAGGTGCTGCGCCGAGCCGACGTGCGGTCCCGCACGGCCACCACGCGTACGCCGGCGAAAGCCAGCCCGGCCAGCGCGAACGTCAACGCGTCGACGGCGATGCCCCAGCCCGGCCCGACGGCGGCGACCAGGATCCCGCCGGCCGAGGCGCCACCGATCGAGCCGATGTTCACCCCGAGCCGGCTGAGCGCGTTCGCCGACTGCAACAGTTCCGCCGGGACGGTCTGCGGCATCAGGGCGGCGGCGGCCGGGAAGGCGAAGGCGCTCACCGTGCCGTTGATCGCACTGAGTACGAGCAGCAGCGGAATGTTGGCGTGCCCGGTGAGCACCAGTGTGGCGACCGCCGCCTGGGTGCCGGCGGCCAGCGTGCAGGAGACGACCATCACCGCCTGGCGGGGCAGCCGGTCGGCGAGCACCCCGCCGAAGAGCAGGAACACCACGTTCGCCAGGGACCGGGCGCCGACCACCAGCCCGAGATCGCGTACGGACCCGGTCAGGTCGAGTACGGCGAACGCCAGCGCGGTCGGCGCGATGGAGTTGCCGAGCACGCTCACGAACCGGCCGATGGCGAGGTAACGGAACGGCGCGTGACGTAGTGGCGCGAGGGCAGCACTGCTCGACATCGCCGCGCTCCTTCCGACCCGGGGAGTCACCGCCCCAGCCCGCCCCGAGAAAAGATCGCCCCCAGGCAACCAGGTCCGACCCCGTCGATCAACCGAACTGGTCGGGCCGCCGTACCCGACCTAGAGTGAACTGTTCGTTCAGTTCAGTTTCTCCAGTTCTCTTCAAGATCCGTTCCGTTCGGTGGGAGTTCCACATGACAGACGCAACCATCAGCGCATCACCCAGCGGCACCTTCCTGCTCGGCGGAGACCTGCCGGTCACCCGGCTCGGATTCGGCTCCATGCGGCTCACCGGCGACGGCATCTGGGGCGACCCGCGCGATCCCGACGAGGCCGTACGCGTACTGCGGCGCTCGGTCGAACTGGGCGTCGACTTCATCGACACGGCCGACTCGTACGGCCCGTTCACCGCCGAACTGCTGATCAAGAAGGCGCTGCATCCGTACCCGGAGAACCTGGTCATCGCGACCAAGGCCGGCTTCACCCGACAGGGTCCGGGCCAATGGACGCCGGTGGGTCGTCCGGAGTACCTGCGCCAGCAGGCCGAACTGAGCCTGCGCCACCTCGGGGTGGACCGGATCGACCTGTTCCAATTGCACCGGATCGACCGCAGCGTCCCGTTGGCCGACCAGATCGGCGAGCTGAAGGCGCTCCAGGACGAGGGCAAGATCCGGCACATCGGGCTCAGCGAGGTGTCGGTCGCCGACGTCGAGGCCGCGTCGAAGTTCGCGAACATCGTGTCGGTGCAGAACCGCTACAACGTCGGCGAGCGGTCGGCCGAGGACCTGCTCGACTACTCCGCGGAGCACGGGATCGGCTTCATTCCGTGGGCGCCGCTGGCCAGCGGCCCGCTCGCCCGCGAGGGAAGCTCGCTCTCCCGGATCGCCCGTGACCACGGGGCCACCCCGGCCCAGCTCGCGCTCGCCTGGCTGCTCAAGCGGTCGCCGGTGATGCTGCCCATTCCGGGTACGTCAACCGTCGCCCACCTGGAGCAGAACATCGCGGCGGCCTCGATCAAGCTCACCGACGCCGAGTACGACACCCTGGCCAAGGCAGCCTGATGCTCCGGGTCAGCCTGATAGGTGCGGCAGTCTGATGGCCTCGGCGGCGGGGGCGGACGCAGTGGCGGGGGCGGACGGCATTCTCGCGTACCCCACGGGCGGGCGCAGCGACCGGATCCACGAGTGTCTGCTGCGTACGACCGAGGAACTGTTGCGCGAGGGTGGCGTCCCCGCCGCCACGGTCGACGCCATCGCCGCCCGCTCCGGCGTCAGCAAGGCGACCATCTACAAACACTGGCCCTGCCGTACGGCATTGGCGGCGAACGCGTTCGGCCGGATGATGGCCGACGCGCTCCCGCTGCCCGACACCGGCAGCGCCAGCGGTGACCTGACCGCCCAGGTACGCCAGGTCAGCACCTTCTACGCCAGCCCCGACGGCCGGGTGTTCGCCCAGCTCATAGCGGCCTGTGTGGACGATCCCTCCGGCGCCGCCTACTTCCGCGAATACTTTCTGGCCGACCGCCGCCGAGCCGTAGCCCAACTCTGGCAACGCGCAGTCGACCGAGGCGAAACCCGCCCCGGCATAGACGCCGAAACCGCCACCGACCTCCTCTTCGGCCCCCTAATCTTCCGCCTCCTAACCAACCACCACCCATTAACGGAACCCGAAGCAGACAAACTAACCACAACCACCCTCCCCGCCCTCCTCCTAGCGAGTTGAGTCGCGGGGCGCCCCACTGAGCCACGTTGATCATGAAGTTAGCGACGCTCCGGGGGCCAAATTCCGTCGCTAACTTCATGGTCAACTTCGCTGGGGACGGCGGCGGGCGGACAAGCTCGACCGAAGCATGATCATTGCGCTCTCAGCTGTTCTCTGAGGGCCTCTCACGACAGCTCCGAGCGCAATGATCATGAGCCCCGCAACGGCAACCCGTAAGTCAGCGTTCGAGGATGGCTACTACGCCTTGGCCGCCGGAGGCGCAGATGGAGATGAGGCCTCGGCGGGGGCGGGCAGCAGAGCCTCCGGCGGGGTCTCGGGCTTCGTGCAGGAGTTTGGCCAGGGTGGCGACGATCCGGCCGCCGGTGGCGGCGAACGGGTGCCCGGCGGCGAGCGAGGACCCGTTGACGTTCAGCTTCGTCCGGTCGATCGTCCCGAGTGGACCGTCGAGCCCCAATCGGTCCTTGCAGAAGTCGGCCGACTCCCACGCCGCCAGGGTGGCCAGCACCTGCGACGCGAACGCCTCGTGGATCTCGTAGTAGTCGAAGTCGGTCAGGCTCAGCCCGGCTCGGGCCAGCATCCGGGGCACCGCGTACGCGGGGGCCATCAGCAGCCCCTCGTCACCGTGCACGAAGTCCACCGCCGCGACCTCGGAGAACGTCAGGTACGCCAGCACCGGCAAATGATGCGCGGCGGCCCACTCCTCGGAGGCGAGCAGGACGGTCGACGCGCCGTCGGTGAGGGGGGACGAGTTGCCGGCCGTCATCGTGGCGCCCGCCCGACCCGGCCCACGGGTGCCGAAGACCGGTGGCAGCGCCCCGAGCTTCTCGATCGAGGTGTCCGGCCGCAGGTTCTGGTCCCGGGTCAGCCCGAGATAGGGAGTCACCAGGTCGTCGAAGAAACCGCGCTCGTACGCGGCGGCAAGTCGCCGGTGCGAGGCGAGCGCCAGCGCGTCCTGGGCCTGCCGCCCGATGCCCCAACGCAGGGCGGTGATCGCGGCGTGCTCCCCCATCGACAGTCCCGTACGCGGCTCGGCGTTGCGCGGGGTCTCGGGCAGGAACGGCTGGTGGGGGCGCAACCGGGCCGCCGCACGCAACCGGGCGAGCGGCGTACGGGCGGAGTTGAGCTTGAGCAGGGTACGGCGGAACTCCTCGTTGACCGCGAGCGGCGCGTCGGAGGTGGTGTCCACTCCACCGGCGATGCCGACCTCGATCTGCCCGAGGGCGATCTTGTTCCCGACCAGGATGGTTGCTTCCAGTCCGGTGCCGCATGCCTGCTGGATGTCGTACGCGGGGGTGCGCGGGTCGAGTCGGGAGCCGAGCACCACCTCGCGGGTGAGGTTGAAGTCGCGGGAGTGCTTCAGCACCGCCCCGGCGACCACCTCGCCGATCTGCTCCCCGGCGAGCCCGAACCGGGCCACCAGTCCGTTGAGCGCGGCGGTGAGCATGTCCTGGTTGGATGCATCGGCATAGCGGCCGTTGGAACGGGCGAACGGGATGCGATTGCCCCCGAGCACCGCGACGCGACGTACGGTCTCCACGTTCCCGTCTCCTCGTTCAGGGCTTGCACCAAACCTACTCACCAGTAGGCTACGCCTATGAGTGACAGGTACGCGAGCTTCGCGAACTCAGGCGCCGGTCGCGCCCTCGTCAAGCGACTCGGCCTGCCCGATCCGCCCAGACTGCGCCGGTACCGGCCGGGCGATCCTCTCGTGCCCGGTCCGGTGCTGTTCGACGCCGCCCCCGGCGGCCGGCTGCGCGATCCAGTCACCAAGCTGCTCGCCGCAGCCGGCGCCCAGCTCACCGACCCGTCGAGCACGGCGACAACCTCCACGCCGACGACGGACGGACCAACAACGATCACCGAACCGACAACGGTCGACACCGCAGTATCGGGCGCGACGGCGGCCAGCGGCATCCGCCCTGCGGCCCTGGTATTCGACGCCACCGGGATCACCGACTCGGCCGGACTCCGCCCGCTCTACGACTTCTTCCACGCGTACGCACGGTCGGTACTGCCGAGCGGTCGGGTGATCGTGCTCGGCACCCCGCCGGAGTCGTGCGCCGCCCCACGGGAAGCCACCGCCCAGCGTGCCCTCGAAGGACTGACCCGCAGCATCGGAAAGGAGTTCGGCCGGGGCATCACCGCCCAACTCGTCTACGTCGACCGGACCGCCGGGTACGAGATTGAGTCGACGCTGCGCTTCCTGCTCTCCGGCCGGTCCGCGTACGTCTCCGGGCAGGTCATCCGGGTCACCGATCCGGGCACCGGCGACGAGGGCGACCGGGAGCGGATCGACTGGAACCGGCCGCTCGCCGGCAAGGTCGCGCTGGTCACCGGTGCCGCCCGTGGGATCGGCACCGCCGTCGCGCAGGTGCTCGCACGGGACGGCGCACACGTGGTCGCGTTGGACGTACCGGCGGTCGGGGACCTGCTCGCGGACGTGGCGAACGACATCCGGGGCAGTGCCGTACAACTCGATCTGACCGCGCCCGACGCGCCGGCCCGCCTCGCCGACCAGCTCGGTGACCGGCACGGCCGGGTCGACATCGTGGTGCACAACGCCGGCATCACCCGGGACCGGACCATCGCCCGGATGGACGCCAGCGGTTGGGACTCGGTGCTCGCGGTGAACCTCTCCAGCCAGGAGCGGATCAACGACCTGCTGCTCTACCGGGACCTGATCCCGGTCGGCGGTCGGATCATCAGCGTCTCCTCGATCGCCGGCATCGCCGGTAACCGGGGCCAGACCAACTACGCCACCGCCAAGGCGGGAGTGATCGGGCTGGTGCACTCGATGACACCGGTCCTCGCCGAACGGGGCATCACCATCAACGCGGTCGCGCCGGGTTTCATCGAGACCCGGATGACGGCCAGGATGCCGATCGGCCTGCGCGAGGCCGGTCGACGGCTGAACAGCATGGCGCAGGGCGGACTCCCGGTCGACGTGGCCGAGACGATCGCCTGGTTCGCCGCGCCGACCTCCGCCGGAGTCACCGGCAACATCGTCCGCGTCTGCGGCCAGAGCCTGCTGGGAGCATGATGTCCAACCCGGACGCCCCCGCCACCCCACCTCCGGACCCGGACGAAACCGTCCGGATCACCAGCACGGACGAGACGGTCGTGCTCGGCAGCGCGGACGAGACGGTTCCCATCAGCGGTCCGGAGCGGGACGAGCAGGTCGAGTTGAGCAGGGCGCCGGCCGTCGGGGCGCTCTACCGGCGGGCCGTCACCGCGCTCCTTCCCCGTCGGCGCCGGCCGGCGGCGGCCACCCGTAGCGAGGTCGAGGCGCCGTTGCCGCGTACGGAGTTGCTGTTGCAGGGCGTGGGCGTGGACCGGGAGCACCTGGCGGCGTACGACAGGGCGTGCGGGTTCCGGCTCACCGACACGCTGCCGGCGACGTACCCGCACGTCCTGGCGTTTCCGTTGGCGATGCGGCTGATGACCGCACCGGACTTCCCGTTCCCGCTGCTCGGGCTCGTGCACGTGGCGAACCGGATCAGTCTGCTCCGGCCGATCGACGCGGGCGAGACGCTCGACCTGGCGGTGCGTACCGCCGACGCGCGTCCGCATGCCCGTGGGCGGCAGTTCGACGTACTCGCCACCGCGTCGGTGAACGGGGAGCCGGTCTGGCACGACGTGTCGACGTACCTCCGCAAGGAGCCGACCCCGACGGCGGGTGAGCGGCGCGAGCCGGGTGACCGCCCGGCGCCGCCGGCCCCCACCGGCCAGTGGCGGGTCAATCCTCACGTGGGTACGGCCTACGCCCGCGTCTCCGGCGACCGTAACCCGATCCACACCTCCCGGATCGGCGCGCGCGTGCTCGGTTACCCGCGCCCGATCGCGCACGGGATGTGGAGCAAGGCCCGCTGCCTGGCCGCGCTGGAGGGTCGGCTGCCGGAGGCGTACACCGTCGAGGTGGCGTTCAAGGTGCCGATCAGGCTGCCCGGGACGGTCAACTTCAGTGCCACTCCGGCCTGGGACTTTTCCCTGCACGATCCGGATTCCGGCGCCCCGCACCTGCTCGGCTCCCTGCGCCCGGTCGACGCCTAGAAGCCGCGCGCGGTCAGGGGGCGGGTGGGCGCCAGAGTTGACCGAGGCGGAGTTGACCGGCGCCGAGCCAGGTGGCGTTCATCAGTCGGGTGGCCAGCCGTTCGGGGTCCTCGGCGGGATGGTCGGTGAGCCAGTCGGCGAGCGACTCGGCGGCACCGATCAGCGCGTACGCCATCACCTCCAGGTCGGTGTCGGTGACCTGGCGGGCTCCGGGCTCCGGAACGGGCAGGTTGCGGCGCAGGAGCGCGGCGACCACCTCGACCACCTGGGTACGCATGGTGGCCAGTTCGCCGGCAAACACCTGCTCGCTGCGGGCCTGCCGGTAGAGCACCGCCCAGCCGTCCCGGTGAGCACCGACGAATCCGAAGAAGGCTCGCAGGCCCCGCCAGAGTTGTTCGTCCGGGGGCAGTTCGGCCGCGACGGCGCCGACGATCGCCTCCATCATGCGGGTGCCCTCGCGGTGCAGGCATGCGGTGAAAAGGCTCTCTTTGGTTCCGAGGTACGCGTAGACCATGGGTTTCGAGATGCCCGCATCCTCGGCGATGTCGTCCATGCTCGCGCTGTGATACCCACGACGGGAGAACACTTTCACGGCAGCGTCGAGCATCTGCTGTTCCCGGACAGCGCGGGGCAGCCGCTTGAAGGTGGGGTAGCTCGACATCCTTGCGAGCATACCTACTCGCCCGTAAGGTTACGCCAGAGTAACTTCAATTTCTCTCGGAAGGTGCACCCATGAGTGACTTCGACCCGGCCAGCTTCTCCTCCCTGGATCCGAAGCAGTTCGCCAAGCTGGTCAAGACCACTCCGGACGCGCAGATCGCCACGGTGATGAAGGGCGAGAGCCGGGGCCCCATCCTCGACCAGATCTTCGAGCGGATGCCGTCGCTGTTCCGAGCCGACCGCGCCGGCTCGACCAACACGGTCATCCACTGGAACATCTCCGGCCGCCCCGACGGTGGCGTCGACACCTACGAGGTTGTCATCGACAACGGCACCTGCACGGTCACCGGCACCCCGGTGCGCGACCCGAAACTCGCCCTCACCCTCGGCCCGGTGGAGTTCCTCAAGGTCGTTTCCGGCGGGGCCAACCCGGTCATGATGTTCATGACCGGCAAGCTGAAGGCAAAGGGCGACCTCGCCCTCGCCTCCAACATCGCCAACCTCTTCGACATCCCCAAGGGCTGACCGGCATGACCGCCCAAGGGCTGACCGGCGTGACCGTACGCGGCCGGGCGGCAACCGCGTGACCGAGTTCTCGCTCGACCTGAACGAGGAGCAGCGCGATCTGCGTGACTGGGTGCACGGCTTCGCCGAAGAGGTCGTGCGCCCGGCCGCCGCCGAATGGGACAGCCGCGAGGAAACCCCGTGGCCGGTGATCCAGGAAGCGGCGAAAATCGGACTGTACGGCTACGAGTTCGTCGCCAACTGCTGGTCCGACCCGACCGGACTCAGCCTGCCCATCGCCAGCGAGGAACTCTTCTGGGGTGACGCCGGCATCGGGCTCGGCATCTTCGGCACCTCCCTCGCCGTCGCCGCCATCTACGGCACCGGCACCCCGGAACAACTCGTCGAATGGGTCCCGCAGTGTTACGGCACCGTCGACGAGCCGGCGGTCGCCGCCTTCTGCAGCACGGAACCGGAGGCCGGATCCGACGTCAGCGCCATCCGTACCCGGGCCCGTTACGACGAGGCCACCGACGAGTGGGTGCTCAACGGGCAGAAGGCGTACGCGACCAACGGTGGGATCGCCGGGGTGCACGTCGTCACCGCCTCGGTGGACCCGACGCTCGGCTCCCGTGGGCAGGCCGCGTTTGTCGTACCGCCGGGGACGGCGGGACTGCACGCGACCAGGAAACTCCGCAAGCTCGGGCTCCGCGCCTCGCACACCGCCGACGTCTTCCTCGATGACGTACGCGTACCCGGGAACTGCCTGCTCGGGGGCAGGGAACGGCTGCTCGAACGCCTCGACCGGGCGCGTACCGGACAGCGGTCGACCGGACAGGCCGCCATGCGCACCTTCGAACTGTCCCGCCCCACCGTCGGCGCACAGGCCCTCGGCGTCGCCCGCGCCGCGTACGAGTACGCGCTCGACTACGCCAAGGAACGGGTCCAGTTCGGCCGCCCGATCGTGGAGCACCAGGCGGTCGCGTTCGCCCTGGCGGACATGCGGATGGAGATCGACGCCGCCCGGCTGCTCGTCTGGCGGGCCGCCTGGATGGGGCGCAACAACCGCCCGTTCCTGGCCGGTGAGGGCTCGATGGCCAAACTCAAGGCCGGCGAGGTGGCCGTATCGGTCACCGAGAAAGCCGTACAGATCCTCGGTGGCGCCGGATTTCTCCGGGATCATCCGGTAGAACGGTGGTATCGGGACGCGAAGATATACACAATTTTCGAGGGAACGTCAGAGATCCAGCGTATGGTCATCGCCCGGGCCATCTCCGGATCCACGATCCGCTGACGCGCCTCCACATTCCCTCTCGTCAGAACGAGGCAAGCACTATGTCCGTCGATTCCATTCAGAGCCAGCAGCAGTTCTACGTACGTCAGCGGCTGCGCATGATGGTGAACCAGTACGAGGTACGCGCGGTGGCGCCCGACGGTGCCGAGGGTGCCCTGTTGGCGTTCGCGCAGCAGAAGCGGATGGCCTTCAAGGAACAGGTCACCTTCTACACCGACGACACCAAGCAGCAGCCGGTGCTCGGCTTCAAGGCCCGGCAGAAGATCGACCTCGGTGCGACGTACGACATCACCGACGCGGCCGGAAACGGCATCGGCCTGTTCCGCAAGGACTTCAAGGCGTCGCTGCTCCGGTCGACCTGGATCGTCGAGCAGCCCGGTCTCGGTGCCGCCCGCGGGCAGGAGCGCAGCCTCCCGGTCGCCCTGCTGCGTCGTTTCGTCGACTCGCTGAGCTGGCTGCCGTACCACTTCGACTTCCTGATCGGCGACCAGCCGGGGTTCTCGGTGGTCAAGAAGTGGGGCCTGCGCGACAAGTACGTCATCGAGATCCAGAACCCGCAGCTCGACCGCCGTCTGGTGATCGCCATGGCGGTCGCCCTGGACGCCCTCCAGAGCCGCTGACCAGCACGCACCCGGCGGGCCCGTCCACACAGGACTTTCCTGTGGGCGGGCCCGTCGGCCACCCGTAAGGCAAGCCCTCCGGGGAAGCCGGGGGTCGCGACCCCGATGTCCGGTAGGTCGCCGCCCGAGAGGGTGAATCGCATGAGATTCACCAAGCGTCGCACCGCCACCCTCGCGCTCCTGCTCGGTACGACCCTCGCGATCGGCACCGCCGGACCGGCGCTCGCGTCCGGGACGGGGACCGCCGGGCACCACCCGCCCGTCGCCTGCCCCTCCGGCACGCTCGACGGCAGCGGATTACGAGCCGCCATCGACGGACTGCCGACCGCCGAGGCCACCAGCGCCCAGGTCCGGCTGACCACGCCGGCCGGCTGCTGGACCGGGGCCGCCGGAGTCGGGAACCTCCGGACCGGCACACCGGTGCCACGGGACGCCCGGTTCCGGATCGGCAGCGTCACGAAGGTCTTCACCGCCACGGTCGTACTGCAACTCGCCGCTGAACACCGGGTCGACCTGGACGCCCCCGTACGCCGCTACCTGCCCGGACTGCTGACCGCCGACTACAACCGGGTGACCGTACGCCAGTTGCTGGACCACACCAGCGGACTGCCGAGCCCGACGTTCCCGGACGACATCGAGTGGGCCATCGACCACCGCTACGACCGCTGGACGCAGGAACGGATCGTCCGGGAGGCGCTGCGGAACGAGCCGGTGTTCACCCCGCCGGGCTCGAAGCAGCAGTATACGAACATGGGCTACATCGTGGCCGGGATGCTGATCGAGAAGGTCACCGGGCACTCGTACGCACGCGAGATGCAGAACCGGATCTTCACACCGCTGGGGTTGCGGGACACCTCCGTACCCGGAAACGACCCGACCATCCGCGGCCCGCACGCCCACGGTTACCAGACCGTGGTCCGCGACGGGCAGACCGAACTGGTGGACGTGACGAACTGGAACCAGTCCATCACCCCGGCCGCCGGTGACATCATCTCCACCCTCGCCGACCTGGACCGCTTCAGCACGGCCCTGTTCGGCGGTCGCCTGCTGCCGGCCGCCCAGCTCAACGAGATGTTCGCCGTCCCGCAGGTCGACGACCTCGACGGCAAACCGGCGGCGTACAGCGTCGGCCTGACCGCGTTCCCGCTGCCCACCGGCGAGACCCTCTGGGTCAAGAGCGGTTCCCGGTACGGCTACTCCAGCGCCATCGCTGCCACCCGCGACGGCACCTTCCGGATCGCCTTCTCCATCACCTCAACCGACGCCAAGGGCGACAACCAAACCGCCGTCAGCCAGGCGATCATCACCGCCGCCCTCGCCCTGCACTGACCCCCGCTTCGGTTGGCCTGGGCTGTGGCGTTCCGGTGCCCCTATAGGGGCAGTGGAACTCCACAGCCTCGCCGACCTTGACCCCCCGGAGGGGTCACACCAACCAGACCTCGACCGGGTCGCCATCGGGCGGAATGATCGTGAACCGTCCGCCCGGCGCGAGCCCGTGCAGGGCTGCGGCCGTCCGCAGGGCACGGCAGAGGGCGTCCGTTTTTGTCGTACGCCGGTCGGCGGTGAGCGCGGTCAGCGCGTCGTTCGCGTCCGGGGTGAGATTGACAGTGATCTTCACCAGCTCGGTCACAGGCGCGGGTGTTCATCGTCGGGTGGAGTGGGCCGACCGGGCACGCACGGACACAGACAGCGGACATCCCGGTAGACGCGTGTTTCCGGTTGGTCGATGCAGTCGTGCGGAAGATCGGTGCCGGCGCGATTACTGCACCGGATACAGATGATCGCCTGATCTTGAAATGTCACTGCCGCCTCGCCTCGTAATGATCGGCGGCGTTCGCGCGTAGCCGCGATTCGCGCAGGATCGTGCCGGCCCAGGCCAACATCTCGCATCCCTCCGGGCGGCACTGCTTACAACTGCCGGTGGAGCGATTCACCCCGGACGGCTCGGTGTGCATCAGGAACACACGCCGAGCCGCCCAGAGCACGAGCGAGGGCGTGGCCGGCGGGGCGTCAACGGGCATGTCACCTCCAGGTGGGCAGCCCCGGCCACGGACTGTCTGTCTCGTAGCCGGGGCGCTATCCGGTGTGTCGACCTTCCGGCAAGGGGCTCGGAAGGTCCCGCAGGCCCGGCCTTTCGAGCGGCCCTACTGCTGAAAACCCTCCCGCGTAAGGGGCAGACAACAACATGTCACCTATGTAATGTCGGGAGACATTCCACGCTCTGTCCCTAGGGGAGGCACAAAACGTGAATGAGGCTCTGCGGGCCGCGATGGCTCAGGCCGGCTATACGGTCGAGTCGCTGGCGGAGAAGACCGCCGTCGATCCTAAAACGGTTAGCCGATGGCTCGATCCGGGTCGGATCCCGCACGCTCGGACCCGCGTACGCGCCGCCAACGTGCTCGGCCAGAAGGTGTCCGACCTCTGGCCGAACACGGGCCGGCGGCGGGATCCACAGTGGTTCAAGCCGTGGGCCGAGGCCGAGCGCGAAGCCCTGTCACTGCGATGGTTCGAGCCGCTGGTCGTGCCGGGCCTGCTGCAAACCGAGGAGTACGCCCGAGCCGTGCTCACCGACGCCGGGCCGACCAGTCGGGACGACGTGGAGCAGAAGGTGCGCGACCGACTGGATCGGCAGTGGATCCTTTCCCGTAAGAACCCGCCCCAGTTCACCGCCTGCCTCGATGAGGGCGTGCTACGTCGCCCGATCGGCAGCCCGCAGGTGATGCTCGAACAGGTGCGCGCGTTGATCTCCGCGTGCCAGGAACCCCACATCCGAGTGCATCTCGTTCCATCGACGGCCGGCGCGTACGCTGGCCTGAACGGACCTTTCGCGGTCGCCGCGGGCCCCGGTGGTCGGATCACCTGTTACCTCGACAACCAGTTGGAGGGCCAGGTGGTCGAGAGCGCCGAGCACGTGGCGGCACTACAGGGTTCGTGGGAGTCGGTCCGGGGTGAAGCCCTGCCCCACCGGCAGTCGATCGAGCTGATGACGGAAGTGGCGGAGACATGGACGTGACCGAGGCCAACTGGCGCAAGAGCACCAAGAGCAGCGGCAACGGCGGCGCGTGCGTCGAGGTGGCGGACAACCTGCCCCGTGTGCTCGTACGCGACACCAAGGACCGCGACGGCGGCACCCTCAGCTTCACCCCCGACGCCTGGCGCGCCTTCGTAGCAGTGACCAAGAACCACTGAATCACCGAGCAGCGGCCGGACCTCAGCACAGGGATCCCGGCCGCTGCCGCTTTCGCCACACCGATCCGGAACACAGGTACGCCGGCACGACCAACGCTCGGACAGCACGTACGCGACACTCGAAACGATCGCCGATCTCGGGAGATCCGACGTGGAACGCCGCGACATCGTGAAGGCACCGTTCATCCTTGCCGCCCTCGGGGCACCCAGTCGGGACTGGCTGCTGGCGACGCTGGAGGAAACCGCGACCGAGCAGGGCCCTCGCCAGGTCGGCATGCGCCAGGTCGCAGGGATCCGAGACATGTTCTCGCTGTTCCAGGACCTGGATGTCATGCGCGGTGGCGGCCACGCTCGTACTGCCCTGGTCGAGTACATGCAGAGTTACGTGTTGCCGCTGCTCAAGCGCGAGCATGAGCCGGCCGTACAGCAGGCGCTCTACGAGGCCACCGCGGAGCAGTCCTACCTGGTTGGCTGGATGGCATACGACGACGGCGAGCACGGCCTGGCTCAGCGCTACCTCATCCAGGCGCTACGGCTCGCGCAGGCGTCGAACAGCGCCGCGCTCGGCGCACACATCCTGGCCGGCATGTCCGACCAGGCCAATCTTCTGGGCTATCCACGCGAAGCCCTGATGCTCGCTCGCGCCGGCCGACGCGGCGTCGCCGAAGACGATTCGCCCGCCTGCGTAGCTGACCTGCACATTCTCGAAGCACGAGCGCTCGCCGCGCTCGGTGAGTCGAGTGCGGCGGCCAGGTCGGTCGCGAAAGCGGAGCAACTGTTCGGCCGAGTGGTTCACGAAAATGAGCCAGCGTGGGCGAAGTTCATCGACGGGCCGTATCTGTTCGGTGAAGCTGCCCACTGCTTCAGAGATCTCGACCAGACGGCCGAGATAGAACGTTTCGCCAACGAGTCGGCCAGCGGCGCGCGGCGCCAGGGTCGAGCGCGTCGGGGTGCGTTGAGCGAGGCGGCACTTTCGATCGCCGAGCTACAGCGCGCGGACGTGGAAGGTGCCGCTACGAGGGCAGCGCACGTCGTGGACCTGGCCGCCTCGGTCAACTCGTCGCGGACAATCGAAACCGTCCGCGACCTGCAACGCCGCATGAAGCCCTACGCCGAGGTGTACGAGGTGCAGCGCTTCAACGCCCACGCGGCAGACCTACTGGGCCTTGCCGCCTAGCCCGAGCAGTGGATCCACCTCATGATGGGAGTGGCGGAGACATGGACGTGACCGAGGCCAACTGGCGCAAGAGCACCAAGAGCAGCGGCAACGGCGGTGACTGTGTCGAGGTGGCGGACAACCTGCCCCGTGTGCTCGTACGCGACACCAAGGACCGCGACGGCGGCACCCTCAGCTTCACCCCCGACGCCTGGCGCGCCTTCGTAGCAGTCACCAAGAACCACTGATCCGCAGCAAGACGGCCGGACCCCTTCACCGGGGGATCCGGCCGTTTCTGCGTCCCAGGGCCTGACGTCGGTCTCCACCTTTTGGTGGAGGCCGCCGCGCACGATCTCATCCCAGCGCCGGCCCGGTGCCGGCTCGCAGGCGGAAGGCACGGTCGCCGCCGGTAGACATTCTCAAATGCATGACCCCGACCCCTTCTCGTACGAGCACCGCCGGACCCGGTGTCACAGCGCCGGAGAACACCAGCGGGTCGCGACCACGAGTTGCCGCCCTTCTCGATTTCCCCACGGCTCTGAGGAGTACGGCATGTTGAAGACGAAGTGGCTCACCGGCGCGGTGATGCTGGTGTGCGGCGGCGCACTGACGGCGTGCACGGGCGGCACGACACCCGGTGCTGCGGGGACGCCACCGACTGCCGCCACGGTCACCGCGACACCATCCGCCACCACCGGAGGCACGGCACCCGGCACGGCCACGGTGGCGCCGCCGCCCGCGAAGGCACCGGCCGCTCCGCCTGCTCCGGCGGGTGCGCCCAGCGCCGAGCTGTCCGGCAAGCGCGAGGTCACCATCGTGCGGGCGCAGGCGTCCGAGGGCGGGGTGTCGCTCGACGATCGGCTCATCGAGGCCGACGACAACAGTGGCCGCCAACTGTTCGTCCCGACCCCGCTCGGCGGTGACAAGTACTTGATCAAGGCGTACACCAGGGCCGACAATCACCCCGCCGCGGACGAGGCGTCCTGCTGGCAGGCGTACAACCCGGGCAATGGGGGGTCGCTGACCGTCGAGGGGGCGCTCTGTGACGCCAAGAACCCGGCCCAGCAGTTCACGATCATCCCCAACGGCAAGGGCTCGTACGGGATCAGCAACAACTCGGCGTACCTGCAACACTCGCCGACCAACGGCCTGATTCTCGAGGAACTGGGCGACGCGCCGCTGCGCAGCACGTTCCGGTTCGTCGACAACGGTCCCGCCCGCCGCCCGGCCGGTGGCTGACTTCGCACGTTTTGGCCGAAGGTCGGGAAGCGGCGAACCAAGCGCTTCCCGACCTTCGAGGTCTCCGCACCGACCTCCTCGGACCTATCCTCGATCGGGACAGTGACGGGATGATCCGGGGAGCCGCAGATGCCCGAATGGTTCATGGCCCTGGCGGGCTGGACATCCCTGGTGTTCGGAGGGCTCGGCCTGTGGCGTGGTGTGACGCTGCTGCTTCGCGGCGATACGAAGGCCCGTGATTCCACCGGCACTGACGCCCGGCTGGTGCTGGTCGAGGGCGGCGGTCAGTTCTTGCTCGGTGCCGCGCTGCTGCTCGGCGACGGCTGGGTACATCTGATCTGGCCGGCGTTCCTCCTGATGGCCATTGCCTCTGTGCAGTGGATCAGGAGCTGGTTATGGCTTGCCCGAGGCAAGGAACGCCCCCGCCGCCCAGGAGTTGGGGACCCCGAAGTCGACCGACAAGCTCGATGAGCTTGTCGTGGATTGACGCGGTTGTCACCGGCCCGGGGTCGGGAGCGTCCAGCCGCTGGAGCGGAGCCATGTGGGCAGGTCCCACGCATTCGGCGCGATCGCTTTCACTGCTCTGATGTCGGCCTGGTAGGCGGGCGTCTCCGCGAACCAGCGGAACATCGCCTGCATATCCGGGTTGTCTCCGAGTGCCTGTAGGGGCAGAGCTTCGTACCGTGCCGGAAGACCGGCGTGCTCGCCGAATGCGGCGGCGATCTGGCTGCCGGTGCGCTCGTCGCCGGCGATCTCGATGGCACCACCAAGCGCGTCGGCGGCCCCGAGCAGGAACGGGGCGCTGATCTCCCCGATGTCCCGGACGGCGATCAGCTGCAGCCCGATGTGATCGGGCAGCGGCATGCGCAGCACGATCTCGCCGTTCTCGACGCTCGGCCCCATGTACGTGAAGTTGTCCATGAAGGCGACCGGGCGGACTATCGTCGCCCGCAGGCCGGACTGTTGGAGGTGCTCCTCTACCCGGCGCTTCGACTCGAAGTGCGGTACGCCCGAGTCGCGCTCGGCGCCGCCGACCGAACTGAACACGATGTGCGGGACGGCCGCCTTGATCGCAGCGTCAACGAGGTTGATGCCCTGTCGCGTCTCGCCCGCCATGTCGGAGAGGGTGTGGCCTGCGGGGGTGGTCATGAGGAAGAAGGCGTCCACCCCCTGGAGCGCGGCCGACAGCGATGCGGCGTCGCCGATCTCGACCCGCTCAAGCTCGACCCCCCGGCCGGCAAGCGCCTGCGCCCGGTCGGACCGGGGGCTGCGGACGAGGGCGCGTACGTGCGCACCGCGGGACAGGAGCGAGTCAATGACCGATCCGCCCTGTTTGCCCGTTCCGCCGAAAACGGCGATCGTGCCGGATGGCTGCGTGTTCATGAGGCCTTCTCTCTTCGTGCGCCCGCGACGAGATCGATCGTCGCCTCCGACGAGGCAGAATAGTTCTCGCCATGAACTAAAAGTAGTTCGTGTCATGAACTTTCGCAAGGTAAGCTGACGCACAGCGAAGGAAGGATGCGCCGGTGGCAGAAAACGACGGCTTCGGGAACGACCTCGTCTGGCTGTCTGTGCTGGTACAGCGCCGATACGCGCAGATCTGCGCCGACCACGACCTCACCTCGGTCCAGGCAACCCTGCTGTGCGCGATCAAGGACCAGCCGCGAGGCATGGGGGAACTCGCGCAGTTGCTCGGCGTGGCCAAGAACGCCCTCAGTGGCCTCGTCGACCGGATCGAACGCCGCGGGCTCGTGCAGCGGGAAACACTCCAGCGCGATCGGCGTGCGGTCACCCTCAGCACCACCGGGCTCGGAAAGGAGATCGTCAGCGCGCTCTATGCCGACGTCGCCGAACGCCTGCCCGACATCACCAGCGCACTGACCTCAGACGAGCGACACCAACTCGCCAACTCCATCGCCCGAATCACCGCCTCCGCCCACCTGACGGAATTACCACACGCGAACCGGTCCACGGCCGACGACGAGCTTCTCGGCGACCGTCACTGCGTCTGACACTGCCATACGTCCGACGCGGAGGACCCGGCCTACC
The DNA here is from genome assembly GCF_053601675.1 of Micromonospora sp. NPDC004704. Taxonomy (NCBI): domain Bacteria; kingdom Bacillati; phylum Actinomycetota; class Actinomycetes; order Micromonosporales; family Micromonosporaceae; genus Micromonospora; species Micromonospora sp. NPDC004704. The sequence goes on along the minus strand of NZ_JBSGCD010000005.1, from coordinate 129,547 downwards.
GCTCGGAGTGACTGGCTCGTTCGATCGCGGACTCGACGGCTGCGATCCGATCGGCCAACAAGCCGAGGGCGCCGACCGCACGGCCGATCGCGTCGTCCGAATCACCGCCGAGCGCGCGTTCCCGCAGGTAACCCGCCTTCACCTCGGCCCACCTCCGGGCCTGCTCGTCGGACAACCGGCCGCGCAGCTCGGCCAGCTTCAGCAGGTTCGCCTCCGCGCCGGCCGCCAGGGTTTGCGCCTCACCGAGGTAGTGGTCGTCGATGACCCGTTCCAGTTCCTCGTCGTTCATCACCGGCACGACCCGCTCGGTCAGCTTGTTCATGTTCCGGTACGAGCCCTGGAGCAGGAACGGCGGTTCCGTACGGGACGCGTCCGCCTGTGCCGCCGAGGTGATGTACGCCCGGTTGTTCGCCAGCACCACCTCCTGCACCCGGAGCAGCTTGCGCAGCACCGACAGGATCTGGTCCAACTCGACCGCCGCGTACGGGTGGGTGAGCTGGTCGGCGCGTACGGTCTCGTCGCCCCGGGCCAGCCGGACCAGGAGTTGCAGGTCGCCACGGTCCCGGCCGGCGAGCGGCGCCAGCACCGGGTTCGAGGTGACCGCGTTCTCCAGGTAGCTGAGCGCGAACACCTCCTCCCGACCGGAGAGCACGTCACCGAGGTTCCACACGTCCGCCCGGTTCGCCAGCATGTCCGGCACCCGGAACCGCCGCCCCGACTCCGTGTACGGGTTGCCGGCCATGCAGACCGCGAACCGCTTTCCGCGCAGGTCGTAGCTTCGCGTACGGCCGTCCCAGACGCCCTCCATCCGGCGCTGGCCGTCACAGAGCGAGATGAACTTCTGCAACAGCTCCGGTGAGGTGTGCTGGATGTCGTCCAGGTAGAGCAGCACATTGTTGCCCAGCTCCAACGCGAACGAGATCTTCTCCACCTCCTGCCGGGCGGTGGCGTTCGGTGCCTCGGCCGGGTCGACCGAGGTGACCGCCGAACCGAGAGCCGGCCCGTTCACCTTGACGAAGACCAGGCCGAGCCGGCTGGCGACGTACTCCATCAGGGTTGTCTTGCCGTAACCCGGTGGGGAGATGAGCAGCAGCAGGCCCATCTGGTCGACTCGTTTGCCGTCGCCGGTCGCGCCGATCTGGCGGGCGAGGTTGTCCCCGATGAGCGGCAGGTAGACCTCGTCCAGGAGGCGGTTACGGACGAACGAGCTGAGCACCTTCGGCTGGTGCTCGGACAACCGGAGCCGGGTCCGCTCGCTGGCCACCAGCTCGTTGCGCCGCCGCTGGTACGCCCGGTACGCCGGCACCCGCACGGTCCGGAACTCACGCGTACGGGCCAGCAGCTCGTCGATCCGCAGCGGCAGCCGGGCGTCGACTGTCCGGGGATGGGTGGCGAGCAGCCCGGTCACCTCGGCCGTCAGGGTGGCCGCCGACTCGTGCCGGGGCAGGGCGGTCCCACAGAGTTCGATCGCCACCGCCTCCGCCAGGTCGTACGCGTCCAGCGGTTGCCCGGTCGACGCCGACGTGCCCGCCGTACGCAGGAACGACTCCAGCCACGCTTCGACCAGTTGGTGCCGGGCGGCCAGGTCGTCGCCGAGCGCCCGCAGGTCCTCGTCGTACTCCTGGACCGACTTGGACGCGGGGCCGCCGAGGGTGCGCCGGAACCGGTCGAGCAGGGCGCGGGCACCGGAGCCGGTGACGAAGCCGAACGGTGCCCGGGACAGCTCCTCGAACAGGTACTCGGCGGCGAGCGGGGCCACCGCCGCCTGTTCCGGCAGCCCGGCCTCGTGCAGGAACCGCGCCGCGGCACCGGAGAGTTCCGTACAGAGTTCGGCGATCGCGGCCGAGGCGCCGAACGCGGTACGGGCCCTGGCCAGCGAACCGGCACGGGTGGACCAGCCGGTCCGGGCCGACTCGTCCGCACCGAAGGTCCAGAACAGTTGGGCGGCGGCACGGGCTCCGGGCGGGAACCGCAGCAGGCCGGCGCCGTCGTACAGGCGCAGCAGCGGTTCCAGGATCGCCGCCGCGTCGTGATCGTGGATGCCGCGTTCGTAACCCTCGTCGTACCGGCCCTCGGCGACCCGGCGGACCAGGTCGACCAGCGCCGGCCGGCTCACCGCCGCCTCGTGCAACGCCTCCATGGTCAACCCGCCGGCACCCGCCCCGGCGTCGGCGAGGATCGAGGTGGCCAGGTGTTCCGCCCGACTGACCTCCGGCGACTCGGAGACCAAAAGCTGTTCCCAGAACGGTCGGGTCTGCTGGAACGTCTCGTCCCGGACCGGTGCCCGGTAGTCGGTGCCGGTGACCGCGACCGCCAACTCGCCGTCCTGAGGCACCAGCGTGACGTCGACCTCCTGGGTGTTCACCGAGAAGCTGTGCCGGCCGAGCCGGATCGTCGCACCGCCGTCGAGGTACAGGTCCTGCTGGTCACGCAGCGCCCGCCCGGCCTCCTGCCGGGCGGCCTTGATCCGCCCGGCCAGCTCCTCGGCCCGGACCGGGTCGCCCAGCGTACGCAGCTCGTCGGCGACCCCGCGCAGCTTCGCCACCATCGGATCGGAGGAGAAGTACGTGTTGATCTCGTCGATCGAGCGCAGCCCGGTGAGCCGGCGGTGCACGCTGACCAGGATCCGTTCGGCCGAGCCGACCAGCCGGTCGGAGCGGCGGGCCCGCTCGTCCAGCAGGGCCTGCTTGCGGGCGGAGAACGCCTCGTAGATGTCGGCCCGGCGGGTGGTCAGCTCGCTGAGGAAGTCGTCGAACTCGCCGAACCGGGACTCCAGGTTCTCCACCTGGAGCAGCAGCCGGCCGAGTTGCTCGTCGCACCGCTCGGCGGTGTCGGCCACCGCCAGCGCACCGGTCACCGCCTGCCCGAGCAGGGCGAACTCGGCCGCGAAACCGGCCCGCCCCTCGGCGGTGAGCAGTTGCGCGCGGCGGCCGTCGAGGGTGGCCCGAGCCCGGTTGACCGCACCGAGCACCTCACCGATGCGGGCCAGGATCCCGGTCCGTACGGTCGCGTCGGCGATCTCCAGGGAGCCGACCACCTCGGTCACCACCTGCAGACCCTCGGCCTGCTCGGCGAGCCGGTCGCGCAGCGGGGCGGCCTCGGCCACCGTCCCGATCGCACCGGCGGTGGTACGCAGCCGCTCCACCTCGGCCTGGTAGTCGCCGAACGCGTCGTCGCGTTCGAGGAAGGCGACCACCCGTTGACCGGTGGAGGTGAGTTCGGAGTCGAGTTCCCCGCTCAGCTCGTCGATCCGCGCCAGGTCGACGTACCGCAGGTCGCGCAGGGTCACGAGTTGTCCCTGCGCCTGGCGCAGCCCGGCGAGCTGGCGTACCCACTCGTCGGCGGTGCGCGGGGCCTCACCGCGTACCTGCCGGACCAGGGTCGCGGTCCGGGCGGCGGCCTCGTCCAGAGTCTCGGCGGCGTGCGCGGTGAGCGACTGGACCTTCTCGAACTCGTCCAGCACCTGCTTGCCGGTGGCCCGTACCTCGCTGAGCGGTGCCCGCAGGTCACCGAGGTCGGCCTCACCGAGCCAGTGGTAGTGGTCGAAGATCCGGGCGCAGGCGGTGATCAGGGCCTCGAACACCCCGAGGGTCGGGGTCATCTCGTTGACCATCCGGGCCACCGACAGGCAGTCCGAGATTCCGCGTACGAGGTCAGCGTTGCCGACCCGCTCCAGCGGCCCGGTGCCGACCGGCTGCCCGGCGGCGTAGCTGTCCGACAGGTACGGGGTCTGCCACACCTGCATCGGGTGCACCCGGGTCGGTTCGTCGGAGGTGGCCCGGAAGACCACCAGGGTCCCGTCGTCGAACAGCGAGTAACCGTGACACGGGACCGGGGTGGCGACCTCCTTGCGGATCACGTTGTACGGCAGCAGCAGGGTCCGACCGGCGCTGCGGTTGTGGAAGACGTAGAGGACGTCCTCGCCGTTGGTCGACCGGATGATCCGCTCGAACTCCAGCCCCTCGGTGTCGGTGTCGAAGGTCCGGCTGACCCCGGTGGCCAGGTAGTAGCCGCCGGGGAAGATGATCCCGTGGTCCTCCGGCAGCCGCTGGCAGGCCTGCCCGATGCCGTCGAGCCGGACCACCTCCTGGGTCCTGGTGTTGAACACCAGGTGCCGCCACCGCGTCTCCTTGTACGGCCGCATCCGCAGCAGGATCAGCGGGCCGATCCGGGCGTGCTGGATGTCGGCGTCGGCGAGGCTCTGCAACGGCTCGTCGACCGGTTCCTCGTAGATGCCCTGGCCGGTCTCGGTGTTGTTCTCCACCTTGACCGTGAGCGTCCCGCCGACCGTCTCGACAAACACCTCGTCGTCGATGGAGATGTGCGGGTGCCGGCCGAGGATGTGGTCGTCGCGGGTGGTCTCGGTCCACTCGAAGTCGTGCGACGGCGGGAAGACGTGATCCCGCTCACCCCGGTTGTCCAGGTACGTGATGGTGCCGTCGACGTCGACCTGCCAGCGCAGGACCCGGATGTCCTCCGTACGCGGCCCGGTCTGGAAGACCGCCAGCAGGCGGCCGTCGAGCCGCCGCAACTGCACCAACCGGGTTTCCCGGTAGTAGCGGTACAGCTCGCCGAAGTCGCGTTCGAACTGCGGGTCGCGCAGCAGCCCGGCGAGTTGCCCCGGATCGACGTCGTCGAACCGGAACGCGTCGTCGTCCTCGCTGGTCGGACTGTCGGCAGCGGCCCGGCCCCGGGCGAAGTGGTGCAGCGAGAAGACGTCGTCCACCGTCGTCTCGGGCTTCAGCCCGATGAAGACGTTGTAGCCGAACAGCATCAGCCCGCCGACCGAGACGATGTCCCGGGGTACGCAGTTGTGCTGGGTCCGGATCCGCTCGGTGCCGATCAGCCGCAACTCGGTGCCGCCGAAGACCTCCAACCGGCGGCTGTTCAGCCACTCGGCCCGCCGAGCCAGCTCACCGGCCCGCTCGGCGAGCCGAGCCCGCAGCACCTCGTACGTCCCGGCGTCGACAGCGCTGCCGGCCCCGGCTGTGGTGTTCGGCTCGGTCGGGTCGACCGTGCCGGTCATGCCGCTGGTGGTCGAGGGGTCACTCACCCGTACCCCGTTGCCTCGGGCCGTTCAGGGCGGCGATCGGCTGGTCGGCCAGGCCGAGCTGCTGCGCCGACCGGAGCAGGTCCTGCAACTTGTCCGAGTTGGCCCCACCGGCCTTGATCTGCTGCAACAACCACGCCGACACGGTCAGGTTCTGTACGTCACCGGTGTTCAGCGACCCGATCATCCGGGTCAGGTCGGCGGGGAAACTCGCCTCCCCGTCCAGCCACGGCTTGGCGAGGCTCTGGGCGACCTCGGAGTGCTGGACGAAGCCGTCCACGCTCTTGCCCAGCGTGATCGAGTTGACCAGCCGGTCGAAGAACATGGTGTCCCCGCCGACGATGTCGATGTTCGCCTTCTCCAGCCCGGCGGCGAGCACCATCGCCTGCGACTCGGCCACCTGGTGCTGGGCGTTGATCTCGGCCAGCCGGAGGTCCTTCTCGGCCTCCAACCGCAGCCGGAACTCCTCGTGCCCCCGGCTCGCGTCGGTCAGCGCGGCCATCGCGGCGGCCTTCTCGGTGAGACCCTCCGCCTCGCCCTTGAGCTTGTCCCGCAACGCGTCGGCCAGGACCAGCGCCTTCTCCCGTTCGACCATCGCCTCGGCGCGGCCTTCCTTCTCGATGGCCTCGGCGCCGCGCTCGCGTACCTGGACCTCGGCCAGACCGGCCGCGGCGGCCTCGGCCTGCGCACCCTCCGCCAGCCGGATCTTCGCTCGGGTCTCCAGCTCGGCGGCCTGCTGCCGGGCCTCGGCCAGGACCAGGTTCTCCCTGGCCTTGTGCTTCGCCGCCTGCTCCGACGCCTCGGCCGCCTTGATGTCCTTGACCAGGGCCTCCTGCGCCTCGGCCTCGGCCTGGATGATCACCGCTTGGCGGGTCCGCTCGGCCTCCTCGACCACCCGCAGGCGCTTGATGTTCTCCTCCTGCTCGGCCACGGTCTTGTCGACCGCGATCCGCTCCCGGATGACCTCGGCGATCGCCCGCTTCTCGACCTCGACCTCTTTGTCCTTGGAGATGGTGGACAGCTCGGTCTCCCGCTGCCGGCCGATCACCTCCAGCATGCGGTCCTTCTCGATCCGCTCCGACTCGATCGCGATGACCCGTTCCCGGTTCTTCTCCGCGACCGCGATCTCCCGGGCCTTGTTCTCCTTCTGGATCCCCAACTGCTCGTCGGTACGGATGTGCGCGGTCTCGGCCCGGAGCCGCTCCTCCGCCCGTACCCGGGAGATCTCCGCGTCCTCGCGGGCCCGCAGCGTCTCGATCTCGCGGTTCTGCTTGAGCTCCGCGTCGGCCTGCCGCCGTTCCAACTCCAGGATGGCTTCCCGGGCGTCGACGTTCTGCCGGGTGATTTCCTTCTGCTCGTTGCGCTGGAACTCGTTGGTACGGATGTGCTCGATCGCGGTCAGCTCGGTGATCTTCCGGATGCCCTGGGCGTCGAGGATGTTCGCCGCGTCCAGTTTGGTCAGTGGCGTCTGCTCCAGGAAGTCGATCGCCGCGTCCTCCAGGCTGTAGCCGTTGAGGTCGGTGCCGATCACCCGGATGATCTGGTCCCGGAACTCGTTCCGCTTGGTGTAGAGGTCGACGAAGTCGAGCTGCTTGCCGACCGTCTTGAGCGCCTCGGAGAACTTGGCGTTGAACAGCTCCTGCAACGTCTCCCGGTCACTGGCCCGCGCGGTGCCGATCGCCTGCGCCACCTTGATCACGTCTTCGTTGGTCTTGTTCACCCGGACGAAGAACGTGATCCGGATGTCCGCCCGGATGTTGTCCCGGCAGATCAGGCCCTCCTGGCCGGTCCGCTCGATGTCGATCGTCTTCACCGAGATGTCCATGATCTCGGACTTGTGCAGGACCGGGAGCACCACCGCACCGGTGAACGTCACGTCAACCCGACGGACCTTGGAGATGATCAGCGCCTTGCCCTGTTCGACCTTTCGGAACAGGCGGCTGACCAGGAAAACCACGCCGATCGCGACAAGCAGGATGACGGCCAGCAGCACGCCGACGCCGGTGGTGATCACATCCATCAGTGGTCCTTCTGTCCGTGGGGGTAGTAGTCGGGGTCACCGGTGGTCTCCACCGGCAACACCCAGAAGAACTCGCGGTCGGCGTCGTAGTCGTAGATCATCGCTCGACTGCCGAAACCCATCTCGTCGCCGCTGGCCTGCCGTACCTGGATCACCGCCGACGAGCCGTCGGGTGCGGTCACCTCGGCCTGTCCGAAGTCGACACTGACCAGGCCGGTACGGATCACGCACACCCGGCCGACAAACGCGTTGCGGGAAACCGTCTCGTCGGTGTGGAAGAAGTGCCGCAGCGGGCGTACGAGCAGCCGGGTCACCAACCAGCCGCCGACCAGGGCGCCCAGGAGCAGCACCGTCGAGAGCACCGCCATCAGGACACTCCCCAGGTCGGGCTGCTCCAGCAGTACGGTGCCGGCGAGGCTCACGAACCACGCCACCGCGATCAGCAGCGACAGGACAACCGTGGCGGGCGGCCCACCGAGCCCGATCCCACCGAGGAATCCGGCCGCCCCACCGGGTTCGGCCGTCGCATCGTCGTCCAGCCCGACCACCCCGAACAGCACCAGCACCCAGTAGCCGACCACCACCACGAGCAGGAAACTGAAGAGTGCGGTCGGGAAGCCGAACGCCACGTCCAGGAACTCACCCATCGAACTTCGCCGACCTCCCCGCGCTGCCAACGCACCGGCGCGGACCGCTCCGTACAGAGCTGGATGTCAATCCGTTCCGCGCGACAGGCTGATCATGGCACGGTGTGTCAACGAGGGATGTCCGGTCGTTACACCGAATGGGTGGTCCAGGAGGGATGATCGGTTGGCGGTGGTACGGGTTTCGTCTCAGACGGTCGCGATGTCGTAGACCGTCGCGGTCGCGGTGAGCGTACGGGTTTCGACGTACTTTCCGTGCTTGGCGGTGAGCTTGTACGTGTGCTTCTCGACGCTGCCCGGCTCACCGCCGCAGGAGAAGGTGAAGGACTCCTTGCCCTGCGCGGGATAGGTGTCGTAGAGGCCCGGCCCGTCCACCGCCAGCTCCACCTCCCGGTCCGCCCCGGTGACCTTCCACTCGATCACCAGCGGCGTCGCCTCGACCGGGAACTCAGAGGCACCCTGCGGGCAGGTCGGCTTCTGCTGGATCCGGAACTCGACGATCTGCACCGGGGAGGTCGCCGCGCCCGGCTTGGTCGCCCCGGTGGAGGTGCCGGGGGCCGGCTTGCCGGGACTGTTGCCCGGCTGGGCTGCGGCGCTGGCGCTCGGGCTCGCGCCGACCCCGGCCTCGCCGGCCGGTGCGGTCGGGGACGCGCCGGGGCTGGTGGATGCGCCACCCGCCGACGGAGCCGGTGCGCGGTCCTTCGCCGAACAGCCGGCCCCGGCCACCGTCAACGCCCCCACCAGCAACGGAAGCGCCAGGCGGCTGGTGATACGCCTCCGCACCCGACGGGCGGGCGGGCCGGCGGGGTCGCCGTCGGCGGTGCGCTGCCCGACGTACCGGCTGGCCACGATCGTGTTCATGGTCGCTCCCTGCGGAACTCGCCCCGGCCGATGATCGACCGGGTGTCGGGTCCCAAGGTAAGGACCGGAGCGGGTCCAGCGAATCCCGCTTTCGTGCCGTCGTCGTGGGGCTACCCGCGCGGCGGGGCGACCCGACCTTCGATCGCGGCGAGAGCGATGTCCCGCCGGTAGTGGGAGTCGGCCAACTCGATCCCCTCGACCAGGGCGTACGCCGCGTCCCGCGCGACCTCCAGGTCCGGGCCGATCGCCGTACCGCAGAGGACCCGGCCCCCGGCGGAGACCAGGGCACCGTCCTCCTCGCGGCGCGCGGTGCCGGCGTGGATGATCCCGGGCCGCTCGGCGCCGGTGATCACGTCTCCGGTGCGGGCCGACTCGGGGTATCCGGCCGAGGCGACCACCACCGCGACCCCGGCACCGCCACGCCAGGTCAGCGGCGGGTGCGCGGCGAGCGTCCCGGTCGCGGCCGCGTGCAGCAGGCCGGCCAGCGGCGTCTCCAGCAGCGCGAGTACGACCTGCGTCTCCGGATCCCCGAACCGCGCGTTGAACTCGATCACCTTCGGCCCACCGGCGGTGATGGCCAGGCCGACGTAGAGCAGCCCGGAGAACGGGGTGCCCCGTCGGCGCATCTCCGCCAGGGTCGGCTCGACCACCCGGGCCATCACGTCGTCGACCAGGTCCGGAGCCGCCCACGGCAGTGGCGCGTACGCCCCCATGCCGCCGGTGTTCGGACCGGTGTCGCCGTCTCCGACCCGCTTGAAGTCCTGTGCCGGCAGCAGCGGCAGCGCCGCCTCACCGTCGGTCACCACGAACAGGGAGACCTCGGGTCCGGCGAGGTATTCCTCGACCACCACCCGGGTGCACTGGGCGGCGTGTTCGAGCGCGCGGGACCGGTCCTCGGTCACCACCACGCCCTTGCCGGCGGCGAGCCCGTCGTCCTTCACCACGTACGGCGCGCCGAACTCGTCCAGGGCGCGGGCCACCTCGTCCGCGTTCGTGCAGGTGTACGCCCGTGCGGTGGGTACCCCGGCAGCCGTCATGATCTCCTTGGCGAACGCCTTGGAGCCCTCGAGCTGGGCAGCCGCCCCGGACGGGCCGAACACCGCGATGCCCTTGGCCCGGATCGCATCAGCAACCCCCGCGACCAGCGGCGCCTCGGGCCCGATCACCACCAGATCAGCACCGGTCTCGACGGCCAGCGCCGCCACCGCCCCCGGATCAACCGCGTCCACGGGCAGCACTTCGGCCACCGCAGCAATCCCCGGATTCCCCGGCGCCGCAACCACCGCCTCAACCGCCGGATCGTCCCTCAACCCGAGCGCGAGCGCATGCTCCCGCCCCCCGCCACCCACCACAAGTACCCGCACGACCCCAGATCCTACGCACCCGGGTGGGACTTGCTCGTTGATCATGAAGTTAGCGACGCCTGAAGGGCGATTTCCTGTCGCTAACTTCATGATCAACGCGATGGGGCGGGGAGTTATCCACAGGGGGGTGGGGGGTTTTCCACAGGGGGTGGTGGAGGGGGGCTTGGGGCGGTTGGGTGGGGGGATGGATGGGTGGGGGGTTGTTCGGCGGGTGGCGGCGGGGCAGGACGGGGTGGTTACTCGGGAGCAGGCGCTGGGTGCGGGGTTGACGGTGCGGGAGATCGAGCGGCTGTGTCGCAGCGGGAAGTGGCGGCGGCTGGCTCGGGCTGCGTACCTCGTGGACCTGGCGCCGAGTCCGCTGGCTGCGCGGCGAGCCCGGATCCGGGCCGCGGCGGCATCACTCGGGGAGCTGGCGACGGCGGTGCTCGGGACCGCCGCCGAGTTGCACGGGTTCGCGGGACTGCGGACCGATCCGAGGATCCATGTCTCCGTACCCGGGCCGGCAGCACGGCCGCTTCGACCGACGGATCCGGCCGTGGTGGTGCACCAACTCGTCATCCCACCCGAGCAGGCCGGCACGATCGGCGGGATCCGGACCACCACGGCAACGCGTACGGCGGCCGACCTGCTGCTCCGGGTAGACCGCTTCGCCGGCGTGTCGGTACTGGACTCGGCGTTGCACCAAGGGTCGATCACCGAGTCGGACCTGATGGACGTGCACGCCATGCTCGCCCGGCGCCGAGGAGCGGTGGCCGCCCGGGAGCACCTGGCGGAGGCGGACGGTCGAGCCGAGTCCCCGCTGGAGACCCGGGTACGCCTGCGTTGCGCCGACGGCGGCGTCCCGCCGGACGAGCTACAGCACCCCGTACGCGACGAGGACGGTTACCTGCTCGCCGTGGGTGACCTCGCCTGGCTCCGCGAACGGATCATCGGCGAAGCCGACGGCGCGTCCATTCACGCCACCCCCGAAGCCCTCTACCGAGACCGCCGGCGCCAGAACCTCATCGCCAACGCCGGCTGGCGCGTCCTCCGCTTCACCTGGTCCGACACCCTCAACCCCGACTACATCCCCACCACGATCCGCGCCGCCCTCCTCACCCACCCGACCCGTCGATCATGAAGTTAGCGACGCGTCAGAGCACGTTTCCCGTCGCTAACTTCATGATCAACGAAGTAGGCGGGGGTTAGAGGAGGGGGTGGCGGACTACGTTTTCTTCTCGGCCGGGGCCTACGCCTACTACGGAGACTCGGGTGCCGCAGAGTTCCTCGATGCGGGCTATGTAGCGGCGGGCGTTCTCCGGGAGCTCAGCCTCGGTACGGGCCTTGGTGATGTCCTCCCACCAACCGTCGTGCTCCTCGTAGATCGGCGTGGCGTGGTGGAACGCGGTCTGCGTCATCGGCATGTCACTGAACCGCTCGCCGTCGATCTCGTAGCCGACGCAGATCGGCACCTTCTCCAGCCCCGTCAGCACGTCGAGCTTGGTGACGACCAGGTCCGTGATGCCGTTCAGTCGGGTGGCGTACCGGGCGACCACGGCGTCGAACCAGCCGGTCCGGCGCTCCCGACCGGTGGTGGTGCCGTACTCGGCGCCGACCTTGCGCAGGTGCATGCCGTTGTCGTCGAACAGCTCGGTCGGGAACGGCCCCGAACCCACCCGCGTGGTGTACGCCTTGGTCACCCCGATCACCTTCGTGATCGCGGTCGGCGGGATGCCCGCCCCCACGCAGGCCCCGCCCGCCGTCGGATTCGACGAGGTCACGAACGGGTACGTGCCGTGGTCCATGTCGAGCATGGTCGCCTGGGCACCCTCGAGCAGCACCGTCTCGCCCCGGTCCAGCGCGTCCCAGAGGATCGCCCGGGTCTCCGCGATGTACGGCCGCAGCCGCTTCGCGTACTCGAGGTACTCCTCGGTGACCGCGTCCACGTCCAGCGCCTTGCGGTTGTAGACCTTGAACAGCATCTGGTTCTTCTCGCGCAGCGCGAGTTCCAGCTTCTTGCGCAGGATGCCCGGGTCGAGCAGGTCCTGCAGCCGGATGCCCATCCGAGCGACCTTGTCGCCGTACGCCGGGCCAATGCCTCGACCGGTGGTGCCGATCCGGGCCGAGCCGAGGTAACGCTCGACCACCCGGTCCAGCGCCCGGTGGTGCGGCATGATCAGGTGCGCGTCGCCGGAGATCCGCAGCCGCGAGACGTCGACGCCCCGCTCGGCCAACCCGTCGATCTCGGCCAGGAGCACCTTCGGGTCGACCACCACACCGTTGCCGATCACGATCATCGCGTTCGGCGAGAGTGCACCGGACGGCATCAGGTGCAGTGCGTACTTCTGCCCGTCCGGGGTGATCACGGTGTGTCCGGCGTTGTTGCCGCCGGAGTAACGGACGACGTAGTGGACCTGCTCGCCGAGCAGGTCGGTAACCTTGCCTTTGCCCTCGTCGCCCCACTGCGCCCCGATGAGCACGATCGCTGGCATCTCAACCCGCCTTCGAGGGGCTCGGGTGCCAGGTGGCGACCGCGTGGCGAGCCCGAGGTGTCAGATTAACAAGAAGTGACAGCCCTGCCAGTAGTGGCCGGGAGACAGGCAGGAGGCCACCGCCCGTGTACGACGTGGTGCTGCTCACCCTCGGGTCCGGCCGGGACGGGTCCGCCGGCTGCGGAAGCGGCGACGGATGCTGTGGAACGGGCGCCGAGGGTGCCGGTGACAACTGCACCGATACCCCTCGGGTACCGGTGCTGAACTGCGCAGACGCGCTGACCGCCCGGGGCGCTCGGGTGGAGATGGTCACCGCCTCGTCCGACGCGGAGATCGACGAGGTGCTGTCGCGGCTCGACGCGCCGGAGCGGACCGACGGTCTCACCTGGCCGGACGGGGACAGCAAGACCCGCCTGATCGTCGCCACCGCCAGTGACGGCCAGTTACGCGCTGTGATGCGCCGGATGGTCCGTCGGTACGCCCCACCCCCGAGCCGCCGCCCGGCCGACCTCGCCGGCAACCGTACGGTCCCGGACCTGCCGCCGATCGGACTGCTTCCGCTCGACCCGGCCGGCGCGGGCGCCGGAACTGCCGTGGACCTGGTCGGGCAGCTCGGACTGCCCCGCGAGCCGGCCGAGGTGGCCGCCGCGCTGCTCGACGGCCCGGTCCGCCGGCTCGACCTGCTCCGCAACGACGGCGGCTCGGTCACCCTGGACGGGGTGCTGCTCGGCGGCGGCGACAAGGAGGGCCGGACCATCCCCTGGCGCGGCCGGGTGGAGGTGGACGACACCATCCTGACCAGCGGCGACGACCCGGTACTGGCCTGCGCGATCGGCAACGGGCGCGGGTACGCACAGCTCGCCGGGCTGCCGCTGTTGACCGAGGCGGACCCGACCAGCGGCACCATCGAGGTCGCGGTCGCGGTTCCGGTGCTCACCGGCAGCCGCTGGGGCCGCAAGAAGGTACGCATCGAGGTGCGCCGGGCCCGAGGACGCGCGGTCGCGGTCGTGCCCCGTGACGGTGATCTGCCGTACGTGGACGACGGCGTGAGCGGGGACCTGAGCCGGAAACGTTCCTGGTGGATCGAGCCCGGCGCCTGGGCGGTGTACGGCCGCTGACCACGTACGTCGGCCGACAGCCGGGCTCGGTGCCGGGCTGATCGCGTCCGGCGGGCATATCCTCGGGCGGAGCAGGGGGGAGTTAGCCGTGGTGGACGACCAGCCGGACCAGTTCCGCGGGCCGGGCCGGGGGGCGCCGCCCCGTGACGTCGAGCCGTTCTGGCCGCCGGACGAGATCGTCGCCGAGCCGCCGCAGCCGACGGGTGGCAGCACCCCGGGGACCCATGGCGGGCCGGGCGCGGGTAGCCCGCCGGTGCCGCCGCACACGCCGGGAGTCGGCGCGGACGTCGCCTGGGGAGGCGGCCCGGTTCCGCCTCCGGTGACACCCCGGCCGACCACACCCCCACCGGCCGTACCGCCGGCGCAGGCCGCACCGGTGGTGCCCGTGCCATCGGCACCACCGACACCGACGAGTCCTCCGGCGCCGGTCCTACCGGCCCGCCACGCACCGGAGACCGGGGCCGCCACCAGCGGACCCACGTGGAACAGCACCGCCGGGAGTGGACCCACCGGGACCAGCGAAGCTTTCGGGGGCAGCGCCGCCGCGAGCGGTGCCCCCGCTGGCAGCGTTACCGGGAACGGGGCGGACGGAGGCAGCGCGGCCGGGCCGGCGCCGACCGCAAGCGAGCAGGCGCAGACGCGGGCGGCGGTCGAGCAGCCCACCCGAGCGTGGCCGCTGATCAGTGGCGCGGCCGGAGCGGCGGCCCACCAGCCGCCGGCACAACCGGCACGAGCCGACGACGACCCGGCCCGGAGTTCACCCGGCGCCGGACCGGGACGAGCGCCGGATCCGTGGGCGCCGACCGGAGACACCCCGACCCGGGGTACGGTCCCCGGCCCGGCAACCCCGTCGGTACGCCTCGACGACCCCTTCACCCTGGATGACCTGCTCGCCGGTGGACCCGCCGGACCGGGCGGCGCAGCGGACGGGGCACCCGGCGCCGGGCCACACAGCAACCGGGCGGCGGCACCGGAGTCCCCCTGGGCACAACCGCCGCACCGTCCCGCCGTCGACCCGGCAGCAGCCGCCAACCCCGACTTCGCCAGCCCGTCGGTCCCGGCCGACGCGGCGGCCCCCCACCCCCACCAGCCCTCCATCACCACCCCGACACCGCCGACGACAGCGCCACCGGCATCGGCACGGGTGCCACTGCCCGGACAGCCCCAACCACCGGCACCCCACGGCACGGCAGCGGTGGGCAACGCCGGCATCCGGGCCGGCCAGGGCTATCCGCCAGGCGAGAACCACCCGGGACCGGCCAGGCAGGACCACTTCGGCCCGGCAGCGGCCGGTCAGGAGAATCCGGGGTCGACAGCTCAGGACTACCCGAGGCCGGCCCAACAGGACTACCCGGGTTCGGCCAGGCAGGGCTATCCGGGACCGGCAGGGCAGGGGCAGGGCTACCCAGGGCCGGGCGGGACGATGTACGTGGCCGGGGCGGCTGCCGTACCGGGGCAGGCGGCGGTGCCGAGGGCGGCGCCGTACCCGCCGGTGGGGAGGCCACAGCCGAGGGGCGAGGGTTACCCGGGTGTCGCCGAGGTGCCGCAGCAGCCGTACGGGGAGGCAGCCGGGGTGACCAGGGTGCCGCCGCCGGCGATGACGTATCCGGAGCCGGTCTGGACCCCGGACTCGTCGACCCCCACGGCGGAGGAGTTCGCCCGCCGTCGGGCCAGCCGACCGGCCGACCCGATCGCCACCATGGGCGTACGGGCGGCGGTCAACAAGACCACGCTCGGGCTGGTCCGGCTCTCGCCGGGGCGGCACGAGCAGGAGATCCGGCAGGACGTCGAGATGGTGCGCCGGAACTTCGGTGGGCTGCGCCAGGTGACCGTGGTCAACCCGAAGGGTGGCGCGGGCAAGACGGTGGCGATCCTGCTGCTCGCGATGACCTTCGGTCAGAAGCGCGGCGGATACGTGCTGGCCTGGGACAACAACGAGACCCAGGGCACCCTCGGGATGCGGGCACAGCAGGACTTCCACTCCCGTACGGTCCGGGACATGCTGCGGGACCTGGGGCAGTTCCAGGTGTCGCACGGGCGGGTCGGGGACCTGTCGCAGTACGTCCGGTCGCAGGGCGAGGGAATGTTCGACGTACTCGCCTCGGACGAGTCGGCGACCGGTGGCGAGATGCTGACCGCTGCCGCCTTCGCGGAGATCCGTGAGGTGGTCAGCCGGTTCTACAAGTTGATCTTCGTGGACACCGGGAACAACGTACGGGCGCAGAACTGGCAGGCCGCGATCGACGCCACCGACCAGCTCCTGATCACCATGTCCGCCCGGAACGACTCCGCCGAGACCGCCGCCCGGATGCTCGACCACCTGGAACAGAGCGGCCGGCAGCGGCTGGTCCGGCAGGCGGTGACGGTGGTGTCCATGCCACCGTCGCGCAAGGAGATCGACCTGCCGGCGATCCAGCGTCACTTCGCCGCCCGGACCAGGGCGGTGCTGCTGGCGCCGTACGAGCGCTTGATCGACACCGGCGAACCGATCCGGTACGGGCAGCTCTCCGCCGCCAGCCGGGACGCCTGGCTGAAGATCGCCGCCGCGGTGGCCGAGGGTCTGTGACGGGTTCTCCCCGCCCCGGTTGGACCGGGGCGGGGAGCGGACCGGTCAGCGGAACCAGCGGCGGCGCGGACCGGCTCAGGAGCCGGCGAGCGCGTCCCCGGCCTCGGGGTCGCAGTCGCGCAGGAACTGGGCGCAGCGCGCCGCCTCGTCCGACTCGCCGATCTCGCCGGCGGCTCGGGACAGCACGTGCAGGCAGCGCAGGAACCCCTGGTTGGGGCCGTGCGCCCAGGGCACCGGACCGTGCCCCTTCCAGCCGTTGCGGCGCAACTGGTCCAGCCCACGGTGGTAGCCGGTACGCGCGTACGCGTACGCGGTGACGACCTGCCCGGACGCGAGCGCCCGCTGGCCCAGGGCCCCCCAGGCGGCGCTGGAGGTCGGGAAACGCGCGGCGACCGAGGCGTAGGCCTCGTCGGTGTCGGCCTCGATGGCCTCCGCGAGGGCCGCCTCGGCCGCGTCGTCGGCGGGGAGGAGGGTGGCCGGCGGTTCGGGCAAAAGACTCTGCATCGGCCCATTGAACCTGCCCGACCTGGGCGGTCGCGAGGCGGGATACCTCTCGGCCTGACTGAAAGGCTGAGTCATCGGTCACGCGTGCGGCCGGTGCGGGCGATGGTCGACTCGACTACAAATAGAGGTCCGGAGCCTCCCCAGGACCCGGTAAGGAGAGCCCGGTGACTTCGGTCACCGGGCTCTCGTCCTTCCCGACGCCCTTCCGGGACCGTCCGATGCCCTTCGGGGACCGTCCGACGCCTTCCGGACCGCCCGGCGTTGGTCGACGGTTGCCGGCGCGGAGGAGGATGACGGACGTGCCCACACCACCCACCACCCACCTGCTCGAACCGGACGACACCACGGAGTCCGAGATCGAGTCCCGCGCCGAACTCGACCGCCACCTGCGTACCGGGAGTCTCGCCGGGCTGACCGTGCAGGGGCTGCGGCTCGATCTCGACCCGGCGCCCGACCTCACCGCCGTCGACCTCACCGACACCCTCTTCATCGGCTGCCGGTTCGCCTCCCGCCAGGTCGAGGCCGATCTCATCCGGCGGGGCGCCCACCTCCTGCCGCCGTTCACCACGCTGCCGTACTCGACCCAGCCGCCCCGGCTCTACACCCCGGACGACCTGGTCGCGGGCTTCGGCGACGGTGGTTTCGCCGGCATGTTCGACACCGTGGTCTACGAGCACTTCCGCGCCCACGGCGGGGCAATGCCACCGGTACGGGAGGCGCTGGCGCAACGGATGCACGACCACGGCGTCGACAACGCGCTCGCCGACGCCACCCGGAGCTGGCTGGCCATCCACGGCCCCGGTTCCGTGGTGGGGGTGATGGGCGGGCACGCCGTACCCCGGGGGACCTCGGCGTACCGGCTGGCCGCGACGCTCGGCTGGGAGTTGGCGCGGGCGGACCGGCTGGTGGTCACCGGCGGCGGGCCGGGCGTGATGGAGGCGGCGAACCTGGGGGCGTACCTGTCCGGGCGTACGCCGGAGGAGTTGGCCTCGGCCATCGACCTGCTGGCCGCCGCCCCCGACTTCGCCGACCACGACCGCTACACGGCGGCGGCCCTGCGGGTCCGGGCCGAGTTCGGACCGGACCCCGACGGTCCCGGGTCGACCACCGGACTCGGCGGTTCGACGGCCGGGAACGGGTCGGTGCCGGAGGGCGGTGCACCGCCCGCGCAGCGCGACGGCGGGCGGTCCGTCGTGGCCGACACCGTCGGCTGGGCGCGGCGCGGTGGCCTCTCCATCCCGACCTGGCTGTACGGACACGAGCCGGCGAACCTGTTCGCGGGCAGGATCGCCAAGTACTTCTCGAACGCGATCCGGGAGGACACCCTGCTCCGGCTGGCCCGGGGCGGGATCGTCTTCGCCGCCGGTCGGGCCGGGACGGTGCAGGAGGTGTTCCAGGCGGCGACCAAGACGTTCTACGGCACCGACGGGGCCAGCGGCGCGTACGTTTTCCTCGACCGGGCCTTCTGGACCGAGACGCTGCCGATCGAGTCGCTGCTCCGGCCGCTGTTCGCGCTCACCCCGTTCGGTGACCTGACCGGCTCGATCCACGTCACCGACGACGTGCACGAGGCGGTACGCCTGCTCGTCCACGACTGACCCGTGCACGCCAAACGGCCGGTCCCCGTTGTCGGGGACCGGCCGTCAGTGCTTGATCAGGGACGGGTCAGCGGGCGAGGGTGGTGCCGGTGGAGCGCAGGTGCTCGCACGCCTCGACCACCCGCTGGGCGAGACCGGACTCGGCCGCCTTGCCCCAGACGCGAGGGTCGTACAGCTTCTTGTTGCCGACCTCGCCGTCCACCTTGAGCACACCGTCGTAGTTGCGGAACATGTGGTCCGCGACCGGGCGGCTGAACGCGTACTGGGTGTCGGTGTCGATGTTCATCTTCACCACGCCGTAGTCCAGGGCTTCCCGGATCTCCTCCAGGAGCGAGCCGGAGCCGCCGTGGAAGACCAGGTTGAGCGGCTTGTCCTTGCCGTACTTGGCGCCGACCGCCTGCTGGATCTCGTTGAGGATCTCCGGGCGGAGCTTGACGTTGCCCGGCTTGTAGACGCCGTGCACGTTGCCGAAGGTCAGCGCCGCCATGTAGCGGCCCTTCTCGCCCAGGCCGAGCGCCTCGACCATCTGGAGACCGTCGGAGACGGTGGTGTAGAGCTTGTCGTCGATCGCGCCCTCGACCCCGTCCTCCTCGCCACCGACCACGCCGACCTCGATCTCGAGTACGACGTGCGCGGCGGCGGCGTCGTCCAGCAGCCCGGCCGCGATCTCCAGGTTCTCCGCCACCGGTACGGCCGAGCCGTCCCACATGTGCGACTGGAACAGCGGGGCCTCACCCCGGGCCACCCGCTCCTTGGAGATCGCCATCAGCGGGCGGACGAACCCGTCGAGCTTGTTCTTGGGGCAGTGGTCGGTGTGCAGCGCGATGTTGACGCCGTACTTCTTGGCGACCTCGGTGGCGAACAGCGCGAACGCGACCGAACCGCCGACCATGTCCTTGATCGAGGGACCGGAGAGGTACTCGGCACCACCGGTGGAGACCTGGATGATGCCATCGCTCTCCGCGTCGGCGAATCCGCGCAGTGCGGCGTTGAGCGTCTGCGAGGACGTCACGTTGATCGCGGGGTACGCGAACCGGCCCGCCTTGGCGCGGTCCAGCATCTCGGCGTAGACCTCGGGGGAAGCAATGGGCATCTCGAACGCTCCTTACTAACCACTTCGGCCGCTACGGCCGCTGTCTCACGTGTACGCGCCGGACCGCGCTGTCCTTCGCGGGCAGTATCCCGCAGGGCGCCCTTGCCGACACAACCGACCCGCATCGACACCGGCCCGACCCGACCCACCTGCTCCGGCCCGGCTCATCGGCGGTCGAACCGGTCCGGTACGAAGACGCTGATCAACCAGCTCACCACCGCCACCACGATGGCTCCCCAGAAGGCCGCCCAGAAGCCGTTCACGTGGAACGGCAGGTCGAACTCGCCGGCGATCCAGTCGGTCAACAGGAACAGCAGCGCGTTCACGACCAGGGCGAACAGCCCCAGGGTGAGGACGTAGAACACGCACCCGACCACCCGAATGATCGGCTTCAGCACCATGTTGACCACGCCGAAGATCACCGCGACGACCAGCAGCGTCAACGCGTTCTCCCCGGCCGACCGGCCGGACACGTCGATGCCGGGCACCACCGCGGTGGTGACCCACAACGCGACAGCGGTGATCACCAGCCGGATCAGGTAGCCCACCGGCCCATGGTGTCACCGCCATCGCCCTGAGGCGTGCCAAACCGGGCTACTGCCACCCGTCCCGTACGGGGCGGGCTGTTTGCCGGCACGTGCCCGGCGGACCGGCAGGTCAACCCGTACGGTGAAGGAGCACTGCGGACCGGAGGAGGCGACGATGACCCAGCCCGACGATGATTTTGTCCTCGGCGAGGAGTTCGCCCCCGGCGACCACCTCGACCCGGAGGAAAGGGACCCGGAGGCGCCCGCCGACGACGCCGTCGAGCAGGCATCGTCGGCGGACCCGACCGCTGACGGTCCCCCGTCGGCGACCGACTCGGAGCAGTTGCCCCGTGGCATCGAGGTGGACGAGTGGGACGCCTTGGAGCAGGCCCGGATCATCGGACCGGAGGACGACTACCGGTGACCCTCGTCAGCGGGTGACCCGCTGACGACGCTGTCAGCGGGTGACCCGGTCCGGATGGGCTTTCACCCACTCCGGCAGGGTGTCGCCGCGCAGGGCGGCGAACAGGTCGTCACCGGCCGCCGGGTCCAGGGAGAGGGATCCCGAGCTGTCGGACGGGGCGTTGTCGAAATTCCAGCCGATCCCCACCGGCTCCGCCCCGGCGACCTGGACCATGGTCGGCAGCAGGCTCGCGAGCGACGACTTGCCGATGTCGGTGACGAGTCCGTCGCCGACGGCCTGAAGGATCTTCGACACCCGGACCGGGTTCGTGAGGACGTCGGTGCTGGTCATCTTCTCCGTCAGGGCGGCCGCGAACCGCTGGGCGTTGCGATCCCGGTCGTGCGCGCCCACCGGCAGGGCGTACCGCTGCCGGAGCAGGTCGATCGCGGCGTTGCCGTCGAGCCGTTGGCATCCGGCCGGGAATATCCGCCGGGTGTGCAGGGACTTCACCGGGGCGGGCAGGCAGAGTTCGACCCCACCGACGGCGTCGGTGAGCTGGCGCAGCCCGTCGAAGGTGAGCACCGCGGTCCCGTCGAAGGTCACACCGGTGAGGCCGGTGACCGTCTGCGCGGTCAGCCTGGCCCCACCGGGCAGGTCCGCGCCGCCACCCGACCGGGTGCTGCCGCGCTGGAACGACTCCGACAGCTTGCCGACCCCGTGACCGGGAATGTCGGCTCGAAGGTCACGCGGGATCGAGACGAGGTACGCCCGACCGCGGTCACGCGGCACGTGCACGATCAGGACCGAGTCGGCCCGGGCGTTGTTCTGGTCCTGGCCCTCGACCCCGAGCAGCAGGAAGTTCAGCGCCCCGTCCGCTCCGGCCGGCGGGCTCGGTGCCTCCGCCACCTGTTCGACCTGCGGCGGAGCCGGGACCAGCCCTCGTCCCAGCACCGGTATCCCGACCACGGCCAGTACGGCCAGCGCCGCGCCGGTCGTACGCACGGCGGTGCGGCGGCGCCGACGGCGGGCGGCGATCCGGTCGATTGCCGTACGCAGTGGTCCGACCGGCGGCGCCAGTTCCTCGTGTCGGGCGAACGTCGCCCGCAGTTCTTCCTCGATCATCAGCTTGTCTCCACCAGCTCGGCACGAAGGGTGGCCAGGGCACGGGAGATCGACGCCCGTACCGTCCCGACCGCGCAGCCGAGTACCTCGGCGATTTCGGCGTCGGGGAGGTCCTCGTAGAAGCGCAGCACCAGGGCGGCCCGCTGCCGCCGGGGTAGTCGGGTCAACCAGCCCCAGATCTGGTCCCGGTCGGCGGCGGTCTGCGCGTGGTCGACCGCCGTGACCGCCACCGGCTCACCAGGGTCGGCGCGCAACAGCACCCGTTTGAACCACGAGCCGCGCTGCCAGTCGAGGTACTGGTTGGTCAGCATCCGGCGTACGTAGCGGTCGGGCGAGTCGGCGCGGGCCACCCGGCGCCAGTTGAGCTGGACCCGCACCATCGTTTCCTGGACCAGGTCCTGGGCGAGATGGGGGTCTCCGGTCAACAGCACCGCGTACCGCAGCAGCGCGGTGAGCCGGGTGTCGGCGAAGTCCGCGTATGTCACTGGCACCTCCGAAGGTCCTCGCCTCTACAGACGGGTCGGACCCGCGGAATGATTGCGCTTACGGGCGGGGGTCAGCCGGTCTTCGGCGCGACCACCTCGGGGTGGGTACGGACGAACTCGTCCAACGTCCCGTCGCGTGCGGCGTGCAGCATCGCCATCGACTCGTCGGTCAGCCGCTGGTACGAGATCCCGTTGAGCCTCACCTCGGCGAAGTTGCCCTGGTTCGTCTTGAGTACGGCCATGTCGTTCGCGGCGACGCCCTTGAGGGTGAACACGAAGTCCTCTATGGACACGCCCTGAGTGTCGAGGATGAACGCCTTGCCGGCCGCGGTGATCACCCGACCGATCTTCGCGGGGTTGGTGACCACACCCGCGCTGGTGGCCTTCTTGGCGATGGCCTTGATGAGCTGTTGCTGGTGGCGCTGCCGGTCGTAGTCGGTCTTCGGCAGTCCGTACCGGATCCGGGCGTAGTCGAGGGCGAGTTCGGCGGACATCGGCCGGCACCCGACCTCGTGCACGACGACCTTGCCGCCCGGGGGCACGTCGAAGACCCGGTGGGTGGCCTCGTTGAACTTGATCGGCACGAGCTTGCCGTTGCGGTCGTAGGCCAGGTGGATCGAGGAGGCGCGCTGGTCGATGCACATGTCGACCCCGCCCAGCTCCCGGATGACCGACTGGAAGCCCTGGAAGTCGATCAGGGCGGCGCCGTTGAAGGTGATGCCGATCTGCTTGTTGAGGGTCCGGGCGAGCAACTTGAAGCCCCGGGCCCGCTTCTCGAGCTCCGTACCCTCGCCCCGGTAGCCGAACTCGAACGCGGCGTTGATCTTGTCGGTCCCGCCCCGGTAGTTGGTCTCGGGGTTCGCCGGGATCGGCACCCGCCAGTCGCGCGGAATCGAGACCAGGTACGCCTGGTCGTGGCTGGCCGGGATGTGCACGATCATGATCGTGTCGGCCCTGGCCCCGGCGTCCCAGCCGGGCCGGACGTCGATACCGACCAGGAGCAGGTTGAGCGGGCCGTCGATCTTCTTCCCGGCCGGACCGGGGGTCGCCGGCACCGCCACCGCCTCGCCGTCGAGCAGGGTGGCCTGGGTGATCTTCGAGGTCGCCTTCTCGATCGCGACCTGGGTGAACGCGTACGCTCCCCCGCTCATCACCACCAGCAGCGAACCGGTCGCGACCAGCACCTTCGTCCAGATCGGAGCACGCCGCCGACCGGACCGGCGCTTGCTCCTGCCGGACCCCGAACCGCTCCCGACCTCGGTAGCGCCCAGCGAATCGACACCGACCGACAACTCGGGACCGGCCGACAACTCGCCGTCAACCGCCGACCCGGAGTCGACCGTCGAATTCACGACGGATCCGGAATTGTCCGGTTGCTCCGACTGCGGTTCGCGCGCCTGTTGCTTCGACTGTCCCGATCGCTTCGATTGCCCCGGCCGCTTCGACCGCTTTGATTGCTGCTTGCCGCCCATGCCCGAGTCGCTGCCTTTGCCGCTGCGAGCCCGCATCGTCACCGTCCGGATTTCCTGTCGCGTCGCGCTGCCATAACTATTGACGGGTCGAGACCTGGGAAAGGCTGCAATTTCCCGGTGACGGTTTCATCAACTCTGCCGGCCGACCGTCGAAAGGTCGACCGTACCCGTGGCAGGGGCCCGGTTGCCGGCGGAATTCGGGCGACGCGGGTCGATGCTGGCTGAGATCATCCAGGATGTGCTGCTCACCGTCTCCACCACCCACCGTCCCGCGACCGACCTCGGCTATCTGCTGGTCAAGCACCCGGACCGGCAGCATTCGTTCGACGTACCGACGGGGACGGCGCACGTGTTCTACCCACAGGCGGACGAGGACCGGTGCACCGCCGCGTTGCTGCTCGACGTCGACCCGCTGCGGCTGACCGCCGCGCGGGGCAGGGGCCGTGGCCGGGGTGCCGGCAGCACCCCCGAGGGCTTCACCCTCGGCCAGTACGTCAACGACCGGCCGTACGCGGCGTCGAGCCTGCTCTCCTCCGCCCTGGCCAAGGTGTTCCGCTCCGCCCTGCACGGCGCCTCGAAGGACCGGCCGGAGTTGGCGGCGACCCCGATCCCGCTGGAGATCGGCGTGCCGGTGCTGCGTTGCCGGGGCGGCGCCGGCTTGGCGAACCTGCTGTTCGCCCCGCTGGGCTGGACGGTGACCGCCGACGCGATCCCGCTCGACTCGACCCGTCCGGACTGGGGCGACAGCCGGTACGTCGCGCTCACCCTGCGCGGCACGCTCCGGGTCGCCGACGCGCTGAACCAGCTCTACGTGCTGCTGCCGGTGCTCGACGACGCCAAGCACTACTGGGTGGCGCCGGACGAGATCGACAAGCTGCTCCGGGCCGGTGAGGGCTGGCTCGCCCGGCACCCCGAGCGGGGGCTCATCACCCGGCGGTACCTGGCCCACCGCCGGGCGCTGGCCGGGGCGGCCCTGGCCCGGCTGGCCGAGCTGCGCCTGATCGACGACAACGCCGAGCCGGACACTGTGGACGTCCCGGACGATGCCGGCTCCGACGAGGACGCCAACCTGCCCGCCGAGGCGCGACGCCAGCCCCTGGCCGTACGCCGCCGGGCGGCCGTACTGGCGGCGCTGGCGCAGGTCGGGGCGGGTCGCGTACTGGACCTGGGTTGTGGTGGTGGGGCACTGCTGGCCGACCTGATCCGGGACCGGCGCTACACCGAGATCGTCGGCACCGACGTGTCGCACCGGGCGCTGTCGATGGCGCAGCGGCGGCTCCGGCTGGAGCGGTTGCCGCAGCGTCAGCAGGACCGGATCAAGCTGTGGCAGTCCGCCCTGACCTACCGCGACGACCGGCTGCGCGGGTACGACGCGGCGGTGCTGATGGAGGTCGTCGAGCACCTGGACCCACCCCGCCTACCCGCGCTGGAGGGGGCGGTCTTCGGTCACGCCCAGCCGACCACCGTTGTGGTCACCACGCCGAACTCCGAGTACAACGTCCGCTACGAGGGCATGGCGGCCGGTTCGATGCGGCACCACGACCACCGGTTCGAGTGGAGCCGGGCCGAGTTCGCCGACTGGGTGAACCGGGTCGCGACCGGCTACGGCTACACCGCGACGATCACCGGCGTCGGTGACGACGACCCGATCGTCGGCGCACCCACCCAGCTCGCGATCTTCACCCGCTCCGCCGGGACGACCGCGAACCCAGCCGAGACCGCAGACACCGCACCGACCGTCGACACCTCGAAGGAGGGGACCGTATGACCGCCCTCGACATTCCCGAGCTGGCCCTGGTCGCCCTGGTCGGCATCTCCGGTTCGGGCAAGTCGACCTTCGCCCGCCGGCACTTCGCACCCACCCAGGTGCTCTCCTCGGACGCGTTCCGGGCGATGGTGGCCGACGACGAGAACGACCAGTCCGCGTCCGCCGAGGCGTTCGACGTGCTGCACTACGTGGCCGGCAAGCGGCTGCGCGTCGGTCGGCTGACCGTGGTCGACGCGACCAACCTCCAGTCGCACGCCCGCGCCGGCCTGGTACGGGTGGCCCGCGAGCACGACGTACTGCCGGTGGCGGTGGTGCTCGACGCGCCGGAGCCGCTGTGCTGGGAACGGACCCAGGCCCGAGCCGACCGGACCTTCGGGCGCCAGGTGCTCGGCCGGATGCAGCGCGACCTGCGCCGGTCGATCGGGCAGTTGACCCGCGAGGGCTTCCGGAAGGTGCACGTGCTGCGCGGGGTCGAGGAGATCGACGCCGCCACCATCTCCTACGAGCGGATGTTCAACGACCGCAAGGAACTGACCGGCCCGTTCGACATCGTCGGCGACGTACACGGGTGCCGGGACGAGCTGGAGACGCTGCTGGGCCGGCTCGGTTGGACCCTGTACCGGGACCCGCAGGGACGGCCGGTCGACGCCATGCACCCGGCGGGGCGTACCGCCGTTTTCGTCGGTGACCTGGTCGACCGCGGCCCGGACTCGCCCGGTGTGCTCCGTCTGGTGATGGGCATGGTCGCCGCCGGGCACGCGATCTGCGTGCCCGGAAACCACGAGCAGAAGCTGCTGCGCAAGCTGCGCGGGCGCAACGTGCAGGTGACCCACGGGCTCGCCGAGACGCTGGAGCAGCTCGACCGGGAGGACCCGGCGTTTGTCGCCGAGGCGTCCGCGTTCATCGACGGCCTGGTCAGCCACTATCTGCTCGACGGCGGCCGGCTGGTGGTCGCGCACGCCGGCCTGAAGGAGGAGTACCAGGGCCGGGCATCGGGACGGGTACGGGCGTTCGCGCTCTTCGGCGAGACCACCGGCGAAACCGACGAGTACGGCCTGCCGGTGCGCTACCCGTGGGCCCGCGACTACCGGGGTTCCGCCATGGTCGTCTACGGCCACACCCCGACCCCGACCCCGGAATGGGTCAACAACACCATCTGCATCGACACCGGCTGCGTCTTCGGCGGGACCCTGACCGCGCTGCGCTACCCGGAGCGGGACCTGGTCTCGGTGCCGGCCGCCAAGGAGTACTACGCCCCGGCGCGTCCCCTGGTCAGCGCGCCGGCCGTCGAGCCGGACCGGGCCGAGGGCACCCTCGACCTGGGCGACGTGACCGGGCGACGGCACCTCGACTACGGGTACGGCAAGCTCACCGTGGACGCCGAACAGGCCGCCGCCGCACTGGAGGTGATGGGCCGGTTCGCGGTGGATCCGCGCGCCCTGCCGTGGCTGCCACCGACCATGGCACCCTGCTCGACCGCCGAGTCGGACGGCTTCCTGGAGCACCCGGCGCAGGCGTTCGCCGACTACCGGGCGGCCGGCGTCGACCGGGTGGTCTGCGAGGAGAAGCACATGGGCTCCCGCGCGGTGGTGCTGGTCTGCCGGGAGGCCGACGACAACCGGTTCGGCCCGGCCGGCGGGGCGGTCTACACCCGTACCGGTCGCCCGTTCTTCGGTGAGCCGCTGGACGCGGGCGTGCTGGCGAAGGTACGGGCGGCGGCCACCGGTGCCGGGCTCTGGGCCGAGTTGGACACCGACTGGTTGCTGCTCGACACCGAACTGCTGCCCTGGTCGGCGAAGGCGACCGGCCTGATCCGGGAGCAGTACGCCAGCGTCGGCGCGGCCGGCGGCGCGGTGCTGCCGGCGGTTCTCGACGCGCTGGACGCGGCGGCCGGACGCGGCCTGCCGATCGGCGACCTGCGGGACCGGATGGCCCGCCGGTCGACCGACCTGGCCCGCTACACCGAGGCCTACCGGGCGTACGTGCACCCGTCCGAGGGGCTCGACGGGGTGACGCTCGCCCCGTTCGCGCTGCTCGCGAGCGCGGGGGCGACGCACACCGGCCGGGACCACGGATGGCACCTGGCGGTGGCCGATCGGCTGCACGAGGCCGACCCGGTGTTCTTCACCCCCACCCGGCGCCGGGTGGTCGACCTCGCCGACGAGGCGGCGGTACGCGACGCCACCGACTGGTGGCTGGAGCTGACCGCCGCCGGTGGCGAGGGCATGGTGGTCAAGCCGTACGCCGGTCCGGCCGCCGTCGACGGGCGGGGTCGGCTGCTCCAGCCGGGGGTGAAGTGCCGGGGCCGGGAGTACCTGCGGATCATCTACGGGCCGGAGTACACCGAGCCGGAGCAGTTGGCGGTGCTCCGCAAGCGGTCGCTGGGACGCAAGCGCGGGTTGGCGCTGCGCGAGCACGGCCTCGGTCTGGCCGCGCTGGACCGGTTGGCCGAGGGTGCCCCGCTGTGGCGGCGGCACGAGCTGGTCTTCGCCATCCTGGCCTGCGAGTCCGAGCCGGTGGACCCTCGGTTGTAAGTGAAGTCACCCGTTTCGGGTGGGGCGTCCGTGGACGGGGAGACCCGTCGGCGGGTGGGCGTCCGTCGGCCGGGAGAGACGTCGGCGGGCGGGCGCCCATCGCCGCCACCTAGACTGCGGGGGTACCCGTCGCCGTGGCGAGGGTCGTACCCTGCTCGGAATGTCCGCCAATGTGCGGAAAGTCGCTGCCCGACCGGGAAACTTCGGAGGTCACCCCGTGCCGACGCCCACCACCACGCTGGCCATGGGCCCTGAGTTCCTGGACCCGGAGTGGCTGATCTCGACCTTCGGGCTGCTCGGCATCCTGGCCATCGTGTTCGCCGAGTCCGGGCTGCTGATCGGGTTCTTCCTGCCCGGTGACTCGCTGCTGTTCACCACCGGCCTGCTGACCTCGGACGGGCAGTACATCACGTACCCGATCTGGCTGGTCTGCCTGCTGATCACTATCGCGGCGATCGCGGGTGACCAGGTCGGCTACCTGTTCGGCCGGCGGGTCGGGCCGGCGCTGTTCCGCCGCCCGAACTCGCGGCTGTTCAAGCAGGAGAACCTGCTCAAGGCGCACGAGTTCTTCGACAAGTACGGCGCCCGGTCGATCGTGCTGGCCCGGTTCGTGCCGATCGTCCGGACCTTCACCCCGATCGTGGCCGGGGTCAGCAAGATGAACTACCGCACGTTCGTGATCTACAACGTCATCGGCGGCACCCTCTGGGGCACCGGGGTCACCCTGCTCGGTTACTTCCTCGGCCAGATCGACTTCGTCAAGGCGAACATCGAGATCATCCTGATCCTGATCGTGGTGATCTCGGTGGTGCCGATCGCGATCGAGCTGCTCCGGGCCCGGATGGCCGCCCGTCGCGGAACCACCCCGGCCGAGCAGGCCGCACTGGACGAGGCCGCGCGCGAGAGCCAGCAGCACCGCCCCTGACACCGGGACCGGGCGGGGCGCTCAGATCCGGTCGAGCAGCTCGGGCGGAAGCTCGGTCAAATCGTCGAGCCGGCCGGCGACCAGGGCGTGATAGGTCAGCCGGGCGGCCTCTTCGAGATTGACCGCCCGTTTGTGGGCCAGCTCCACGCTCTCGGCCAGGACCGAACAGCCGTGCCGGCTCAACACCAGACAGTTGGTGCCGTCGGCCGCCGCCGAAGCGGCGAGTTCGGCCAGTTCCGCCGAGCCCGGTGGCCGGAACGGCACCAGGGCGACCCGACGCAGATAGAAGGCATGATCGGTGGTGACCAGCCGGATACGTTCACCAAGGGCGTCGAGCAGCAGGGCATGCTGCGGGTGCAGGTGCACGATCGCCCGTACGTCCGGACGGGCCCGATAGGTGGCGAGGTGCAGCGCCAACTCACTCGTCGGTACGGGCGCGGGCATGCCGGAGCCGCTCTCGTCGCGTACCGCGCCGTCGGTGATGCCGACCTGGACGAAGTCGGACCGGTCGAGCCGGTCCAGCCAGGTGCCGGCCGCGGTGACCCAGCACGAGTCCGTGCCGGGCACCCGGACGGAGAGGTTCCCGCCGGAGCCCACCACGAGGCCGGAGCGCACCACGTCCCGGCCGACCCGGGCGAGTTGCGCGCACAGGTCACCGATGAGGTTGTCGTTCACCCCAACGGACCCCGCACCCTCAACTCCACCCGGACAGCCGTCGGTCCGTCTGGTGCCACCCGGACAGGGGCAGGCACCAGACGGGCCACTCGCTGATTCAGCGAGCCTTCTTGGTGGCTCGCTTACGGGGCGGAGTCAACAGGTCGGCGATCGTTGCGATCGCCGTCGGCACCAGCCGGTAGTACGCCCACACGCCGCGCTTCTCCCGCTCCAGCAAGCCGGCCTCGGTGAGGATACGCAGGTGGTGACTGACCGTCGGCTGCGAGAGGCCGAGAGGTGCGGTGAGGTCACACACGCACGCCTCGCCCTCGGGCGCCGACTGGATCAGACTGAGCAGCCGCAGCCGGGCGGGGTCGGCGAGGGCCTTGAGGACCCCCGCAAGTCGCTCGGCGTCGGCACGTTCGATCGGCTCGCCGGCAAGCGGCGAGATCTGAGGCATAGTCATTTCAGCCAACGCAGTTCCCACGTTTTCCATCCTTCCACCAGCAGCATCGACCCGCCTGCATATCAGCAGATCCGAATCGTCAAACTTTTAGGCCACTAGGCCGAGGTCAGGCAACGTATAGGCCGCTCGGTATGGCAGTCCGGCCGCTCGAACGGCGTCGCCCGCGCCTCGATCAACAATAACCGCAACGCCCACAACCTCGGCCCCAGCCTCTTGCAACGCCTCGACCGCGGTCAGCACACTGCCACCCGTCGTCGAAGTATCCTCCACCGCCAGCACCCGGCGACCGGCCACCTCCGGGCCCTCGATCCGCCGCTGCAGGCCGTGCGTCTTCTCGGCCTTACGCACCACAAAGGCATCCAGCCCGCGCCCCGTCGCCGAGGCGGCGTGCAGCATGGACGCGGCAACCGGGTCGGCGCCCAGGGTCAGGCCACCGACCGCATCGAAATCCCAGTCCGCGGTCAGGTCGAGCAACACCCGACCCACCAATGGTGCCGCCGCGTGATGGAGCGTCACGCGGCGCAGGTCCACGTACCAGTCCGCCTCACGACCGGAGGACAGCACGACCCGGCCGTGCACCACGGCCAGGTCAGAAATGAATTTACGCAGGTCGTCGTGGTCCCCCATGGCGCCCAAGGGTACTGCTCGAGTCTGGGTGCCGTCGGGTGGACCCGACCGGACGGCGATCCGCCGTCGGCGACGATGCTCAGGATTGGCGGTGTACGACTACTCTGCGTACTCGGAATCCGCTGTGGGCAACCAGATTGCGGGATCCCCGGCCGCCTCGTTCGCGGGCCGTCGCCGGGTTACAAGATCAACGCTCGTCGCGTCCGACCCGTGCCCGGGTGTCGCCGCCGACCGCCCGCAACAGGCCGCGAGGGGCGTGTCGCAGCCCGAAGACCGCCGCCTTGTATTTCCAGTCCGGAACGCTGACCAACCTGCCTTTTCGCAGGTCACGCAGGGCCTCGGCCACCACGTCATCAGCCGAGAGCCACAGCCAGTCGGGCATTTTAGACACGTTGATGCCGGCCCGCTGATGGAATTCGGTACGCGTGAAGCCCGGACAGAGCGCCATCACCCGTACGCCGTATCGGCGGGCGGACTGCCCCACGGACTCACTGAAATTGGTCACCCATGCCTTGCTGGCGGAGTAGGTGGAGCCCGGCATTACGGCTCCGAAGCCCGCTACCGAAGAGACATTTATCACTGCCCCATCACGCCGTACGGTCATGGTGGCCAGGGCCGCAAGGGTTAAGCGCATGACCGCGTGGACATTGAGTCGTAACAAACGTGCCTCGTCCTCCACGGTCGAACGGAGGAACGAACGGGCCAGACTGATGCCGGCACTGTTCACCAGAAGTTCAATCGGTTCGGCCGACTCCGCGAGCCGCCGTTCCACCGCCAGGCAACCGTCGTCGGTGGTGAGATCGGCCGGCAGGATGTCCACCCGAACCTGATGCCGCTCGGCCAACTCCGCCGCCAGACCAACCAGCCGGTCCCCGTCGCGGGCGACCAGCACCAGGTGCCGCCCATCGGCGGCGAGCCGCCGTGCGAAGGCCGCGCCGATACCCGCGGTCGCACCGGTCACCAGGGCGCGAGCCGGACCGGTACGGAGCGGAGCGGGCACTGCTGGCACAGGCAGGTCCTTACCAGTTCGGCGGCGATGGCACCGGCGGCTGCACCGGGACAGGCGTCCGCCCACGGAAGAAGGCGTTCGCGGCGGGCAGCACCAGCAGCGTTGCTACTACAAAGTAACCGAGTGCCTGAGCCACCGAAAGCCCGGCCGTCAGCGGAACCCACCAGGACGGGTACGCGTCGCTGAGCGCCCGGATCAGCTCGGTTGTCATTTGGTCGTCCGCGGTGCTGGTCAGCGGCACCGTCCGCTGCGCGATCACCGTGGCCAGGGTGCCGCAACCGCAGAGCAGACCGAGCCCGCAGACCACCCAGGTGGTGATCCGAACCCGGTTGGCGCCGCGCAGGTTGCCGACCGCCAGCGCGACCAGCAGGACCGCCGCCCCGACGGCGACCGCGGTACTGATTCCGGCGCCGACCCGGAGCAGGGCCACGAAGCCGTCCACCTCCGAACGGTCGACACCGGCCTGTCCGGCGGCGGCCCGGAACCGGTCCACCGTCCCGGTCGAGGTGGCCAGTCCGAGGATCGCGTGGACCAGCCCACCGGCCGCCATGACGCCCAGCACCACGGCGGCGAGCACCACCACCCCCGGACGCCGGTTCGGCGCCACAGCGGGCGCTGGGGCAGGCCAACCGGCCACCGGCGGGACCGGGCCGCCGGGCCATACGTGTGCTGGGTCCGACACGACAGATCCCCCCGAGTAGGCGTCGGAATGCAACCTACTCGGGGGGATCACGGGGAAGCCCTATCCCGGTCCGACCAATTCGACGAGTCTCCGGTCCGGTCGACGCGCCGGCAGTCGGGTCAGCTCGTCGAGGGTCCGGACGGTGGCGGGGCCGACGGCGGGGGTCCCCATTGGTCGTCCGGGTCACCGTTCGGCCGGTCGGTGGGCGGTGTGGTCGGGCTCGGTCCGGACGGCTGCGACGGAGTGGTCGGCGGGACCGCCTGCGGGTAACCGGGGTACGCCGAGCCCGGTACGGGCGGCTGCCAGACCGGCTGCACCTTGCGGAAGTACTCGTTCGACGGCGGCAGGGCCAGCAGGATCAGCGCCGCCAGGACGGCGAGCACGGCGATCACGCTCAGCAGGTCGCTGACCGGTCCGTACCAGCCGGGCAGCCGGTCGTCCAACATCCGCTGGACCTCGGCCTCGTCCGGCACGTTCGCGTCGCCGCTGGACGACGGGGTGAGCGCGCTGCCCGCCGCCGTCAGTGCCAGACCCGCGACCGAGCAGCAGAAGAAGAGACCGCCGAGCACCCAGGTCACGATCCGGGCGGGGTTCTTGCCACGGTTGTTCAACAGCGCGAGGACAACCAGCCCGATGGCGACGACCAGCCCCACCACCGCGGTGACAACGGTGGTCACGGTGCCGATGGAACCCGCGCCATCCAGGTCGGTGCCGGCGTACGCCTCTTCGTACACGTCGCTGATGGTGCCGATGAGCGGGAGCGTGATGAGCGCCCCGATCAACTGGACCGCGGCGACCAGGTAGAGCAGATAACCGGCGTAGGTGACGGTGCTCGGACGCGGCCTCGCCGCGGTACCCGCCGGGTAATTCGGATCAGACACGGCGCTCCTTCCCCTCAGATCGAGGATCACCGTATCGGTACCCCGCCAGCCCTACCGGCCAAACCGGCGTGTCGTCCGACGCCACGCCGCCAAAGCATCGCTCTGCGTCGATGGCGATCGGGTCCGGAACCGGGCTCAGTAGCTGCGCCACTCCGCGCGGGCGTACTCCAGGACGCGGGGGTGGAGCAGGGTGGACGGCGGCAGGTCCTGCCGGCGCCGGTCCGGTGGGAAGTTCGCCGCCAGCCGGAGCGTGTCCGCGTCGAGGAACCGCAGCGGCGGTACGTCGGACGGCAGCCCCAGCACCGGCGCGGTCGGTCCCGGCGCCGCCAGCACGAAACCCCAGTCACCGAAGGACGGCACGTCCACGTGGTACGGCGTGGTGGCGAAGCCGGCAGCCCGGATCGAGGACTCGATGCACCAGTACGACTTCGCCGCGAAGTAGGGCGACCCCGACTGGACCACCATCCGCCCACCGTCGGCCAGCACCGCGCGTACGAGTGCGTAGAACTCCACCGAGTAGAGCTTGGCGGTGGCCGTCTCGTCCGGGTCGGGCAGGTCCACCACTATCGCGTCGAACCGTTGCGCCTGGGTACGCATCCACTGGAAAGCGTCCGCGTTGACGACCCGTACGCGCGGGTCGGTGAACGCGTCGTGGTTGAGCGTACGGAGCTGCGGCTCGGTCCGGGCCAGTCGGATCACCGCCGGATCGAGTTCCACCACCGTCACCGAGCCGACGTCGGGATAGCGCAGCAGCTCCCGTACGGCGAGCCCGTCGCCACCGCCGAGGACCAGCACCGAACCACGGGTGCCACGCAGCACCGGATGCACGAGCGCCTCGTGGTAGCGGTACTCGTCGACCGAGCTGAACTGGAGGTCCCCGTTGAGGAACAGCCGCAGGTCGGTCACGCCCTGGGAGACGAGCGGAACCGACCGGGTCAGCACGATCTCCTGGTACGGGCTGCGTTCGGCGTACACCACCGGGTCCCGGAAGAGCTGCTGCCGGGCGGTCACCTCGAAGTCGTACGCCGTCACGTAGGCGTACCCGAGGATCAGCCCGACCGCCACGGACCCGGCGGTCAGACCGACCTTGGCCCGCCGACCCAGCTCGCGCCGGAAGACGGTGAAGACCAGCGCGAGCCCGGCCACCGCGTTCACCACGCCGACCACGAGCACCCCGCGAAGCTGTCCGAAGACGGGCATCAGGAGGAACGGGAAGGCGAGCCCGCCGAGCAGGGCACCGACGTAGTCGGCGGCGAACAGGTCGGCGACCGCGCTGCCGGCGGCCTGCGCCCGGATCCGTTGCAGCAGGACCATCAGCAGCGGGATCTCCGCCCCGATCAGCAGACCGAGCAGGAACGCGGTGCCGACCAGGGCCGGGACGTACAGGTCGAGCCAGGCGAAGGCGGCGTAGAGCCCGAGCACCGACAGACCCCCGAACAGCGCGAGGGCGAGTTCCACGGCGGCGAACGCAACCGCGGCCCGGGACTGCAACGGCTTGGCGGCGAGCGCGCCGACGCCCATCGCGAAGACCATCACCCCGAGCACGATCGACGCCTGACCGACCGTGTCCCCGATCAGGTAACTGCCCAGCGCCACCAGCGCCAGCTCGTAGACCAGCCCGCACGCCGCACAGACGAAAACCGCCACCAGTACGGCCGCCCGCGCCCCCCGCCAACGCGGACGCGAGGCTCCACCAGCCGTCTCGGTCGCCTCCGTCGGGTTGGTCGCCTCGGGCGTCTCGGTCGGGTTGGTCGCCGGTTCGACCGTCATCGTTTGGGACCGTTCGCACCGGTCCCGGCACCGGCACCGGGACCGGCATCCGTGCCGGGGCTGACACCCGTGCCGGTCGACGGCTTTTTCGGCTTCGTGCCGGGGCGGCGCTGGTGGCGGCGCTCGAACCAGCCGATGGCGACCAGGAGCACGCTGATCAGGAACAGGAAGCCGGCACCGAGTACCTGGGCCATCCGGTCACGCCAGAAGTCGCTGCCCGCGTCCGGCAGCGCGGCCGGGGCGGCCTGCGGTGACGCCGACGGATCCGGTCCGGTCTTCACGGGTACGGCCGGCGCCGCACCGGACTCGGCCACCAGCAGCGGCAGGAACACGGCCGCCCGGCAGATCGCCCAGCCCGGATCGGCCAGGAAGTCGTCGTTGGTCAGTCCGAACCGACCCAGCCCTTCGACGTAGTCGATCCCCGACAGGTCATCCGAGCTGGTCACCCAGAACGAGGCGTGATCACTGGCCTCGCTGCTCTCCGAGGTGTAGACGACATCGGCGATGACCTTCACCCAGCGGGGGCACCGCGTCGGGTCGGCCTCCACCGCCACGCCGTCGCCGAGATTGGAGCCGACACTCACCTTCGAGATCTGTCCGTGCAGCTCCCACCCGTAGCAGATCTGCTGCGTCTGATGGGCGTTGCTCAGCAGCACGACGGTGTCGGCGCGCTCGGTCGGATCGGGCGGGGGCACGGCCGTACCGCCGCCACCGGTCTCCCCGTCCGCGCGGTCGAGCAGGATCATCCCCACGACCGCCAGCACGACGACCAGCACCAGGCCGCCGACCTTGAGCCGGGTGGCGATCCGCTTGTCCCGGTTGCCCCGACCACCCGTGGGTCCCTTCGCCGATGCGGCCCGCCTCGCCGCCGCCCGTTTGGCCGTCTCGGCCCGCTGGGCTGCCGCCCGCTTCGCCGCCTCGGCGGGGCTCAGGGGCGGCTTCGCCTGCGGGTCCGGCCCCGACCTGTCCGCCATCAGCTGATCGCGGCGGCGATCACGGCACCCGTGGCCAGGTGCACCACCGCCGAGACCCAGACCGCGGGATGGGGTTCCGGGTCGACCAGGATCTCCCCCAGCCGGCCCGGCGTGGCCATGTCCAGCAGGAGGAACGCGCCCGCCATGATGAGCAGCCCGATCAGCCCGTACGCCGCGCTGCCGACGAGGCCGGCGAGGAAGTCGTCGTCGCTGGCCACGATCGCGGTGGTCACGATGATGCCGACACCGGCCAGGTTCGAGGCGAGCAGCAGCGCGGCGTTGCGGTTGCGGTCCGCCCAGATCAGCTCGTGCAGCCGGCCCGGCGTGGCCATGTCGACCAGGGCGTAGCCGACGCCCATCAGCAGCACGCCGACCACGCCGAAGGCGAGCGTGGCCAGCAGGTCGTTGACGAGGGTGCTCAATGAGGCTCCCGAGGGTGAGGAGGGGAAACGAACTACTTGCCGGCGCCGGGGCCGCCGCCGCGTACGGTCACGCCCCGCCCCCAGCCCCACGCGTTGCCGATCGTGGAGTGGTAGCGCGGATGGGCGGTGCTGAGGCGTTCCAGGAGGATCAGCGAACCGCCGGCCAGCGGCAGGATCACCACCGAGTCGTCGTCGTAGCGTAGGTAGACGCCGCTGCCGTCGACGTACTGGTCGGCCGGGCGCCAGGTGTCGGTGACGTCCTTGGCCACCGCACTGGGCGCCTTGCCCGAGGTGTACGCCAGCGCCTGCGACCCGATGTCCCGCGACGACGCCCGGGAGTAGTGGTCCTGCACGTACCCGCGCGGGGAGAAGCTGCCGGAGAAGATCGCGAAGGCGGCGACCAGCGACCCCACCAGGGCGAACGCCGAACCGATGAAAAACCACCTGCGGTACGTCATGCCGTACTCACCACCGTCTCGGTCTCGACGAGTTCGCCACTCTGCGGATACGCGTGCCAGGTGTGCCAACCGATCGTGTCGCCGCCGCCGAGCCGGTCGGCCGTGGTGTCGTCGCGGTGCAGCCGCAGCGCGGTGATCGCCTCCGGGCCACCGGGAAAGACCCCGATCAACGCGTACGGGTCGTCGGCGAGTTCCCGCCGCAGCACCGCCGTACGGGCCGACATCTCGGCCGGGTCCAGCCGCAGCACCCGAGCGGCGAACCGGTAACCGGTCGACGGGTCGGCCAGTTCCGCCGGCAGGTCGGGTGACCGGCCGGGCAGGCAGGCCACCGTCTCGACCAGCTCACCCGCTGTCGGCTCCCGACCCTCGACGGCGTCACCGTCCCGTCGGAGCACAACCTGGTGGGAGGCGCCGAGCAGGCGCAGGCGCAGCCGTACCCCCGGCCGGTCCGGATGGGCCAGGTCGAGTACGTGCAGCGCGGGCAGTTCCGGCGTGCCGAGGGCGAGGCTCAGCTCGGCGGCGGTGGTGTCGGCGTACGGGGTGTCCAGGGTGACGAGCATGTTCAGCCGGCCCGCCCCGTCGGTGCACCGTCGGAACCGGATGTCGACTGTGGATAGACCTGCACCTCGGCGCGGTGCAGCAGCTCGCCCCGGGACGCCTCCCAGGTCGTGCTGTCGCCGTACGAGTCGAAGGAGAGCTTCGCACCGGTCGGGTCGACGTAGTCGTGGTAGCGGACCTTGCCGGTGGGGTTGAGCCCGGTGGTGCCGGCGGCGGTGTAGCTGGCCTGCCCGGTCTCGTCGCTGGTGTAGACGCGCCCGTCGAAGTCGAGTCGCGGCGGGCCGGGTGCCGGTACGGCCTCCGTGACCGGAACCTCGTGCCAGAGCACCAGTTCCAGATCGGGGTCCTCCTCGACCGAGAGCCAGACCTTCGCGCCGTGCGCGTCGTCCAGCAGGTGCTCGGTCCACGTCCAGCCGCCCTCGGCGAACCGCACCGTTCCGCGTACGCCGTACTGAGTGTGCCGGATTTCCACGATGTCACCGGGACGCAGTCGGCGGGGGTCACCCCGGAGGGCGTCGGCGTCGTCGTCGGCCACCCGGAACGGGTCCCGTTCCTTCGTCGGGCCAGCCTTCCGGGCCTGCCGCCGCTTTGCGCGCAGGGCGAGTACGGCCACCACCACGCCCGCCACCGCGACAAGGCACCCGAGCGCCGCCACCAGGTACGCAGTCCCGCCACTCACCGGGTTCACTCCTCTCGACCTTGTTCGGGCGCCGACGGTAACAACCCCGCGCACCCGTACCCACCCATCGACGGCAACCAAACGGCCACCCGACCTCAGGCGGTCGGCTCCTTCCCCACCTCGCCCGACCCGTCCGGGGCGATCGGCGGCGGCTGGTGGGGGTATCCGGGCGGGGCGAACACCGGCACCGGGTACGGGTAGCCGGGCCAGAACACTGGCTGGAGGTACCGGGGCCGGAAGAACCGGTTCGCCGACGGCGTCAGCAGCAGCACCGCGACGGCCACGACCAGCCCGAACGCCAGCAGCGACAGCAGCGGGGCGCCCATGCCGAGGATGTCCCAGACCGGGTCGGTGTCGAGGTAGAGCCGGTCGTAGAACTCGGAGTCCTCGAACTCCGAGAAGTCCGGCTCGTCGGGATAGGCGGGTGGCACACCGGGCTGCGACTCGGGCCACGGCCCGCTCGCCGTCGGCTCGTCCAGCACCGGGCCACTGAGCAGGAAGCCCCCGATGAGCAAGCCGAGGCCGACCGGCGCACAACAGGACAGCAGCAGCATCAGCCCGGCCGGGATGATGGTGAAGATCCGGGCGGCGTTGCGTCCCCGCAGCAGCGGCGGTACGCAGATCGCGAGCCAGATCGCGAACACCAGCGCCGGGACCCCGGTGAACAGCAGACCCATGATGTTGCCGACCCGCTCGTCGCTCACCTCGGACGGGGCGGGATCGGTCAGGGCCGCGGCCCGGTCGATCTCGCCCGCGAAGTGCACCGCGGACGCGACCCCGAGCACGATCTCGGCCAGCAGCACACCGATGACACCCCACACCAGCCACCCGGCCACGGTCACGGTCGCCGGCCGCGCCGGTGGGGGTGGTGGAAGCTCGGCGTACGGCGGGAAGGGAGGCGGACCGGGCGGCGGGAAGCCGGGCGGTGGGTACTGCCACGCGTAGCTCACCGGCGTGACGGTAGCGATCACGGGCAGCCGGCGACAGTGGGCGAAAAGCCGTTCGCGAACGCCGTACGGATCAGGGCTGGTCGAGCTGGGCGGTGGCGTACTCGCCGACGGTCCGCTGGTCGACCAGGCAACCGGTGTAGGTGGTGAACTCGTCCCGTTCGCCGGTCAGCGACTCCCAGGCGGCGCGGGCTGCGGCCGGGTCGAAGCGGGTGAGCAGGGTGGCGGCGTACACCTTGCCGGCGGGGGTGCCGTGTGCCAGCAGCTCGCAGATGTGCCGGCGTACCTCGTCCAGCCGGCTGGGCAGCGCCACCTCGAGGGTGTGGTACGCCTCGGTGGACGGCAGGATCCGGCCGGCGAAACCCACCCCGCCGAACGCCACCGCCTCGGCCGTACGGAGTTGGTCCACCGCCGCCTCGATGCCGTCGCCCGGGGCGGGGGAACCCGGTGCGGGGGAATCAGCCATGTCTCTGATTCTGCCCCAATCGAGCCCATCCGAACCCGGATCCCGGTGGAAGCCTGCCGCCCGTCCAGCAGCCGCCCCCACCCGGATCCGGACCGATCAGCCGGCGGAGACCGCCAGCGCGTCCTTGCTCTCGGCCAGTTCGACCCGGACCACGTCACCGTCGCGGATCTCACCGGCGAGCAGCGCCCGGGCCAGCCGGTCGCCGATCGCCGACTGGACCAACCGGCGCAGCGGGCGGGCACCGTAGATCGGGTCGTACCCGTGCAGGGCCAGCCAGTCGCGGGCCGGGTCGTCGACGACCAGCGCGAGCCGCCGGTCGGCCAGCCGTCGGCGCAGCCGGTCGAGCTGAATGTCCACGATGGACCGCAGGTCGTCGCCGGTCAGGGCCGCGAACACCACGATGTCGTCGAGCCGGTTGAGGAACTCCGGCTTGAAATGGGTACGGACGATAGCCAGCACCGCGTCGCGCCGCTGCTCGTCGTTGAGGGTCGGATCGGTGAGCTGCCCCGAGCCGAGGTTCGAGGTGAGGATCAGGATCGCGTTGCGGAAGTCGACCGTCCGCCCCTGACCGTCGGTGAGCCGACCGTCGTCGAGCACCTGGAGCAGCACGTCGAAGACGTCCGGGTGGGCCTTCTCCACCTCGTCCAGCAACACCACCGAGTACGGCCGACGCCGCACCGCCTCGGTGAGCTGACCGCCCTCCTCGTACCCGACGTAGCCGGGCGGGGCACCGACCAGGCGGGCCACCGAGTGCTTCTCGGCGTACTCGCTCATGTCGATGCGTACCATGGCTCGTTCGTCGTCGAAGAGAAACTCGGCCAGGGCCTTGCCCAGCTCGGTCTTGCCGACGCCGGTGGGGCCGAGGAACAGGAAGCTGCCGGTGGGTCGGTCCGGGTCGGCGACACCGGCCCGCGCCCGGCGGACCGCGTCGGCGACCGCCCCGACCGCCTCGGGCTGCCCGACGACCCGGCCGCCGAGGGACTCCTCCATCCGGAGCAGCTTGGCGGTTTCGCCTTCGAGTAGCCGGCCGGCGGGGATGCCGGTCCAGGAGGCGACCACGGCGGCGATGTCGTCGGCGCCGACCTCCTCCTTCAGCATCGCCCCGGCCGCCTGGAGTACGGCGAGTTCCGCCTCGGCCTTTGCCAGTTCGCCCTGC
Source organism: Micromonospora sp. NPDC004704 (assembly GCF_053601675.1). NCBI lineage: Bacteria > Bacillati > Actinomycetota > Actinomycetes > Micromonosporales > Micromonosporaceae > Micromonospora > Micromonospora sp. NPDC004704. The sequence goes on along the minus strand of NZ_JBSGCD010000005.1, from coordinate 89,273 downwards.
ATGGTGGGGATGCGCCCGTAGCGCAGCTCGGCGGCCAGCTCCAGCTCGCCGTCGCGCTCGGCCCGCTCGGCCTCGCCGCCGAGGCGTTCCAGCTCCTCCTTGGCGGTGGAGAGCCGGGTGATGTGCTCCTTCTCCAGCCGCCACCGGTCGCTGAGGGCGGTGAGCTGTTCGCGCTTGTCGGCGAGTTCCTTGCGCAGCCGGGTCAGGCGCTCGGCGGAGGCGGCGTCCGGCTCCTTGGCCAGCGCCATCTCCTCGATCTCGAGGCGGCGGACCGCACGCTCGATCTCGTCCACCTCGACCGGCCGGGAGTCGATCTCCATCCGGAGCCGGGAGGCGGACTCGTCGACCAGGTCGATCGCCTTGTCCGGCAGGAAGCGCTCGGTGATGTACCGGTCGGAGAGCGACGCGGCGGCGACCAGTGCGGCGTCGGTGATCCGTACGCCGTGGTGCACCTCGTACCGTTCCTTGAGCCCGCGCAGGATCCCGATGGTGTCCTCGACGGTCGGCTCGCCGACCAGCACCGGCTGGAACCGGCGCTCCAGCGCCGGGTCCTTCTCGATGTGCTCGCGGTACTCGTCGAGCGTGGTCGCGCCGACCATCCGCAGCTCACCACGGGCCAGCATCGGCTTGAGCATGTTGCCGGCGTCCATCGAGCCCTCGCCCTTGCCTGCGCCGACCACGGTGTGCAGCTCGTCCAGGAAGGTGATCACCTGGCCGTCGGAGCCCTTGATCTCCTCCAGCACCGACTTGAGCCGTTCCTCGAACTGGCCCCGGTACTGCGCGCCGGCCACCATCGCGCCCAGGTCGAGCGAGACCAGCTTCTTGTCCCGCAGCGACTCGGGTACGTCACCGGCGACGATCCGCTGGGCCAGGCCCTCGACGATCGCGGTCTTGCCGACGCCGGGCTCGCCGATGAGGACCGGGTTGTTCTTGGTACGCCGGGAGAGCACCTGGATCACCCGGCGGATCTCCGAGTCGCGCCCGATCACCGGATCGATCTTGCCGGCGCGGGCACTGGCGGTCAGGTCGACGCCGTACTTCTCCAGCGCCTGGTAGGTCTGCTCGGGGTCGGCGGTGGTCACCCGGCGGTCCCCGCCCCGTACGGTCGGGAACGCCGCGACCAGGTCGTCCTCGGTGACACCGGCGGCCTTGAGCGCCTGGGCCACCACCCCACCCACTCGGGCCAGACCGGCGAGGAGGTGCTCGGTCGAGGTGTACTCGTCGCCGAGCGGTCGGGCGATCTGTTCGGCCGCGCCGATGGCGTTGGCGAACTCCCGGGACAGGCTGGGTTCGGCGACACTGGCGCCACGGGCGGCGGGCAGGTTCTCCACCGCTCGGGCGGCGGCCCGACGGATGTCCGCCGGGTTGGCGCCCACGGCGCGCAGCAGGCCGCCAGCGGTCGAGCCACCGGTGTCCAGCAGCGACAACAGCAGGTGCCACGGTTCGACGGTGGCGTGGCCGCGCTGGTTGGCGATGGCGACCGCGCCGGTGATGACTTCGCGGCTCTTGGTGGTGAGGCGTTCGGCGTTCATGGGCTCCCCTGGATCGGCGTGTCCACTGGTGACGACACAACCAGAGTTGAGTCTATTCCGCTCAACTCTACGCTGTGACGTCGATCACTCCAGAAACGGGATTCCGGCCACCAACCCGACCGTGATCAGCACACTTCCGGTCGCTCGCGGCTGTATGAAGGCACACGGTAGCGTTGCTGCCGTGCGAGTACGCGTAGAACAGACCGCCCTGCCCGGGATCGGCGTGCGTCACGACATGGTGACCACGTCCGGGCGCCGGCTCGGGGTGGTCACCCATCGAAACGGTCGACGCGACCTGGTCTTCTACGACCGGGACGATCCCGACGCCTGCACGGCGGACATCCCGCTGACCGACGACGAGGCGGAGGCACTGGCCGACATCCTCGGCGCCTCGCTGATGTTGGGCCAGCTCTCCGGGCTGCGCCAGCAGGCCGCCGGACTGCTCACCGAGCAGATCTCCATCCCGGCGGGGTCACCGTACGTCGGGCGGAAGCTGGGCGACACCAAGGCTCGCACCCGGACCAGCGCCTCGATCGTGGCAGTGCTGCGCGAGCGCGAGGTCATCGCCTCCCCCGATCCCTCGTTCCGCTTCGAAGCCGGCGATGTGGTGGTCGTGGTCGGTACCCGCAGGGGTCTCGACGGCGTCACCGCGATCCTCGCCGACAGCGATCCGGACGGCTGATCGCGGATGCATGATCAAACAGTCCTGCTCGTCGAAGTCGGCGCGCTGCTGCTCGGGCTCGGCCTGCTCGGTCGGTTGAGCCGCCGGATCGGGCTCTCCCCGATCCCGCTCTACCTGCTGGCCGGCCTGGCCTTCGGCCACGGCGGCATCCTGCCGCTCTCCGCCAGCGAGGAGTTCTTCGCCGTCGGTGCCGAGATCGGCGTGATCCTCCTGCTGGTCATGCTGGGCCTGGAATACTCGGCCAGCGAACTCGTCGGCAACCTCCGCTCGGCCGCCCCCGCCGGTCTGATCGACGGGCTGCTCAACGCGCTCCCCGGCGCCGCGTTCGCGCTGCTGCTCGGCTGGGGCTGGCTCTCCGCCGTGGTGCTCGCCGGGATCACCTGGGTCTCGTCGTCCGGCGTGATCGCCAAGGTCCTGGCCGACCTGGGTCGCCTCGGTAACCGGGAAACCCCGGTCATCCTCTCGATCCTGGTCATCGAGGACCTCGCGATGGCGCTCTACCTGCCGCTGGTGACCGCCCTGCTGGCCGGCATCGGGCTGTTCGGCGGGGCGCAGGCGCTGGCCATCGCGGTCGCCACGGTCATCGTGGTGCTGGTCGTCGCGATCAAGTACGGGCACATCATCTCCCGGATGTTCGCACCACAGGATCCGGAGGCGCTGCTGCTCGGCGTACTCGGGCTGACCCTGCTGGTCGCGGGCCTCGCGGCAGGACTGAAGGTCTCGGCGGCGGTCGGCGCCTTCCTGGTCGGCATCGCGCTCTCCGGGCCGGTCGCACACCACGCGACCGAACTGCTCTCGCCGCTGCGGGACCTCTTCGCCGCCGTCTTCTTCGTCTTCTTCGGGCTGGCCACCGACCCCGCCGACATGCCGCCGGTACTGCTGCCGGCGCTGGGGCTGGCCGTCGTCACGATGGGCACGAAGGTGCTGACCGGCTACCTGGCCGCCCGCCGGGTCGGGATCGCCCTACCGGGGCGCTGGCGTACGGGACTCGCACTCATGCCACGCGGCGAGTTCTCGATCGTCATCGCCGGACTGGCGGTCACCGCCACCGGCGCCGGGGTGGTGATCGAACCGCAACTCGCCCCGCTCGCCACGGCGTACGTGCTGATCACCGTGGTCAGCGGTCCGATGCTGGCCCGGCTGCCGGACATGCGCTGGTTCAAGGACTGGTTGCGACGCAAGGCTCAGGCGTCGGCGCTCAAGCCGGCACCGGCAGTCGACTGAATCGCCCCGGTACGGGGGACTCTCCGTACTTTTGACGTAACGGCTTGATGAAATGGCACGTCAGGGTTCTTCCCCAGATCGGCGGCGGCACGCTACCGTGTCGCCGCAGCAGGTGGTGGTGCGCGCGGGACGCTGAGTGTCCCGCGCTCGCGAGAGCGGAAGGTCGGCCCGGTGAGCGTGCAGCAGACCGCGTTCCAAGGCTTCTCCAACCCGGTGGACCCGTCTCCCACCGAGTTGCGTGCCTGGGCTTACCAGCCCGATTCGGTGCCCCTGCAATCCATGCCACAGGACTGGGACCTGCTGGTCTCCGGTGACCGGCTGATCACCACCCTGTTCGACCTGGCGATGGACCGGTCCTGCCCGGCCCGCCGGTTCGCCCTGCACTGCCTCTACATCTACGCGGCCGACGGCATCCGGACGAAGTTCCGTGCCCACCCCAAACGGCGGCTGCGCAAGCTGGTCGAGCAGGCCGAGCAGGGCGGCGACGAGCAGATGCAGGTCTGGGCGCACAACAGTCGGGTGCTGCTGGCCAAGCCGGAGCTGTTCAACTACCACGACTGGTGCGAGGGCGGCCTGGTCCGCCAGAACCGCCGCCTCGCCTGACCGAGCGACCACCACCGGCATGTGCGCCCCGAAGCGGCCGGCACCCCCCATTCATCCTGCCCCCACCCCACCCTACCAACGCGACGATCTTGCAGTTGTGGTGGTTCACAAGCGTGGACGAAATACGCGAATTGGGGCGCCACAACTGCAAGATCGTCGCGAGGGTGGGGCGGGGCGGTACGGGCCGGGACCCCCCGTGGATCCCGGCCCGTGCCGGCATCCTCAAGGTAGGGCAGCGCCCCGCACTTCCGGGGGGAAATGCGGGGCGTGGTGGTATCCGAACGGCTCGAACGGGTCGGGTCAGCGGGGACGGGGGCGCCAGACGACCAGGGCGGTCGAGACCTGGTTGGTCGGTACGAGGTCGCGGCGCGGGAACGGGCCACTGGCCGCTGCGGCCTCCAGCTCGGCGACCCGCCGGTACGCGTGCTCCAGCTCGGCTTCCATCTGCGCCATCCGCTGCTGCAACTCGTCGACCAACTGCTCCAGGCCGATGATCCGCTTGATGCCGGCGAGGTTGACCCCGTCGTCCTGACTGAGTCGCTGCACCTCACGCAGCAGGGCGACGTCGCGCACGCTGTAGCGCCGCCCACCGCCGGCCGCCCGGCCGGGCTGGACCAGCCCCATCCGGTCGTACTGGCGCAACGTCTGGGGGTGCATTCCCGCCATCCGCGCCGCCACCGAGATCATCAACACCTTGGCATCGGACGACGTCTCGACCGAGATGATGAATTCCTCAGTCATCGCCACTCACCTCCGCATCACGACCGCTAGTTAACTCGACGCACCCGGGCGTCGAGATGTTCCCGACCGGCCGGAGGAGTCTGCTTGGCGAACAATTCCAATGCTTCACGGGCCTCGGGAGAGACCTGCGCCGGCACCGTGACCTCGACCGTCACCAGCAGATCGCCGGCCTGGCCGTCGCGGCGGGCGACACCCTTGCCCCGGGCCCGCAGGGTCCGGCCGCTCGGTGTGCCCGGCGGCACCCGCAGGGTCACCGCACCGTCCATCGTGGGCAGCCGCAGGTCGGTGCCGAGCACCGCCTCGGCGATGGTGATCGGGACGGTCAGTGTGAGGTCGTCACCGCTGCGCCCGAACAGCTCGTCGTTGCGTACCTTGACCAGCACGTAGAGGTCACCGGCGGAGCCGCCGCGCTCGCCCGGCTCACCGCGCCCGGCAAGCCGGATCCGCTGGCCGTCGGCCACCCCACCCGGGAACCGTACGTTCAGGGTGCGGGTCTTGGTCACCCCGCCGGTGCCGAGGCACTCGGGGCACTTCTCCTCAACCACCGTGCCGACGCCCTGGCACTCGCGGCACGGCTCGGAGAAGCTGAACGAGCCCTGGTTGCGGGTGACCACACCGGCACCGTGGCACTGTGGGCAGGCCCTCGGCTGGGTGCCGGGCTTGGCACCGTCGCCGTGGCAGGTGTCGCAGACGCCCGGCGCGCGCAGGGTCAGGGGCAGGGTGACCCCGCGTACGGCGTCGTTGAAGTCGAGTACGACCTCGGCCTCGACGTCGCGCCCCCGAGCCGGGCCACGGGCCCGTGGCGGCGCACCGGCGGCACCGCCACCGGAGAAGATCGAGCTGAACAGGTCGGAGAACCCGGCACCGCCGAACCGACGGTCTCCGGCACCGCCGGCACCCGCCTGACCGGCGTTGCCGAACAGGTCCGACACGTCGAACGGGTAACCGCCGGCGCTCGGCTGGCCGCTGCGGGCGTTGCGTCGGAACGCACCCGAGCCGAACAGCGAGCGCATCTCGTCGTACTCCCGGCGTTTGCGCTCGTCGGAGAGGACGTCGTACGCCTCGGAGACGGTCTTGAACCGCTCCTCGGCCTGCGGGTCACCCGGGTTGTGGTCCGGGTGCGACTCGCGGGCGAGCTTGCGGTACGCCTTCTTGATCTCATCGGAGGAGGCGGACTTACCCACACCCAGCGCGGCGTAGAAGTCCTTCTCCAGCCAGTCCTTGGAACTCATCTGTCGTCCACCCCCTTCCTCGCGTCGTGATCGGGGCGTACCGCGTCCGCCGCAGCGGCCCCCGGTACGCCCCGATCATGACAGTCGAATCCAACTACTCCGGATCGGCGACGGCGACCAGGGCGGGCCGCAGCAGCCGCTCGCCGAGCTGGTAACCGCGACGCATGACCTCGACGCAGGTGGGCTCGGTGACCTCGGCCGAGGTCTGGTGCGCCACCGCCTCGTGCCGGGTCGGGTCGAACGGGTCGCCCTTCTCCCCGAAGGGGGTCAGGCCGAACCTGGTCAGTGCCGTGTTGAGCTGCTCGGCCACGGTGCCGAACGGCCCGACCAGGTCGCCGTGCTCGCGTGCCCGGTCCAGGTCGTCCAGTACGGGCAGCAGCGCGGTCAGCACCTGTCCGGTGGTCTGCTCGGCTGCCACCCCCCGGTCCCGGTCCACCCGCTTGCGGTAGTTGGCGTACTCCGCCGACACCCGCTGGAGGTCCCGGGTCCGCTCGTCGAGCTCGCCGCGCAGTGCCTCCAACTCGGCGCCGAGCGGACCGGGTGCGCCGCTGACCGGCTTTGCCGGTGAATCCACCACCGCACCCTCCGGGCCGGTCGCCTGATCCAGCTTCGGCCCTCGGGCCTTGCCGTCAGCGAGCTCCACCTCGACCTCGGCGTCCTCGACCAACTCGTCCAGGATCGGGGTGTCCGACTCGCCCACCAGTTCCTCGTCGTCGTCCGACTCGTCCGGCTGCCCCGGCTCGACCCCGTTCACCCGCGCCTCGACATCCGCCGCATCGGCGTCGTCGGTGGCCGGGTCGGACCCGTTGTCGTGCCGATCGATCTTCCGATTGTCCCGGATGACAACCCGCTCGCCAGCCTGCTCCTGCGCCGGGCCGGAGCCACCCGGCGTCGACCCGGTGGTCTCCGGGTCGGCGGCTTGTGGCTTCTCCGTCATGACTTCTCCTCGCTCCGCTCGTCCAGACCCCGGTCCACGGGACCGGGCTGGGCGATCACCCTGCGCTGTTCGGCCACGCGACTACCTCGCGCCGATGAGCGCCGAAGGCAGCGCCGGTCCCGACCGCACAGGGGCGGCCGGGCCGGCGTGGTGGCGACGGGTCACTTCTTGTCGTCCTCGTCGACGATCTCGGCGTCCACGACGTCGTCCGGACCGCCGGCCGGCTTGCCGGTCGGGCCGGCACCGGTCGCGCCGGCACCCGCACCCGCGGCACCGGGCTGCTCGCCCTGCTCCGCCTGCTGGGCGTAGAGCAGCGAGCCGGCCTGCTGGGAGACGGTGGCCAGCTTCTCGTGCGCCGACTTGATCGCCTCCAGGTCGGTGCCGCCGAGCGCGCTGCGCAGGTCACCGAGTGCCTCGTTGATCTGGTCGCGGGACTCGCCGGGGAGCTTGTCGCCGCTCTCGGCCAGGAACTTCTCGGTCTGCCACTGGAGCTGCTCGGCGACGTTGCGGGTCTCCGCCTCCTCGCGGCGGCGCTTGTCGTCGTCGGCGTGGTCCTGGGCGTCGCGCATCATCCGCTCGATGTCGTCCTTCGGCAGCGCCGAGCCGCCGGTGATCGTCATCGACTGCTCCTTGCCGGTGCCCAGGTCCTTCGCGTTGACGTGCACGATGCCGTTGGCGTCGATGTCGAAGGTGACCTCGACCTGCGGCACGCCGCGCGGCGCCGGCGGCAGCCCGGTCAGCTCGAAGGTGCCGAGCTTCTTGTTGTAGGAGGCGATCTCGCGCTCACCCTGGAAGACCTGGATCAGCACCGACGGCTGGTTGTCGTCCGCCGTGGTGAAGACCTCGGAGCGCTTGGTCGGGATGGTGGTGTTGCGCTCGATCAGCTTGGTGAAGATGCCGCCCTTGGTCTCGATGCCCAGGCTCAGCGGGGTCACGTCGAGCAGCAGGACGTCCTTGACCTCACCCTTGAGCACACCGGCCTGCAGCGCGGCACCGACCGCGACGACCTCGTCCGGGTTGACGCCCTTGTTCGGGTCGCGACCGATGAGCTGCTTGACCAGCTCGGAGACGGCCGGCATCCGGGTGGAGCCGCCGACCAGGATCACGTGGTCGACGTCGGCAACCTTGACGCCGGCGTCCTTGATCGCCTGCTCGAACGGGCCCTTGGTGCGGTCCAGCAGGTCCTGCGTCATGCGCTGGAACTCGGCCCGGGTCAGGGTGGCGTCGAGGTGCAGCGGGGCCGACGGGGCACCGTCGGTGGCCGCCGGACCGGCGGTGATGTACGGCAGGTTGATGCTGGTGGTGGTCGCCGCGGACAGCTCGATCTTGGCCTTCTCGGCCGCCTCGCGGAGCCGCTGCATCGCCATCTTGTCCTGGGACAGGTCGACGCCGTGCTGGCCACGGAAGGTCTTGACCAGGTGGTCGATGATCCGCTCGTCCCAGTCGTCGCCGCCCAGGTGGTTGTCACCGCTGGTCGACTTGACCTCGACCACGCCCTCGGCCAGCTCCAGCAGCGACACGTCGAAGGTGCCGCCACCGAGGTCGAAGACCAGTACGGTCTGCTCCTTGGAGCCCTTGTCCAGCCCGTAGGCCAACGCCGCCGCGGTCGGCTCGTTCACGATCCGCAGTACGTTGAAGCCGGCGATCTCACCGGCCTCCTTGGTGGCCTGCCGCTGGGCGTCGTTGAAGTACGCCGGAACGGTGATCACCGCGTCGGTGATCCGCTCGCCCAGGTACGCCTCGGCGTCCCGCTTGAGCTTCATCAGCGTGCGCGCCGAGATCTCCTGCGGGGTGTACTTCTTGCCGTCGATGTCTACCGACCAGTTGGTGCCGACCTCCCGCTTGACCGACCGGATGGTCCGGTCCGGGTTGGTCACCGCCTGGCGCTTGGCGACCTCACCGACGAGCACCTCGCCGTTCCGGGCGAACGCGACGATCGAAGGAGTCGTCCGCGAGCCCTCGGCGTTCGCGATGACGGTAGGCTCACCGCCTTCGAGAACGCTGACGCAGGAGTTCGTCGTGCCGAGGTCGATGCCGACCGCACGTGCCATCTTTGCTTCCTCGCTTCGTTACTAGGCAGGTGACGGGCACCGCCCGCAGCACACCCACCGCAAGTTGAGTGGACCGGACTCAATAGTGCCACGATGATCCCAGGCGTCAAGTTGGAGTTGAGTCACATCCACGCAACCTCGGCCGATCGGCCCGCTGAGCAGGGCCGAATGCCGGCCGTCACCACATCGGTACGGACGGACCGACATGGGTGCCTGTTGTCTGTCTTGCATGCATCAGGCAGGCTTTACCCGTGACGACGCACGGCGATCCCGCCAGCGGTCCCGGCGCGCCCGCCATCGTGGAGAAACCTCCCACAATATCCGAATCTTCCTCTCAACCGCCCACCGACCGGACGAGCGAGGAGCAACCGATCGCCGGCACCGGCGACACCGGGCCCGCAAGAGCCCGTGCCGGGACGGCAGCGCCCGAAGGCACCCATCGTGCACCGGTCGTGCACGAGGTGACCTGGCGGGCAGCGGACGGCCCGGAGGTCGCACAGGGCACCGAACCCGACCTGCGGCCGGCGCTGGCGCAACTGCGTACGGCGATCACCGAGACGACGTACCCGTTGGTCCTGCCGTCGGCCGACGAGGCCCGGCAGGTCGGCTCGGCGGTGGCCGCGCAACTCGACGACTACCTGCTGCCGCGCCTCGCCCGGCTCGACGCACCGCTGCTCGTGGTCGTCGGGGGCTCCACCGGCGCCGGCAAGTCGACCCTGGTCAACAGCCTGGTCCAGGCCCGGGTCAGCGCCACCGGAGTGCTCCGGCCGACAACCAGGGCACCCGTCCTGGTCTGCAACCCGAGCGACCTGGCCTGGTTCCGGCAGGGCGAACTCCTGCCCGGCCTGACCCGTACGACCGACGCCAGTGACGACCCCGGCACGCTGCAGCTCATCGCGGCGCCCGCCCTCGCCCCCGGCCTGGCCTTCCTCGACGCCCCCGACATCGACTCCGTGGTCGACGCCAACCGGGCCCTCGCCTCACAGCTCCTGGCCGCCGCCGACCTGTGGCTCTTCGTCACCACCGCCGCCCGGTACGCCGACGCCGTCCCGTGGGAACTGCTCCGCACCGCCCGGCTGCGCGGCACCGTGATCGCCCTCGTGCTCGACCGGGTCCCCCGCGAGGCCGCCGACGAGGTCGCCGACCACCTCACCGAGATGCTCACCGAACAAAAGCTGGGGGCGGCACCGCTGTTCGTCCTCCCCGAGACCCCGGTCGACGGGCAGGGCCTGCTGCCGGAGCGGTACACCGCGCCGCTGCGGTCCTGGTTCGCCCGACTGGCCGGCGACGCCGACGCCCGCGCCGCGGTGGTCCGGCAGACCCTCGACGGGGCGCTGACCGCGCTGCGGCCGGCGGTCGCCAGCCTGGCCACCGCCGCCGACGACCAGGCGGCCACCGCCGACGACCTCGCCGAGCGCGCCCGCGCCGCCTACCGGGGCGCCCGGCGTACGGTCGAGAACGGGCTCCAGGACGGCCGGCTGCTCCGCGGCGAGGTGCTCAACCGCTGGCAGGAGTTCGTCGGCACCGGTGAACTGTTCCGCACCCTGGAGGCGCGGATCGGTCGGCTCCGTGACCGGGTCGTCGCGGCGGTCACCGGGCGACCCGCGCCGGGCCGGCAACTCCAGCACGCGATCGAGTCCCAACTGGTCAACCTGCTGCGCGGAGTCGCCGCCGAGGCCGCCGAGGGGGCGTACAACGCCTGGCACACCCATCCGTCCGGGGCGGCGCTGCTCACCCCGGCGCTCGGCCGCCCCGGGGTGGACCTGCCGGACCGGGCCGAGCGGCTGATCCGGGACTGGCAGCGCGGCGTACTGGAGCTGGTCCGGGCCGAGGCCGGTGACAAGCGGTTCGTCGCCCGTACCGCCGCGTACGCGGTCAACGCGATGGGGCTCGCGGTCATGGTGGCGGTCTTCGCCTCGACCGCCTTCATCCCGACCGGGTTGGAGGTCGCCGCGGCGGGCGGCACCACCGTCGCCGCACAGAAGGTGCTCGAAGCGATCTTCGGTGACCAGGCCATCCGTACCCTGGCCGCCCGCGCCCGCCGCGACCTGCTGGTCCTGGTCGACCGGCTGTTGGACGAGGAGATGGCCCGCTACCTCGACCAGCTCGCGACCGTCGAGGTCGGCGAGGAACCCGGCGCCCGGCTGCGCGCCGCCGCCGAGGCGGTCGAACGCGCCCGGGCCCGGACCGGCCTCACCACCGGCGGCCCGGAGGGAGCCCGGTGAGCAACCTCGCGGGCAAGGTACGCGACGCGCTGCGCGGCGGCCGGCTGATCGACGCCGACCGGCTGCTGAACCGGCTGGAGGCGATCGACCGGTTCCGGCGCGCCGTCGACGGGTTGCTGCCGGAAAAGCCCCTCGGCGCCGCGCACACCCTGGTCGAACGGGCCGAGGCCCGGCTCGCCCTGTCCCGGGACCACACCGTGGTCGCCCTCGCCGGCGCCACCGGCAGCGGCAAGTCGAGCCTGTTCAACGCGCTCGCCCGGTGGGAGATGTCCCCGGTCGGGGTACGCCGGCCGACCACCGGCGTCACCCACGCCTGCGTCTGGGGACCACTGACCGGCGCCGCCAAGCTGCTCGACTGGGTCGGCGTGCTCCCCCGACACCGGTTCGTACGGGAGAGCGCCCTCGACGGTGACGACGAGTTGGCCCTGCACGGCCTGGTCCTGCTCGACCTGCCCGACTTCGACTCGGTCCAGTGGGCGCACCGGGCGGAGGTGGACCGGCTGCTCGGCCTGGTCGACCTGGTCGTCTGGGTGGTCGACCCGCAGAAGTACGCCGACCGGGTGGTGCACGCCAACTACCTGCGCGACTTCAAGCGGCACCAGGACGTCACCGTGGTGGTGCTCAACCAGTCCGACCGGCTCCCACCGGCCGACGTGCCCCGGGTGGTGGCCGACCTGCGCCAGATCCTCGCCCGCGACGAGCTGGACCAGGTCCCGGTGCTGGCCACCTCGACCCTGAACCAGGCCGGCATCGCCGACCTGCGGGCCACCCTCGAACGTACGGTCGCGGAGCGGCAGGCGGCACTGAGCCGGCTCTCCGCCGACGTGGACGTGGTCGTCGACGAACTCGCCGAACTGATGGGCCCACCGGCGAACGAGAACGACATCGACCGGCGGACGATCCGGCGGCTCACCGAGGCACTCGCCGGCTCCGCCGGAGTGCCGGCGGTGGCCGAGGCGACCCGCAGGGCGTACGTGCACCGGGCCGGCGCGGCCACCGGTTGGCCGGTCGTACGCGGCTGGCGGCGGCTGCGCCCCGATCCGTTGCGCCGGCTGCACCTGCCCGGCCCCGGACGGGACGACACCCCCGCCGTCGACTCCGGCACCGGAGGCACCCCTATCGGGGTCACCTCGCTGCCCGACCCGACCGCCGCCCAGCGGGCCGCCGTCGGGCTGGCCGTACGGGCGATCGCCGACCAGTCCGGAGCCGCGCTCCCCGAGCCGTGGACGGCGGCGGTGACCGCCGCGGCCCGGTCCCGCCTCACCGACCTGCCGGACGCTCTCGACCGGGCGGTGGCCGGCACCGACCTCGGCATGGGGCGCAGCCCGCTCTGGTGGCGGGTCGTCGGCGGGGTCCAGTGGCTGGCCATCCTGGGCGCGTTGGCCGGGCTCGGCTGGCTGGTGGTCGGGTACGCGCTGCGGGCGCTGGGTCTGCCTCCGCTGGACTACCCGACCGTCGGGGTGGTGCCGATGCCGACCGTCCTGCTGCTCGGCGGGCTGCTGCTCGGGGTGGTGGTCGCCCTGCTGGTCAAGCCGATCATCGGATTCGCGGCCCGGCGGGCCGGTGGACGGGCCGAGGAGCGGCTGCACGCCGCCGTCTCCGAGGTGGGCAAGGAACTCGTCGTCGCGCCCGTACGCGAGGTGCTCCGCCGGTACGCCCAGGCCCGCGAGGCGCTCGCCCTGGCCACCTCCTCCCGGTGAGCGGGCAACCGTGGGCGCCCTGCCGGTGAACCGGTGGGCGGGGCCGCTGCTGCGCGCCGGTCTGGTCCTGCTCGGTGTGTTGCACGTGTCGTGGGGCATTCCCGCGGTGGCCGCCCCGCGCTGGTTCTTCGACCACTTTCCCGGTTTCGGGCAGACCTGGACGGCCGCGTACCCGCCGTTCAACGTGCACCTGATGACCGATGTCGGGGCGGCGTTCCTGACCCTGGGCGCACTGCTGCTCGCCGCCGCCTGGCTGGCCGACCGGCGGGTGACCAGGGTGGTACTCGGCGGGGTGCTGCTCTTCTCCGCCCTGCACCTCGCCTTCCACCTGTCCCATCACGGGACGCTGGCCGGTGGCGGGCTGGTCGCCAGCCTCGTCTCGCTCGCTCTGGGCGTACTCGCGCCGGGCGCGCTGCTGGTACTCACGAGGTGGCCGCGGGCGTAGGGTCGGAGCCATGGCGACGCCTCAAACCCCCTACGACGCGGTGCTGCACGCCGCCCGCGACGTAACCAAGCTGGACTGCGCACTGGATGCCGAAATGCTCGGCGCGGCACTTCTGGGCAGTGTCTACGCGATCGCCGACGAAGACCGCAGCACGGCCGTACGCGAGTTCGTCGGCGGTTTCCTCGCCGCGACGTCGCGGCGGCGGACGGCCGCCGCGACCACCATCCGGAACGTGTTCGCCACCCTGGTGCCGGACGCGGAGGGCGCGGCCACGGTGAAGCAGGGCGCGTCCGCGCCGTCGTGGTCGGGCCAGCTCGGCAAGGTCCGGCTCACCGGCAGCTACGCCTACGGCGACGTGTACGGCGACCAGACGTCCTACCTCGCCACCTTCGCGTACGACGACGGTGAGGCGGGCGGGCCGGAGCATGCGGTGGTGGCCCTGGTCGACCACAACATCGGGATCACCAAGGACGTCTTCGTCGGCGGGCCGGCCGAACGCATCCTCGGTCAGGTACGCGAGATGTGCGCCAACGACGAGCTGACCTGGTTCCGGGAGGAGGAACCGCGCCGGTTGCGCCGCGAGGTGGACCGCTACCTGGCGGTGACCGACGAGCTCGGTGACCTGCCGGCGGAGGGCTCCCTCGCCACCGACCGGGCCCTGGTCGGCGCCCGGCTGGCGTTGCTGCCGGCCTCGGTGCTGACGGCGGTGCCGGACGAGCCGGAGCCGCTGTCGGCGGAGCAGCGTTCGGCGCTGGTCCGGGCGTTCCTCGACTCGCCGGAGGCGGCCCGGTTCGGGCTGGCCGACGTGCCGGAGGCCGACCTGGCCTCGCTGCACTTCTGCCTCAGCCTGGTGCTGGACCACTCGGCGAGCTTCCCGGACGCGGACCCGATGCGGTGGAGTCCGGCGGTCGCCGGCCTCTTCCTGCTCGACTGGGTGCACCGCCGCGCGGTGCTCGACATGGACGACGCGGCCATGCTGCCCCGGGCGGTACGTGCCTGGGCCGCCTATGCCGCCCGTCGGCGTGGCCTGCCGGAGTCGGCGGTGCCGCAGACGGACGAGGCCATCGAGGAGATGGTGCCGGAGTTCGCCCGGCTCTACAGCACCGGTGAGCGGCGCAGCCCGGCGACGGCGGCGGTGGCGCAGTTGATGGCGGACGGGGTGGACCCGGACGACCCGGACGCGCTCGACGCCTGGATCGAGGCGAACCGCCAGCGCCTCGGCGAGGAACCGGCCTAGCAACCGAACCTGAAGAACGGGTACGGGGCGACGCTTCTGCGCCGCCCCGTACCCCGTTTCCGTGCTGACTAGCTGGCGTACCCGTGATCGTCGTGCAGTCCGCCGCCACCGCCGGCCGGAGCGGTCGAGCCGCTCGCCGGTCCGTTGCTCGGGGCGTTCAGGCTGCGGGTGTCGAAGGCGTACGTGACCACGGCGTGTGCGACCGCGTCGGACATCTCGTCGATCGCCTTCTTGCTCACGTTGCGGATGTTGTCGCAGGCCTGGTGGTAGCAGACGTCGTACGCGACTCCGGCGGTCCCGCCGTAGACCGCCGCCTCGGCCTCGGTCTTGACCAGCTCGGCACCGGTGAACAGGCCACCGGAGGGGATGTCGACACCGGCCGCGATGAACGGGCCGTAGTCGCTGCGGCCGGAGAACGGCGTTTCCGCCGACGCCAGCCCCTGGGACTCGAAGTAGTCGTGGAAGAGGGCCTCGATCGCCCCGGAACCGGGCGGTCCGACCGCCGAACCGGTGCCCGGTGGGAAGGCCGAGTTGTCACCGTCGTAGACGAACCGTACGTAGTTCGGCGAGCCGACCATGTCGAAGTTCAGGTAGAGCGCGATCCTGTCCCGCTCCGCCTGCGGCAGGTTGGCGATGTAGTACGTCGAGCCGACCAGGTTGGACTCCTCGGCGCCCCAGAGCGCGAACCGTACCTTGTTCTTCGGGTGCAGCAGCCTCATCTGCTCGGCGACCTCCAGGATCGCCCCGCTGCCGCTGCCGTTGTCGTTGATGCCCGGCCCCTCGGGGACCGAGTCGAGGTGCGCACCGGCCATCACCACGTTGTTCGGGTTGCCCCACCGCGACTCGGCGATCAGGTTCTCGGTGGTGGCCATGCCCCGGAAGGTGTCCGTACGCACCCGCAGGGTCAGTCCACCCGGGACCTGGCCGACGAGTTCCTGACCGAGCGCCTGGGTCACCCCGACCGCGGCGAAGTTGGCGGTGAAGGTGTTGCCGAGGGTGCCGGCCAGTGCTCCGGTGGTGTTGTTGTAGACGACGATCGCCGACGCTCCGGCGGCTGCCGCGGCGAGCGCCTTGTCGCCGAACGGGCAGGTGCCCCGGCTGACCAGGACGATGGTGCCGACGTTGGCCGGGCCGAAGGCTGCCGCCGTACATCCGAACTGGTCACCGATTGGTACGGAGGCCGGCGCGGTGACGTCGGCGCTGCCCGAGTAGCTCATGATCCGGTGTTCCAGTGCGCCCGGTGCGGGGGATACCCGGTCCAGTTCGGACGGACTGTTGATCAGGAAGGTCTGGAAGTCGAACGCCTGCCGGGTGGTCCGGTAACCGGCCTTGCGCAGCACCTTCTCGGCGTAGTCGACGGACTTGTTGTAACCGGGTGAACCGGAGGCGCGGTTGCCGCCGTTGCGGTCACTGATCTTCTGGAGTTCCTTCAGATGGTGCAGTACGCCGTTGGCGGTGACCGCCTTGCGTACCAGCCAGGACTGGAAAGCTCCCGACCCGCCGCCGGTGGCCTGTGCCGGCGGCGCCGCCACGACCACGCCCAGCACCATCGCGGTGCCGGCGGCCAACAGGCGACGACGCCAGGTACGACTGGATTGAGCCACACTGCCCTCCCGTTCGGGTCGCCCGGGGGTGACCCGGAATCGAATCGAAGAGGATCAGCATAGTCAGTCGTCACTGCCTGGTGATCGGCCGAACCGACAGCTCAGGGACGCGACGGAGACCGTTGGCGCCGACCGGCCCGTCGCATCTCGCGCCGACCGCCCGCCCGCCGAGAACCTCAGGCGGGCAGGGCCGACAGGCCGGCGACCGCCGCTCGCGGGGACGGAATCGGCGTCGGCCGGACGGACGGCGTGGGCACGGGCGTACCGGTGCCGGTCGGCGCGGCCGTCGGACCCGGCGGGTCGCTCTCGGTCGGCGCGGGCGTCGGACCCGGTGAGTCGCTTCCGGTCGGCGCGGGCGTCGGAAGCGGCGGGTCGCTCTCGGTCGGGTCCGGTGCGGGACTGCCGGTCGGTTCCGGGGTCGGGTCGGGTCCGCTCGCGGTCGGCTCCGGGGTCGGGGCGACGCTCGGATCGGGTACCGGACTCGAGGTCGGCTCCGGGCTGAGGGTCGGCTCCGGTGACGGGCTGACCGTCGGCTCCGGGGTCGGGCTCGCGGTCGGCTCCGGGGTCGGACCGGGCGGGCCGGTCGGGGACGGCTGCGGGGCCGGGCTCGACGCGGTCGGTTCCGGGCTCGGCGGTGGCACCGGGGGCGGTGCCGGCGGGCGGGTCGGCTGCGGGGCCGGGCGGGGCGGGTGACCCGGCTCGGGCCGGGCCGGTACGGGACCCCGGGTCGGCCGGTCGGCCGGGTCCGGGGGCTGTCGGAGCACCGACGGGGTGATCCGGGCCTCGGCGGCCGGCGGCAGGGCGCCCGGCAGGGCCGTCGGCGGGAGCGGCAGGACAACCGGCCCCTCGGACGGCGGGGCGATGAACGGCATGGTGCCGGTCGGTCTGGTGCCGCCGACGGTGGCGGAACCGGCGCTGATCGCGGCGATGATCGGCAGCGACGAGGTGCTCGCCAGCAGGGTGACGATGAACAGGTACCGCCGGGTCGGGCCGGCGAGCCCCTCCGCGCGGTGGGCGCCGGTGGCGCGGCGGCTCGCGGGCGGGGGGCCGGACCGCCGGTGGCGGGGCGGCAGCGAGGGTACGGGGTCGGCACCGTGATCCGGCACGGGCGTCCTCCTCGTCCTGTCGAGCGCACCGGTGAGCGCGCCTGACGCCGGCACCGGCGACATCGAGTCATACGACATCACCGGCACCGACGTACGGCGGCGTCAACCGGGCGGGGCGGCGGGGAAGAACTCTCCCTACCGCAGCGGTAGCACCGCCACATACAGTGACGTAGTAACGCTTTGTTGGCTAGCCCCCCACAGCGTGTCAATTTTTGAAGTTTGGTGCCGACGCTCCCTACAGTCATAAAAGGGACAGGACTCCATGAAGCCGACGTCCGTCGATCACTGGTCGAGGCCGAGCTGTGGGCGCGCTCACCACCTCTGCAAATATGGACCTGACGGCAACGCAGCCAAGGTCTCCGCGTACCCCGCGGCAGGCGCGGCTCGGCGCCGGCAACTCCCGAACCTGGTTCGGCCAGAATCCGGTTCACGCCGCGCGGCAACCCCCACCGGGGCTAGGCGTGGCGGCCACTACCCGGTCCGGCAGCAGCCGGCACGGGCGCAGGAGCTGCGCGGTCGGGAAACCCCCGAGGCCGACGCACACACGACAGGGAGAGACGGATGGCGAGAGGCGACGGCGGGGCCACGGCCCGTGGCAAGCGGGCCGCACCCAGGGCTGCAAAGCCGGGGGCGAAGAGCACGGGTGATCCCAACCTCGTGCAGCTGCTCACCCCGGACGGTGACCGGATCGACTCGGCGACGGGACCGGACGGGACCGAGTACCGGGTGGACTTCACCGACGAGGAGTACCGCGGGCTCTACCGCGACCTCGTCCTGGTGCGCAAGCTCGACGCGGAGGCGACCGCGCTGCAGCGTCAGGGCGAGCTGGGCATCTGGGCCAGCCTGCTCGGCCAGGAGGCCGCCCAGGTCGGTTCGGGCCGAGCCCTGCGTACGCAGGACATGGCATTCCCCACCTACCGCGAGCACGGCGTGCTCTACTGCCGCGGGATCGACCCGATCATGCCGCTGGGACTCTTCCGCGGCGTGGACCAGGGCGGTTGGGACCCCAACGAGTTCAAGTTCAACATGTACACGATCGTCATCGGGGCACAGACTCTGCACGCGACCGGCTACGCCATGGGCATCAGCATGGACGGCAGGATCGGCGGCGACGAGGGCGAAGCGGTCATCGCGTACTTCGGTGACGGGGCAACCTCGCAGGGTGATGTGAACGAGGCGTTCGTCTGGTCGGGTGTGTTCAACTCGCCGATCGTCTTCTTCTGCCAGAACAACCAGTACGCGATCTCCGAGCCGCTGGAGCGCCAGACCCGCGTCCCGCTCTACCAGCGGGCCGCCGGCTTCGGCTTCCCCGGCGTACGGGTCGACGGCAACGACGTGCTCGCCACGTACGCGGTCACCCGCAACGCCCTGGACAACGCGCGCAACGGACAGGGACCGACCCTGATCGAGGCGTACACGTACCGGATGGGTGCGCACACCACCACCGACGACCCGACCCGCTACCGGATCGCCAGCGAGGTCGAGGCGTGGCGGGCCAAGGACCCGCTGGCCCGGATGAAGGCGTTCCTCGAGAAGCAGCAGATCGCCGACGAGTCGTTCTTCGCCGACATCGACGAGCAGGCCAAGCGGGAGTCCCTGCACCTGCGCGAGCGGGTGCTCGCCATGCCGGACCCGGAGCCGCTGACCCTCTTCGACCACGTCTACGCCCACGGCTCCCCGCTGGTCGACGCAGAACGTGAGCAGGCAGCCCGGTACCTGGAGTCGTTCGAAGGGAGTGCGCACTGATGGCCACCGAAACCCTCACCCTGGGCAAGGCACTCAACCTCGGCCTGCGGCGCGCACTGGAGCAGGACCCCAAGGTCATCATCATGGGCGAGGACGTCGGCAAGCTCGGCGGCGTCTTCCGGATCACCGACGGACTCCAGAAGGACTTCGGCGAGAACCGGATCATCGACACCCCGCTCGCCGAGTCCGGCATCATCGGCACCGCGGTCGGCCTGGCCATCCGCGGCTACCGGCCAATCTGCGAGATCCAGTTCGACGGCTTCGTCTACCCCGCGTACGACCAGATCGTGTCGCAGGTGGCGAAGATGCACTACCGGTCGCAGGGCAAGGTCAAACTGCCGATCGTCATCCGGATCCCGTACGGCGGCGGCATCGGTGCGGTCGAGCACCACTCGGAGTCGCCGGAGGCGTACTTCTCGCACACCGCCGGGCTCAAGGTCGTGAGCTGCGCCTCCCCCCAGGACGCGTACTCGATGATCCAGCAGTCGGTGCTGTCGGACGACCCGATCGTCTTCCTGGAGCCGAAGCGCCGGTACTACGAGAAGGGCCCGGTCGACGTCGACGCCCCGCTCGCCGACGCGTACCCGCTGCACGCCACCCGTCTGGTGCGCGCCGGCCGGGACGCCACCGTGCTCGCGTACGGGCCGATGGTCCGGACCGCCCTGGACGCGGCCACCGCCGCCGAGGAGGACGGCCGGGACCTGGAGGTCTTCGACCTGCGTTCGCTCTCCCCGCTGGACCTGCGCCCGGTCTACGACTCGGTACGCCGGACCGGTAGGTGCGTGGTGGTGCACGAGGCCCCCGGCAACCTGGGCCTCGGCTCGGAGCTGGCCGCCCGGATCACGGAGGAGTGCTTCTACTCGCTGGAGGCGCCGGTGCTGCGGGTGACGGGGTACGACACTCCGTACCCGGCCGCCCGGGTCGAGGAGGACTACCTGCCGACCCTCGACCGGGTGCTCGACGGCGTCGACCGCACCTTCGGATGGTGAGCTAATGCCACGGATCGAACAGTTCAACCTGCCCGACCTGGGCGAGGGCCTGACCGAGGGCGAGATCCTCAAGTGGCTGGTCTCGGTCGGCGACACGATCGAGCTCAACCAGCCGATCGTCGAGGTGGAGACCGCGAAGGCTGCGGTCGAGATCCCGGCGAAGTGGGGTGGCGTCGTGCACGCCATCTTCGAGGCCGAGGGTGCCGTGGTCGAGGTCGGCGCGCCGATCATCCAGATCGACACCCAGCCCGGCGCCGGACCGCTCGGCCCCGGTGACAACGGTGGCCTGCCCGTCCCGTCGGCCGAGGCACTGGCCGCGGTGGAGATCGCCCCGGCCGAGGGCGCGATCGAGCCCGGAATGATCGGTGGTCCGGCACCGGGTGGGCGTACCGCCGTCCTGGTGGGTTACGGACCGAAGACCGGCGCCGCCAAGCGGAGGCCCCGCAAGGGTGCGGAGCCGGTGGCCGCGGCAGCTCCGGTGCAGGCAGCTCCGGCACCGGTACGGCAGCCCGTTCCTGCTCCGACACCGGTCCCGACACCGGCTCCGACACCGCAGGTGCAGCCGGCGCCGACGGGCGGTGGGCCCGTGCTCGCCAAGCCCCCGGTGCGCAAGCTCGCCCGGGACCTGGGAGTGGATCTGTCCGTACTCGCCGGGTCGGGACCGCTCGGGTCGATCACCCGGGAAGACGTACACCGGGCCTCGGCCGGCGCCGCGACGGTGGCCGAGCCGACGGTGGCGACGGTGACCGGGTCCTCGGCCCCGGCCTTCGGACCCGACCGCGAGCAGCGGATCCCGGTGAAGGGGGTACGGAAGCTGACCGCGGCGAACATGGTCGCGTCGGCGTTCACCGCACCGCACGTCACCGAGTTCCTGACCGTCGACGTGACCCGGACGATGAAGGCGATCGACCGGCTGCGGGCGCTGCCGGAGTGGCGGGAGGTGCGGATCTCCCCGCTGCTGCTGGTCGCCAAGGCGGTCCTGCTGGCGGTCGGTCGGCATCCCTTGGTCAACTCGACCTGGGCCGGCGACGAGATCGTGGTCAAGGAGTACGTCAACCTCGGCATCGCGGCGGCCACCGAGCGGGGGCTGATCGTGCCGAACATCAAGGATGCCGGTCGGCTCTCCCTGCGGGAACTGGCGGACGCGATGACCGGGCTGGTCCAGACCGCGAAGACCGGTCGTACGGCACCGGCCGACATGTCCGGTGGCACCTTCACGATCACCAACGTGGGGGTGTTCGGGGTCGACACGGGTACGCCGATCCTGCCGCCGGGTGAGTCCGCGATCCTGGCCCTCGGCACCATCCGGGACACCCCCTGGGTGCACAAGGGCAAGATCAAGGTACGTCAGGTCACCACGCTCGGCCTGTCGTTCGACCACCGGATCATCGACGGCGAACTCGGGTCGAAGTTCCTGCGCGACATCGGCGCGTTCCTGGCCGATCCGGAGGCGGCACTGCTCGCCTGGACCTGATCGCCGCCCGAAACCACGCCTGATCCGACCGGATGTCCGGTCCGGCTCGACGGCAAGAGGTACCGCGCCAACCGGCCGGTGTGCCCGGGGTTAACTCCGGGGGCACCGGCCGTGTCGTTTAGGCAACCTGAAACGTCGGCCCGATCGCCTCTCAACCTTCGATTGTTCGGCCAGTGTCGCAGCTCACCTACTAATCGATGGTCACTCGACCGGTGCTGCGCTTTAATGGAGGTACACAACCGCTGGGGACAACCAGCCAGAGGGGCTAGACCATGAGCATGATCAGCAAACTCCGCAGTCGCCGGGACGCCGCACGTCGCGCACGGGCCATCGAGAGCGCGCTCCGTTCCGCCAACTCGCCGGCCGTACGCGACGAGATCCTCACGATCGCGCAGCGCTACTACGGCTGACGCCAACAGACCTTCACCTCCTCTCCAGATCGATGACCCGCCCGTTCACCCGGGCGGGTCATCGGCGTTTCACACCCAGTCATCGGCGTCGCACGCCCACCGGACCGGGATCACTGGGCATCAACGCGCCCGGTACGGTTGGGCTCGGTCGTCACCCGACCGGGCCGGACGGGACGTCTGAGTAGATCGTCAGCTCGACTCCCCACCGGCAGCCCGGTCTCGACGGCCGGCGCTGCCCGGGCGTCACCGGCCTCGACCGGCTACCGTGCGGGAAGCTTGCACGGCCGGTCCGGCCGGCGCCTCCGGCCGCATGCCGGGGACGTCCGGACGGCATCGGCACGGCCGACATGTCATGGAGGAGACGCGCGCATGACGTCCGAGGACCTGCAGCATCCCGGCCAGGAGCCGGACCAGGCTGCGCCGGGCCCCGCTGGACCAGCGCCGCAGGGCAGCCACGAGCAACACCCCCCGCAGCGGTACGCGAGCACACCCGCAGCCGCACCCGGGTACGACACCGGTTGGGCACCGCCCGCGCCGACCAGCGGATCCCCCGCGGCCACCCCCTGGGGCGCGGCGCCCGTACCGGACGGTCCCGAGGCCGGCGCCCCGTGGGGCCCGCCGGGCAACCCGCCCGGCCCGGCCCACCCCGAGTCGACCGGTGGGTGGGGTGCTCAGGGTGGCCCGCCGACCGGCAACCGCCCGACACCCACCCCGCCACCGCTCCCGCCGGAGGTCGCCGGTGCGCAGCCGTGGGCACCCGGCGAGGCCTGGGGCGCGTCCGAGCCGGGCCGGGCCTCCGTACCGCCGCCCGCCGGTGCCACCTCGGGTGAGCTGCCGCAACGGGAGCGTGGACGGTTCGGGGCCGACGAGTTCCCGCCGGAACCCGGCAGCGCTCCCGCCTGGGGCCAGCCGCAGCCGGACCGGACCCCGCAGCCGGGCGGATCACCCGCCCCGATCTACCAGCCGGCGCCGGCTCCGGGCATCTCCCCGGCCGGTGCGGTCCCGCTGCCGCCCCAGGAGCCACGGGTACCGGGCGCGAGCCTGGCCGCGTCCCCACCAGCAGACTTCGCCCCACCCGCGGAGTACAGCCAACCCGCGGAGTACGGCCCACCCACCGACTGGGCACCGCCCAGCGGCTACCCGGCGCCCGGCGGCTTTCCGCCGCCCGCCCCGGACTACCCGGCGGCCAACCAGGACTACGCGGCGCAGGCCGACTATCCGGCACCGACGGGATGGGCCTCGGCGTCCGGCTACCCGCCCGCGGACGACTTCCCCGCGACGAGCGGCCCGACCCCGCCCACCGACCGGCCCGTGCGCGGGGAGCTTCCCGACTACCCGGACGCCCCCGTCCAGATCGACTTCCCGCCATCGCCGGGCTACCCCCGGCAACTGAACTACGACCAGCCCTCCTACGGCAGCTCGCCCCCTGCCGAGCAGCCGTCCTACGGGAACGAGCAGCCGTCCTACGGGAACCCGCCGGACGGCTTCCCGGCCCCCGGTGGTTACGCCAATCAGGACCCGGCCGCCGGTGGTTACGCCGGTCAGGATCCGGCTGTCGGCGCCGATCGTGGGGCCGGACCGGACTACGGCCAACCGTCCGACGACGGACGCGACGGCCCCCCGCCGCCGCAGGCCTGGGCGCCGGAGGGCTACTCCGGACCCGGTACGGACGCACCCCAGTCACCGGCCGCCGCCCCGGCGATGCCGCCGGTGGTTCCGCAGCCTCGCTCGTCGAGCGAGTCGGGGATCTCCGGTCGGGTCTCGATGCCCCGTCCCCAGCAGCCGGAACCGGCCCAGGAGGCCGAGTCCCCCGAGGTCCGTGCCACGGCCGGCGCCGCTGCTCCGGTCAGCGCGGCCGTCTCGGCGAGCGCCGCCGTGTCGGGCAGCGCCTCGGTGCCGCTGGCCAGCCGGGTCATGCCACCGACCGACCAGGCCGTCCGGTCGTCGGCCATGGCCACCCCGCAACCACGGGTGTACGGACGCCCGGCTGCCGCCGATCCGGTCGAGGAACCCGAGCACCAGGTCGCGGACAACGCGCAACGGTCGGCGAACGACCCCTCGGCCCACCGGAACCCCACCACGTACGGCGCTCCCGCCGGTTACCCGGAGCCCACCGGTTACCCCGAAGCGAGCGGCTACCAGGAAGCGACCGGATACGCCGAGCCGACCGGGTTCGCGCCCGCGCCGACCGGTTACGCCGCACCGTCCGGGTACCCGGAGGCCGGGGGCTACACCGAGCCTCCCGCCGGATACCCCGAGCCGCCCGAGTACGCCGAGCCGGCGCCCCGCCGCGGCCCCACCACGTACGGTGGGGCGGCCGCTGTGCCCGTTGCCGGGGACGAGGCCGAACATCCAGTCTCACCGGCGGGAACGGCGCAGGCCAGTGGAGCCGCCCGGGTTCCCGTACCGCAGGGATCCGGATTCGACCAACCACCGCCCGGATACGACCAATCACCGCCCGGATACGACCAACCGCCGGCCGGGTACGACGTACCGCCGAGCGGATTCGACGGCGCGCAGGGCGGTTTCCCGCCCGCGTCGACCGGGTTCGACGGCCCACAGAGCGGATACGCTCCCGCCCCCACCGGATTCGACGGCCCCCCGCCGGGTTACGACAACCCCCCGGGCTACGACAACCCGCCCCGCGGGTTCGAGCCGGCGCAGGGCGGCGGGTCGCCGCAGTATCCGGGTATGGGCGGCGCACCCTTCGGCGACCTGCTCGGTGAGCGCCCCAACGCGATGCCGGGCAGCCCGGCAGCCGGTTCGGCACGCCCGCCCGCTCCCGGGCAGTTCGGCCAGCCGGGCGGCTCTGGGTCCGCCGGTATGGGCGGGTTCGACGATCGGACCAGCGTCTCCCCGGTGGTGCCCGCTCCCGCGCTGCCAGCTCTGCCGCCGCCCGCCGGTACGGCCGCCTGGCCCACCCAGGCACCGCCGAACGAGCCCGCGCAGAACCGGTTCGACGCGTTCAAGCCGGACGCGGAGGAGGCCAAGCCCGAGCCCGCCCCGACACCCCAGGTACGCAACGGGCGGGTGCTCCTGATGGTGCTGACCGCCGCCGTACTGCTGCTCGCCATTCCGCTCGGCGCCCTCTGGTTCATCGGCCGGGGCGGCGAGCCCACGTTCAACCCGGCGGTCGGGGAGTGCGTGAAGCAGTCCGGTGACGGGGCCGTCGGCGTCGCGTGCACCGAGCCCGGGTCGTTCACCGTGGTGTCCAAGGTGGCCAGTGAGGCCGAGTGCGCCGACCAGGCCCTGCCGAAGGTGATCATCCCCGCCGACGAGGGTGGGCAGCAGGTGCTCTGCCTCCGGCCGACCGCTGGCGGCTGACCGGCACCGACCACAGGCGCCCGCTCCGGTTCCCGGGGCGGGCGCCTTTCGTTTGCCCCGCCGCTGCATGCCTGCCCCGGCTCCGGCCACCGTCCATCGTCGAGCTACCGATGAGGGCGCGACCAGCGGATATATCGGATACGGAATCAGTGGGCTCGCATAGCGGGACGTATGACGGCTACTATGCTCAGGCCTCGCCACCCCACCTCCGCATCGGGCGAGAGTCAATCGAGCGGCCGACGCCGAACTCCACCCCGGCCGCAAAGTGTTAAGGGGCCTGGATGTTGTTGTCCGTCGTCGTGCCGTGTTTCAACGAGGCGGATTCGCTGGAGTTGCTGCACGCCAAGGTGACAGCCGAGGTTGCCGCGGCCGGCGAGGATTTCGAGGTCATTTACGTCGACGACGGCAGCAGCGACGACACCCTGACAGTCATGCGCAAGCTGGCCGAGTCCGACGACCGGGTGCGGTACGTGTCGTTCAGCCGAAACTTCGGTAAAGAGTCGGCGATGCTGGCCGGGCTGAAGCACGCCACCGGCGACGCGGTCATTCTCATGGACGCCGACCTGCAGCACCCGCCCGCGCTGATCCCCCGAATGGTGGAGTTGCACCGGCAGGGCCTGGACCAGGTGGTGGCCCGCCGCAACCGGCAGGGCGACAAGTTCGTCCGTACGGCTCTCAGTCGCGCGTTCTATCGCCTGGTCAACCGCTGGATCGAGGTCCGCCTCGTCGATGGTGCGGGCGATTTCCGACTGCTCTCCCGCCAGGTTGTCGACTCGATCCTCGCGATGCCGGAATACAACCGGTTCTCCAAGGCGATGTTCGCCTGGGTCGGATTCGACATCGCCTTCATCGAGTACGAGAACGTCGCCCGTCACGGTGGCGCCACGAGCTGGAGTTTCGGCAAGCTGCTGAACTACGCGATGGACGGACTGCTGTCGTTCAACAACAAACCGCTACGGTTGGCGATCTACCTCGGGCTGGCAATGACCTCGATCGCCCTGCTCTACATGCTCTGGATCATCGGGCAGGCGACCGTGTTCGGAAATGACTCACCCGGATACGTCACCCTGCTCACCGCCGTTGTCGGTCTCGGTGGTCTGAACATGATGGTGCTCGGTGTCATCGGCGAGTACGTCGGCCGGATCTACTACGAGGCCAAGCAGCGTCCGCACTTCCTCCTCAAGGAGGCCCACCTGCCCTCGGCCACCCGCGAGGGTCGGCCGCCGGCGCAGCGCACCGTGACCGGCGCAGAGCCGTACGACCTGGTCGGCCGGCCCCGGTAACCGTCGGCAGGCAGCCGGAAGGCCCGTGCCTGATGTCGCCGTCGAGACCGGCGCCACCATCACCTGGAGTAGAAGCATGAGCACGATCACCCTGCCCGAGGCGGAGGCGGGCGAACCGTCGCCGCGTCGTCGCCGCCGGTTCTACCCGTGGGCGGTGACACGTCACACGTACGGCGTGCTGGGCGTCATGGTGTTCACCTGCGGCCTGTACCTGACGATGATGGTGCAGAGCTGGCGGAAGCTGGGCTACAAGTCGTTCGACAGCGTCATCTTCGATCAGGCCATCCGGGGCTACTCCCGGTTCGAGGCGCCGATCGTCCCGCTCAAGTCGGGGTACGCCGGGCTTCCCGCCGACTTCATCCAGCTCGGCGACCACTTCTCCCCGATCTACGTACTCTTCGCACCGCTGTACTGGATCTGGGACGACGTACGGATGCTGTTCATCGCCCAGGCGGTGATCTACGCGGTCGCGGCGGCGCTGATCTGGAAGTTCACCCGGCGGATCCTCGGCGTCGGGCCGGCGTACCTGGTGGCGCTCGCGTTCGCGGTCTCCTGGGGTCTCCAGTCCGCGATGATCGTCGGTTACCACGAGCTCGACACCTCGGTCCTGCTGCTGGCCATCGCCCTCGAACGGCTGTACGCCGGCCGCCACCTCCAGGCGCTCATCCCGACCGCGCTGCTCCTGCTGGTGAAGGAGGAGATGGGCCTTCTGGTCGCCGTACTCGGTGTGCTCTTCTTCATTCGTGGACACCGGCTCTGGGGGGCCGGGGTCTCGTTTGTCGGGCTGGTCTGGTCCGCGCTCGCGATCAAGGTCTTCATTCCCGGGTTCGGCGGCAGCTCCACCCAGTACTGGACGTACAAGTCGATGGGGCCGGGGCCGGGGTCGGCGGCGAAGTTCATCCTGACCCACCCGATGGAGGTCGCGGACCACGTCTCCTCGACCCCGTACCGGGAGCAGTTGCTGATGTGGCTGCTCGCGGTCGCTCTCGGCGCGTACTTCCTGTCGCCGATCGTGCTGCTCGCGCTGCCGTCGCTGGCCATCCGGATGCTCTCGGACACGCCCTCGTACAGCATGGTCCACTACCAGTACAACGCCCCGCTCATGGTCATCCTCCTGCTGGCCGGTGTGGACGGCGTCGGGCGCCTCGCCGGCTGGATCGTCCGCCTCCAGGAGCGGCGCGCCGAGGCCGCGCGGGCACCGGAGGCCGTCGCGACGGCGAAACCCCTCGCGGTACGGACCCGCGTGGCGCAGGGGCTCGTCTGGACCTGGCTGGCCGGGGTCCTCGCGGTCGCGGTGTACGGCTGCATCTCGCCGACCTTCCCGATCGGAAAACTGTTCGAGCGGGATTCGTGGCAGCAGACGTCGTACGAGCGGGCCGCCTTTGCCGTCGTCGACCAGATCCCGCGCGATGCGACGGTCGAGGCGGACGATGCGATCGGGGTGCTGATCAGCAGTCGTACCCAGCAGCTCCGGCTCCCGGCCCGGTCGGGCCCGCCCGGCTCCCGGATCGTCGACATCAACCCGTACGGCGCCCAGTACGCGGTGCTCGGCGCCCCGCCGGAGATCATCTGGCCGTTCAAGACCCGCGACGAGGTGCTGACCCTGCGGCAGAAGTACCTCGACCAGGGTTACGAGCAGATCTGGCAGCAGGACGACGTCTGGTTGCTCCGCCGCAAGGACTGACCGACCTGCGCTAGGGCGCGGGAACACGCCTCCTTCGCCGGGGCAGTCACTCGTTCAGGACGTACACCATCGTTGATGTGAGTACATCGAAGATGATGTACGAGTTTGCCGCGTCATACGTTCCGGGCGGGAACATGGACGCCGGTCGTCCTGGCTCGCGACACCCCGCCCACGGGGCACCGGGCAGTCCTGCCGACGCGTTCAGGCAGGATGGGGACCATGGCTGAGATACGTACGGCCCGAGTTCGCGCTCCGGAGTTGCAGGGTCGCGGGTGGCTGAACACCGGGGACAAGTCCTACTCGATCAAGGACTTCCGCGGACGGATCGTCCTGCTCGACTTCTGGACCTTCTGCTGCATCAACTGCCTGCACGTACTCGACGAACTCCGGCCGCTGGAGGAGAAGTACGGAGACGTACTCGTGGTCGTCGGGGTGCACTCGCCGAAGTTCGAGCACGAACGGGACGCCGACGCACTCGCCGCCGCCGTCGAGCGGTACGAGGTCCACCACCCGGTCCTGGACGACCCCGAGCTGCACACCTGGCAGCAGTACGCGGCCAAGGCCTGGCCGACCCTCTCCGTGGTCGACCCGGAGGGTTACGTCGTCGCGATGATGGCCGGCGAGGGGCACGCCGAGGGGCTGGACCGGCTGATCGAGGAGCTGATCGCCACCCACGAGGCGAAGGGGACCCTGCACCGGGGCGACGGCCCGTACGTCCCGCCCGCCGAACCGGCGACCAGCCTGCGCTTCCCCGGCAAGGCCGTGGTGCTCGACACCGGCGGTCTGCTCGTCTCCGACTCGGCCCGGCACTCGATCGTCGAGCTGGCCGCCGACGGGGAGACCGTGCAACGACGGATCGGATCGGGCGAGCGGGGCCACGCCGACGGCGGACCCGCCGACGCCCGGTTCGCCGAGCCGCAGGGAATCTGCCCGCTGCCGCCGCACGTGGCCGAAATCGTCGGTTACGACTTCGTCGTGGCCGACACCGTGAACCACCTGCTGCGCGGTCTGCGGCTGGACACCGGGGAGGTACGCACGGTCGCCGGCACCGGCCGCCAGTGGCGCTCGACGGTCGACGACCACCCGCACGACGCGCTCTCCATCGACCTCTCCTCCCCCTGGGACCTCGCCTGGTACGACGACAAGGTGATCGTCGCGATGGCCGGCATCCACCAGCTCTGGTGGTTCGACCCGATCAAGCGGACCGCGGGCATGTACGCCGGGACCACCGTCGAGGCGCTCAAGGACGGGCCCCTGGACCAGGTGTGGATGGCGCAGCCTTCAGGGCTGTCGGTGTCGACGGACGGTCGGCGGCTCTGGATCGCGGACAGCGAGACCAGCGCGCTGCGCTTCATCGAGGACGGGGTGATGCACACCTCGGTCGGTCAGGGCCTGTTCGACTTCGGTCACGTGGACGGTCCGGCCGACCAGGCGCTGCTCCAGCACCCGCTGGGGGTGTGCGCGCTCCCGGACGGTTCGGTGCTGATCGCGGACACGTACAACGGCGCGGTGCGCCGGTTCGACCCGGCGACCGGGCTGGTCAGTACGGTCGCGGACGAATTGGCGGAGCCGAGCGACCTGGTGCTCACCGGTGACGGTGACGTCCTCGTGGTCGAGTCCGCGGCGCACCGGCTGACCCGACTCGCCCCCGGCGCCCTCTCGGCCGCGGGCGCGTCCACGGTCAGCGGGGAACGGCACCGGACCGAACGGCCGCCGACCGATCTCGCCGCCGGGACGATCACCCTGGATGTCATCTTCACGCCCGCCCCAGGGCAGAAGCTGGACGAGTCGTTCGGCCCGTCGACCCGGGTCGTGGTCTCGGCGTCCCCGCCGGAGCTGCTGCTCGACGGGGCCGGGGTGAGCACGGACCTGTCCCGGGAACTCGTACTCAACCCGGAGGTGCCGGCCGGGGTGTTGCAGATCACCGCGCAGGCGGCGACCTGTGACGCCGAGGCGGAACACGCGGCCTGCCACCTCACCCGGCAGGACTGGGGCGTTCCGTTGCGGATCACCCCGGACGGCGCGGACCGGCTGCCGCTGATCCTGCGCGGCCTGGACGGCTGACCCGCACACCCTGCTCAGGTGAACGGGGTGAGCTTGACGTCGGTGGCGAGGAGCGCGGCCCGTACCTGACGGGCCATGGTCACCGCCCCCGGCGTGTCACCGTGCAGGCAGATCGACTCCACCGGGCACGGCACGACACTGCCGTCGACCGCCACCACCACCTGCTCGGCGGCCATCCGTACGGCCCGTTCGACGACCTGGTCGGTGGCGGTGACCAGCGCGCCCGGGGCGGTACGCGGAACCAGGGTCCCGTCGGGCTGGTAGCCCCGGTCGGCGAAGCCCTCGGCAACCGGGCGGAGTCCGGCCTCGCGGGCCAGTTCGGCGAGCATCGATCCGGGCAGGCAGAGTACGGGCAGCGTGTTGTTGTACTCGGCGACCGCGGCCACCACCGCCGCCGCCTGGGTGTGGTCGACCGCCGCGACGTTGTACAGGGCGCCGTGCGGCTTGACGTAGCGCATCCGGGTGCCCGCGACCCGGCAGAACGCGTCGAGCGCGCCGAGTTGGTAGGTCACCTCGTCGCGCAGTTCGGCGAACGCGTAGTCGATCCGCCGCCGGCCGAACCCGGCGAGGTCCCGGTACCCGACCTGGGCGCCGACGGCGACGCCCCGTTCGGCGGCGGCGATGCAGACCCGGCGCATGGTGCCGGGGTCGCCGGCGTGGGCACCGCAGGCGACGTTGGCGGAGGTGACGACGTCGAGCAGTGCCTCGTCGTCGCCGAGCTGCCAGATGGCGAATCCCTCGCCGAGGTCCGCGTTCAGGTCAACGGAGTGGGATCGGTCCAGGTCAACGAAGTGGGATCGGTCCATGGAATCGCACGATAGTCCCGGGGCGGGCCTGCGCAAGGGGTAGCACGTTGTCCAGGACCGCTATCACCGGGTAACCGCCGGTGGTCGGATGGTCCGCCAGGAAGATCAACGGCTGTCCGTCCGCCGGCACCTGCACCGCCCCGAGCACCACGCCCTCGCTGGGCAGTTCGCCGGCCACCGCGCGGGGCAGGGCCGCACCGGCGAGCCGCGCTCCGACCCGGTTGCTCATCGTCCCGATCGTGTACGCCGTGCCGAGCAGCGTGCGTACGGCCTCGGGGGTGAACCAGTCGTGCCGGGGGCCGAGCCGAACCGCCAGGTCGAGTTGTGCCGGTGGCAGCCCGACGGGCAGGAAGTCCACCGGTGCGGGTGTGGCGGTGACCGGCCCGAGGGGCAGGGTGTCGCCGTCGCGCAGCGGGGCCGGTCCGAGCCCGGAGAGGGTGTCCGTGGCCCGGCTGCCGAGCACCGGCTCGACCGCGATCCCGCCTGCCACGGCCAGGTAGCTGCGTACCCCGTGCCGGGCCGGGCCGAGTTCGACCAGGGCACCCGCCGGTACGGCGACCGGACCGCCGGTGTCGACCGCCCGTCCGTCAACCCGCAGTACGGCGAGCGCGCCGGTGACCGCGACCGTGCCCGCGCGTACCAGTCGCAGGGTGCACCCGGTCATCGTGGTCTCCAACCCGGCCGCCGCCTCCGGGTTGCCGACCAGCCGGTTCGCCAGTCGCAGGGCGGCCGGGTCCAGGGCACCGGAACGGGGTACGCCGAGGTGCGCCCAGCCCGGTCGGCCGAGGTCCTGCACGGTGGTGAGGCCCCCGGCCCGGATCACCTCGACCAGCCCGTGCCCGGTCACGCCGGCACCAGGCGTACGCGGGTGCCGGGGACGAGCCGAGCGGGCGGGTCCCGGCGTACGTCGAACAGGGTCAGCCCGGTCCGTCCGACCAGCCGCCAGCCACCGGGCGACGCGGTCGGATAGATCCCGGCGTACGGGCCGGCGAGGGCGACCGCCCCTGCCGGGACCCTGGGCCGGGGGCTGGGCAGCCGGGGCACCGCCCACGGCTCGGGCAGCCCGCTCAGGTACGCGAAACCGGGGGCGAATCCGCAGAAGGCGACCCGGAGTTCGGTGCCGCTGATCCGCCGTACCGCCGTCGGTACGTCGACCTGCCACAAATCGGCGACGGCGGGCAGGTCCTCCCCGTCGTACACGGTGGGCACTTCGAGCAGCGGCCCGTCCCCGGTACCGGCGGTCGGTCGCGGCGTCCAGCCGGCGATCAGCTCCGCCGTCCGCTCTGGTTCGGGTACGCCGTCCACCAGCACCGTACGGGCCGCCGGCACGATGTCCACGGCGACCAGTTCGCCGGCTTCGCGGCGCCGCCACAGCTCGGCCCGCCAGTCCTCCACCTCGGCGCCGTCCGCGCACTCGAGCAGCAGTGCGTGGGAGCCCACCGGACAGATTCGCATCCGCCTATCCTGCCGGACCACGCTGGTGAACCGGCAGGTACGACGCCGACGTGACGAGATCCACTACCTATAGGTAACTTACGCTGCCGTAGCCTGAGCGGGTGACCACCTCGGCCTCGGCACGGATCAAACCGGCCGACATCGGCAAGCCCCGGATGAGGGGCTGGCTGCACACGTACGCCTTCTTCGTCGCCCTCGTCAGCGGGGTCGTGCTCTGCTCGCTCGCCGCCACCCGGCCCGGCTGGGCCCCGCTGGTCAGTTGTGCGATCTACAGCGTCACCGTCTGTGGCCTCTTCGGCACCAGCGCGCTCTACCACCGTCGGGTGTGGACCGAACGCGGCTTCCAGGTCATGCGCCGGCTCGACCACTCGATGATTTTCATCTTCATCGCGGGCACGTACACCCCGTTCTGCGTACTGCTGCTGCCGAACCGGAGCGCGACCATCCTGCTCACCATCGTGTGGGCCGGCGCGCTCGCCGGGGTGGCGGTCAAACTCGTCTGGCCGCACGCACCGCGCTGGGTCTCCGCCCCGCTCTATCTCGGTCTCGGCTGGGTCGCCGTCGCCGTGCTCCCGGACATCCTGCGGTACGGCGGAGTGACAGCTCTGGTGCTGATGATCGCGGGCGGTATCGCGTACAGCGTGGGGGCCGTCTTCTACGCCCTGCGCCGCCCCAACCCGTGGCCGACCGTCTTCGGCCACCACGAGTTCTTCCACGCCTGCACCCTGATCGCGGCGATCTGCCACCACGTCGCGATCTACCTCGCCCTGTACGCCTGACCGTCGGCTTACGCCCGAGCGTCGCGCCGACGAGCGGACGCAACCGGCCCCGGACATGGGTAACCGGCGCGGACCGCGTGGGGGGACGGTCCGCGCCGGCTACGAAGGGTGGGTAGGGCCGTATCCCGTGGACCGGCCCGGAACCCTGTTACTCGGGTTGGTTCAGAGGGGGTGACCCGGACGCCGCACCTCGCGGTACTCCTCGACCACCCGGTCATCGCGGACCGGTACGACCCGGGTGTCCTCGACCGTGGTGACGACCGGACGGCGGCGGCTCTGCCAGAGCCACGCGGTCATGATCAGGCCCACCAGGCCGGCGAGCATCAGCACCCAGCCGACCACGCTGAGATCGAGCCAACCCAGCTCCACGTCCACGGCGAACGCAAAGATCGCGCCCAGCGCGATGAGGAAGATACTTCCACCGATACCCACTTTTGTCGCCCTCCTTGGCTATCCGCTGGCCTGACTGGCCCGCCGCGGCCACTTGGCGAGGTTGCGGCACAGAAGGACTTACCCAGGCGCTTCGTCGCCCAATCAACCTCACTCTCCGAGTCGACCGGTGGGACGAAAGCCGAGAGCCGGACGCAGGGCGAGGTCCCCCGACTGGCACAGCTATAAAGGTCATGACGACGACGAGCGGAGCGAGGAGACGTCATGACCAAGCGCGTCGTACTGCTGCGGCACGCCAAGGCGGAACGCCCGGCCAGGATCGCGGACTTCGACCGTCCGCTCACCGCCCGGGGGTACGCGGACGCTGGCGCCGCCGGGGCCTGGCTCGCCCACGGCGGTCATCTGCCCTCGGTGGTGATCTGTTCGCCGGCCAGGCGCACCCGGCAGACCTGGCACGGGGTGGCCCTGGCGATGGCCGAGGCCCCGGCCGCCACGGTCGGGGGGAAGGCCGGCGGCGGACCGGTGGTGAGTTACGAGCCGGACGTGTACGAGGGTGACGCCAGGGAGTTGCTGGACCTGATCCGTAAGGTCGATCCGGCGGCGGGTGTGGTGTTGCTGATCGGGCACAACCCGAGCATCTCCGGCCTTTCCCGTCTCCTGGACCCGGTGAGCGCCGATCCGGACGGACTCCGTACCAGTGGAATTGCCGTACACCGGCTGGCGGTGCCCGAGTGGGCGGAACTCAGCCCGAGTCGGGGACCGCTGGAAGCGGCGCACACCGCCCGGAGCTGATGCACGCCGCGGCCCGTCACGAGGGCGGTGCCTGCGGCGGGGGCGGGTCCGGAGGCGGCGGCATCATCGCCGTCGGATGGGACAGCCGGTTCTCTTCCACGATGAGGGTACGGGCCTTCTTCTTGCTGGTCTGCCAGTACCAGAGGGTGGTCAACAGGACGGCCAGTCCGGCGAGCATGAAAACCCAGCCGACCGCGCGCAGGTCGAGCCACCACACGTTCGCCCTGATGGCGAACGTCAGAATGGCTCCCAGTCCGATCAGGAAAATACCGCTACCGACGCCCATGTCCGCTGCACTCCCCCGTGCGATGGCTTCTGGGCTAACCTGACAAATCACATAAACCTAAACTGACAAATCCCAACAAACTGCTGGTCGCACCGCTTCCACCATAACGCGGCGGCCGACGAGCAGTCTCGCTCGTCGGCCGCCGAAAAACATCGGTGCTAGGCAGTGGGCGCTAGCGCTACCGAACGGTTCAGAACGCTTCCTCGGCCAGGTCCATCAGGTCGAGGTTGGTGGACTCGATGACGCGCCGGTCGGCCCCGATCCGGGGCAGCACCTCGTGGGCGAAGAACCGGGCCGCCGCGACCTTGCCGGTGTAGAACGACTTGTCCGCAGTCGACACCTCGCCGCCCAGTGCCCGCAGGGCCACCTCGGCCTGCCGCTGGAGCAGCCAGCCGACCACCAGGTCACCGACCGCCAGCAGCACCCGGCGGCTGTTGAGGCCGACCTTGTAGACCGCGCGCGGCTCGCCGGACTGTGCCTCGCCCAACCAGCCGGTCATCGTGACGAGGATGGTCTGCAACTCGTTGAGGGCGCGGCCGAGGGCCACCCGCTCCTCCTTGAGCTGACCGTTGCCGCCCTCGGCGGTGATGAACTCCTCGATCTCGCTGGCCACCACCCCGAGCGCCCGGCCGTTGTCCTTCACGATCTTCCGGAAGAAGAGGTCGAGGCTCTGGATCGCGGTGGTGCCCTCGTACAGAGTGTCGATCTTGGCGTCGCGGACGTACTGCTCCAGCGGGTAGTCCTGGAGGAAACCCGAACCACCGAAGGTCTGCAACGACTCGTGGCTGAGCATTTCGTACGCCCGCTCCGAGCCACAGCCCTTCACCAGCGGCAGCAGCAGGTCGTTGACCCGCTTGGCCTGCTTCACGCCCGCCTCGTCGCCGGCCGCCTCGGCCAGCTTCACCCTGTCCTGCCAGGTCGCGGTGTAGCAGACCAGGGCGCGCAGCCCTTCCGCGTACGACTTCTGGAGCATCAGCGAACGGCGGACGTCCGGGTGGTGGGTGATGGTGACGCGGGGTGCGTTGCGCTCGGTGGCGACCAGGTCTGCGCCCTGCTTGCGCTGCTTCGCGTACTCCAGGGCGTTGAGGTAGCCGGTGGAGAGGGTGGCGATCGCCTTGGTGCCGACCATCATCCGGGCGTACTCGATGATCAGGAACATCTGCCGGATGCCGTCGTGCACGTCGCCCAGCAGCCAGCCCTTGGCCGGTACGCCGTGCTCGCCGAAGGTCAGCTCGCAGGTGTTGGAGACCTTGATCCCCATCTTGTGCTCGACGTTGGTGGCGAAGACGCCGTTGCGCTCGCCGAGTTCGCCGGTCTCGGAGTCGAAGTGGAACTTCGGCACGATGAAGAGGGAGAGTCCCTTGGTGCCGGGACCGCCCACGCCCTCGACGCCGACCGGCCGGGCCAGCACATAGTGGACGATGTTGTCGGTCAGGTCGTGCTCACCGGAGGTGATGAAGCGCTTCACGCCCTCCAGATGCCACGAGCCGTCGGGCTGCGGGATCGCCCTGGTCCGGCCGGCACCCACGTCCGAGCCGGCGTCCGGCTCGGTGAGGACCATGGAGGAGCCCCACTGCTTCTCGGTGAAGAGCTTGGCCCACTTGCGCTGCTGCTCGGTGCCCTCGACATAGAGGGTGTGCGCGAACGACGGGCCGGAGGCGTACATCCAGATCGGGGCGTTCGCGCCGAGGATCAGTTCGGCCAGCGACCACCAGAGCGCCCGGGGAGCGTTCGTCCCGTCCAGCTCCGGCGGCAGGTCCAGCCGCCAGAACTCCGACTCCATCAGGGCCGCGTACGACTTCTTGAAGGAGGCGGGCAGCGGCGCGGAGTGGGTGGCCGGGTCGAAGACCGGCGGGTTCCGGTCGCCGTCGACGTAGCTCGCCGCGAGGTCCTCGCGGGCCAACCGGTCAACCTCGGCCAGGATGCTGCGGGCGGTGTCGACATCAAGATCGGAGTACGGCTCCTGGCCGAACGCCTGATCCGCGCCGAAGACCTCGAAGAGGTTGAACTCCAGGTCCCGGATGTTGCTCTTGTAGTGGGTCATATGAGCGGGCCCCGCTTCCGAACAGGTGTTACCAGCCAGTAACTCCGACTGTATTACTCACGGGTAGCCTCGACAACCCAATAGCGGAAGTGACGGCGGACACATTGCCGACAGGGAGCACCGAACCAGACGTCCGGGCTCAGACGTCCGAGGCGCCGACTTCCCAACTCGGTACGGCGACCGTGGTGACGGGACGGGGTCCGGCGTACTCCATCAGGACCAGGGCGATGTCGTCGTCCAGCCGCCCGTGCACCCACTCGACCAGCGCGGTCTCCAGCGAGGCGAGCCCGTCCCCGACCGTCCCGTGGCCGAGCAACTGCCAGGCCCGCTCCTCGGTGGGGAAGAACTCCCCGTCGCGGCGGGCCTCACCGAGCCCGTCGGTGAACAGCAGCAGCCGATCGCCCGGTTCGAGCCGCTCGACCCGGGGCCGGACCACCGGCATGAAACCCAGCGGCGGGGCCGGCGACGGCGGCTCCAGCGGGATCACCTGCCCCCGGCGCAGGAGCAACGGTGCCGGGTGACCACAGTTGACGATCGTCAGCGTGCCACCCCGCTCCTCGACCAGCGCGGCGGTGACAAAGTCCTCGTCTCCGACACTGCGCGCCACCGCGCGGTCCAGGTCGGCCACGATCGCCCGCAGGTCGGCCCGCTCGTACGCGACGTGGCGGTAGGAACCGAGCACGATGCTGGCGAGCCGGACCGCGTCGAGCCCCTTGCCGCGTACGTCACCGATCAGCATCCGTACGCCGTAGGGGGTGTCGATCACCTCGTACAGGTCACCGCCGATCTCGGCGGCGGCGGTGGAGGAGATGTACCGGGCGGCGACCGCGAGCGTGCCGACCTGCGGTCCGAGCGGGCGCAGCACCGCCTGCTGGGCGACGGCGGCGAGTTTGGACAGCTCGGCGATCTGCTCGGCCTGCCGCTGCCGGACGACCGCCACCGCCGCGGCGACCCCGATGAAGGCCATCACGCCGCCGACATTGACCACATTGCCCAGTTCGACCGTCTGGGCGCTGAGGGTGAAGGCCACACCTATCCCGACGGCCGCGGCCCCCACACCGAGCACCACCCGCCAGGACGCGAACGCCGCGGCGAGGAACGGGGCGGCCACCAGGAGTCCGATATGGTCGGCCCGGGTGCCGTCCGCCACCTCGATCCCGGAGACGAGCGCGAGCAGCACGAGGGCCGCGCCGAGACCGGCGCGGGAACCAGAACTCAGCGGGCGGCGGCCCGGCGGCAAGAATTGCATGGGTACGCCGAACAGCATGCCTGATTCGCGGGCACTGTTGAACGAAGTTGACCCCTCGTCTGAGTGGGTTCTGTCCACCTGGCCGGTGCCCGGTCGCGTCGCCACCGCTACGCGACGATCGGGAAGCCGGCGACGCACCGGACGACGTACCTGGTCAAGGGCGGGTCACCCGAGAATCTCGTACCGGACCGTGATCGCGCCGAGGTCGGTGGAGGCGATCGCCTCGAACGCCGCCCGGGAGAGGTCGAGGCACCGGCCGCCGACGTACGGGCCCCGGTCGTTGATCCGTACGACCACGGACTTGCCGTTGTCCGGGTTGATCACCCGTACCCGGGTGTTGAACGCGAGGGTGAGGTGCGCGGCGGTGAGCGAACTCGGGTCGAAGTTCTCCCCGTTCGCGGTCATCTGCCCCTGGTCGTAGAAGGACGCGCCACAGGTGCCGGTGCCGACCACCGGGGTGGATGCCGGCTTCGGCTTCTTCGTCGTGGTCGGCTTCGGGGTGGCGGCCCGGGTCTTGCCGCGCGAGGCCCGCTCGGTTGTCCTGGCCGGTGCGGGCGTGGCCGAGGTCGCCGACGGTGACGGCGTCACCGGAACCGCGGTTGCCGGCGAACTGCTCGGCAACGCGCTCGGCGACAGGCTCGGTACGACGTCCACGGTCTCCGCGGCGGTCGACGAGGCCGGGCTGCTGGCGAGGTGGATGCCACCGACCGTGCCGCCCACGGCGAGCGCCACGCCCAGCGCGACACTGGCGGTGAGGCCGACCGGCGACTTGAATATCCGAACCAGGGGGCGCTTCTCCGTCACCGACCTGTCCTTCCCGCTGACGACGTGAACATGAAGGTCGGAAGGTAGCGACCGGAGCACTTCGGGAGTCAACGTGATCATGCGCTTTTGCCCGCATTTGCGGTGAAACGTGTAACCGATCGGCCGACCCGCCCTGGGCCGGTCGTGCCCGTATCCGAGGAGGGTGCAGATGGCCGCTGAGCTGAGGAAACGGCTGACCGAACTGTTCCGCTGGATCGATCCCGGCCCGGACAGCAGCCACCTCGTCAGCGACATTTCCGGCTGGTGGCGTGATCCGGACACCCTACTGGAAATCGGACCTGCACTGGGCAACCTGTTCCGGGCCGAGTCGCCCACCGTCGTGCTCGCTCCCGAGGTGACCGGCCTGCTGATCGGCCCGCTGGTGGCGACCGCGCTCGGGGTGGGCTTCCTGCCCGCGTACAAGAACACCGGCGACCGGCGGATCGCCGAGCCGACCACCTGGGCGACCACCCCACCGGACTACCGCGGCCGGCAACTCGCCCTCGGCGTACGCGACCGGCACCTCGGCCCGGCCGACCGGGTGCTGGTGGTGGACGACTGGGTGGCCAGCGGTGCCCAGGTCCGCGCCCTCTACCAGGTGATCTCCGCCCGGGGCGCGACCCCGGTCGGCACCGCCGCGATCATCGCCGACTGTCCGGTGGAACTCGCCCGCGAACTGCGCGTACGCAGCCTCCTCGACCGGCACGACCTGGCAGTCTGACCCAGGCGATTCCGGGGCTTGACCTCAAGTCCGGTTCACCTCCGAGGCTGGACCGCATGACAGTGGACACCCTCGACGAGGCGTACGCCCGACTCCACCGCACCGGACCCGAGTTCGAAGGATGGCTCAGCAACCACGGCCCGATGGCGGTCGAAGCCCTGGTCCACCACGGTCACCAGACCGGGGTGCACCGCTGGCTCGACTCCTATCTGGACCGGCTCGACGAACTGCCGCGCGGCATCCAGCCGATCGACGACTGGCGGGCCGCACTCGGCGACCCGAAACGCACCGGCGACTGGCTGGCGTACTTCGCCCGGACCATGGACGAGACGCCCTGGCGTACCGCGCTGGCGACCTGGTGGCCCCGGCTGCTACCGGGAATCGCGGCCAGCGCCACCCACGGCGTCATCCGGGTCGGCCACGCCGTACGGGCACTGGGTGAGCGGACCACGCCGGAGCGGGTCACCGAACTCGGTCAGGCGCTCGCCTACTGGGCCGCCCGGTGGCAACCGGTGCCCGGCGCCGGCCCGCTCACCGGTACGAGCGGGGTCGGAGTCGCGCTCGACCGGATACCCCGGATCCCGAAACAGGACGGGGGCATCCGGGACCGGTTCGCCCAACTGCCCGACGTACCCGGTTGGTCTGCCTCGGTCGCCGCGCCGCGCCCACCGGCCGACCCGGCGGATGCGGCGCGCTTCCTCGCCGAGGTGGTGCACCGGGCCAGCCTGGACTTCCTGCGGTACGGACACGCCAACCCGGTGATGCTGGTGCACGCCGTGACCGCGCCGACCGCGGTGCTGCGTATCCTGCCGGAACTGGAACCGGCACAGTGGCTGCCGAGCGTGGCCGCGGCCTGGTCCGCGACGGCCGCCGTCACCGCCGTGTACGCCCCCGCCGGTGCGCTCCCGCCGCCCCCGATCACGGTCGACTCGGCGGCGGAAACCTTCGACCGGGCCAGCCGCAACGGCGACGAGCACGTGGTCAAGCTCGCCGACGCGGTGCTCGACGTGCACGCCGCCACGGGCGACGAGGCACCCCTCGCCGCCGCGCTCTACGCCGCCCAGCTCATCTGAGGTTGTCCGACCTGCCTGCTCAGCTCAACGGAGACCGGGCAGCAACGTTGTCGCCACCTCTTCGAGGACCGCCTCGTCGCCCGCGTACCAGCTCGACTCGCGGGGCCAGTGGGTGATCACGTCGGTGAAGCCGAGTTCGGCGGCACGGGCCACCGCGTCGGCGAAGAAGGAGGCACTGGAGAGGGAGAAGACCGGTGCGGAGTCCAGGGAGAGGTAACGGTCCAGGGTCGCCGGGTCCCGGTCGGCGGCCTCGAGGGTCCGATCGAGCTGGGCACTGAGCTCGGTCACCGTACGCCACCAGGCGGCCATGTCGTCGCCACCGAGCCCGGTGGTCACCCAGCCCTGCCCGAACCGGGCGACCAGCTTCATCGCCCGGGGCCCGTTCGCCGCCACGACAAACGGCACCCGAGGCGTCTGTACGCAGCCCGGGTTGTTGCGGGCGTCGACCGAGGCGAACCACTCGCCCCGCCAGTCGACCCGGTCGGTGCGCAGGATCAGGTCGAGCAGCTCGGTGAACTCGGCGAACCGGTCCACCCGTTGCCGGGGCGGCAACGTCTCCCCGCCGAGGACGGCGGAGTCGAACCCGATCCCGCCGGAGCCCAGGCCGAGCAGCACCCGACCGCCGGAGATGTCGTCCAGCGCGGTCACCTCGCGGGCGAAGTGGACCGGGTGCCGGAAGTTGGGGGAGGCGACCAGGGTGCCGAGCCTGATCCGGCTGGTGACCATCGCCGCCGCGGTGAGGGTGGGCACCGAGTCGAACCAGGGACCGTCCACCAGGTCACGCCACCCCAGGTGGTCGTACGTCCAGGCGTGGTCGAAACCCCACGCCTCGGCCTGACGCCATCGGCGCTCCGACTCGGACCACCGCTGGTCAGGAAGAATGACGATACCCACGCGCATGATCGTCAGCCTACGACCCGCGTCCGTCCCCCGGTACGGGCGGCGCGGCGGCAGGGGACGGATCCGTGGCCCGGTCGCCCACGTCAGCCCGGTTGGACCACTCCGGCGGGCAACCGTCGGGTCAGCTCCGCCCGCAGTACGTCCGGACCCGGGTGGAGCAGGCCGACCTCGGTGACGATGGTCGGGCGACCCGCCCGCTGACGTATGCGGGGTCCCCAGCCGGTGGGCGGTCCCGTCGACGTCGCGGCCATGCTCGTCGGAGTCACCTCGACCATGGTGAACGGGCCGAACCACCGGAACCTGACCGCCTCGACCGCATCCCAGGGCACGAACACCGGCTGTCGGCGGGCGGCGGCCAGCTCGATCCCGGTGGCGGACAGCCGGACCCAGGTCGGCCGGCGCCGCTGCCCCAGCGCGCCGAGTGCGGCGAAGAGCATGACGTAGAACACCCCGGAGATCAGGCTCTCCCGGATCACCTCCTCGGTGAAGCCCAGGTCGAACAGGAGGATCACCATCAGCCGGGCGAAGATCCAACCGACGACGCCGAGCAGGAGCATCGTCACCAGCATGCGGGTCAGGGTCGTCCGGAAGACGAGGACGTCGGGCTCGGACCGTGAGCCATCGTCATGTTCGGCCATGACGCATTCGTACCTCATATCGACGGATTCGATT
Organism: Micromonospora sp. NPDC004704; assembly: GCF_053601675.1. Taxonomy (NCBI): domain Bacteria; kingdom Bacillati; phylum Actinomycetota; class Actinomycetes; order Micromonosporales; family Micromonosporaceae; genus Micromonospora; species Micromonospora sp. NPDC004704. The sequence goes on along the minus strand of NZ_JBSGCD010000005.1, from coordinate 47,009 downwards.
GTCCCGGGAAGACATCAGCAAGCCGTACCAATCGGACGACACGGGGTGAAGCACGCCCATAGCGGGCGCGTCCGCGCCCTGACGGGTACCGTCAGCCGGGTGATCGCTCGCAACCGTCACCCGCACTCCCCTCGACCCGACCAGCAGCCCCGCGGCGACCTCCCGGATGCGGCGGCTCGCGAGCGGGAGGCAGACCCACCACGGGTACGGCGGGACAACACCGAGCGGTACCAGTGGGAGAAGGACCGGGTGCTGCTCGACGAGGCGGGGCGACGGCGTACCGGCGGCACCGAGCACGACACCGGACTGCCCACCACCGACCTGCGTTTCCACGCCGAGTACGACCGCATCGACGCCGACGAGGACCTGGCCGCCGCGTTCGAGGTGCCCATCGGTACGAAACTGCTGCGCCGGATCTACTGGACCAGTTCCCGGGAACGGGGCGCCGCCCTGTCGGTCTCCCACTCCTACCTGCCGTACGAGCTGGCGCAGGCGAACCTGGCCCTGCTGGACGCCGACAACGAGCCCTGGCCCGGCGGCACCCAGCACCAGCTCTTCACCCTCGGCATCGAGCTGGACCGGATCGTCGACGAGGTACGCGCCCGACCCCCGTCCCGCGACGAGGCGGACCTGCTCGACCTCGCCCCCGACGACCCGGTCCTGGCCGTACGGAAAACCTCGATCGACACCACCGGACGGGTGGTCGAGGTCGCCGACGTCGTCTTCCCCGGCGACCGCACCGAACTCGCGTACGCGACAGCACTGAAGCGGTGGCAGCGGTGAGCCGGGTGATCTCGGTGATCACCCCGGTCCACTGGCCCAGCGTCGGCTACCTCGCCGGTGCGTACGAGTCACTGGCCGGGCAGGAGTTGCCGGATGGCTGGGACTGGCAGTGGCTGGTCCAGGAGGACGGACAGGACGGACTCCTGGTCGACAAGCTGCCCGAGTTGGATCCACGGATCAGCCCCGGCAGCGGGCGACCGGGCGGTCCGGGCGTCGCCCGTACCCTGGCCCTGTCCCGGGTCGAGGGCGAGCTGGTCAAGGTGCTCGACGCCGACGACCAGCTCACACCCGGCGCACTGGCCAGGGACATCACCACGCTCACCGACAACCCGGACGTCGGGTGGACCACCTCGCGGGTGCTCGACCTGCTCGCCGACGGCTCCACCCGGGACTGGGGTGACGACCCGCCGGAGGGCCCGCTCAACACCGGCGCCATCCTCGCCTTCTGGCAGGCCAACGACTACGGGCTGCCGGTGCACCCGGCGACCCTGTGCATGCGTACGGAACTGCTGCTCGCCCTCGGCGGTTGGATGGCCCTGCCCGCCTCCGAGGACACCGGCCTGCTGCTGGCCGCGAACGCGATCAGCCCCGGTTGGTTCATCGCCGAACCCGGCCTGCTCTACCGCAAGTGGCCCGGTCAGATGACCAACCAGGCCACCCACCGCGAGCCGGCCGAGCACACCGCCCGGATGCGGGTCGTCGAGGCCCGCGCCCACGCGATCCGCGCCCTGCTCACCTGACCGATCCCCCGACTGCCCTGCTTCCTCGACCGATCACGGCTCCAGATGTGCGGTCAGCGCCTGCCGGAGGTGGCTCTTCGGCCTGGCCCCGACGGTCGAGCCGACCAGCTCACCCCGCCGGAACACCAGCAGCGTCGGCAGCGACAGAATCCGGTACGCACGCGTGGTCGCCGGGTTCTCGTCGGAGTTGAGCGTCGCGACGACCATCCGGTCACCGAACTCCTCGGCCAGCTCGGCGAGGCTCTTCGAGATCGCCCGGCACGGCGGGCACCACTCCGCCCAGAAGTCGACCACCACCGGTCGGTCGCTCGCCAGTACCAACGTGGCGAACGTGGCGTCGGTGACGGTGACTACCGCTCCGGCTTCCTGTGCTTGAAGCATGTTTCCTCCCGCTGCGCGATGGCCTGGGTGAGCTGGGTGTGGAGCTGCTGCCGTACCTCCCCGAGCTGGTCGAGGTACGCGTCGACCTCGGCGAGCTTGCGTCGCAGCACCGCCACCGAGTCCGGGCACACGTCCCCGGACGGGTTGCCGGCCCGAAGGCAGGCAACAAAGGGACGGATGTCGTCGAGGCCGAAGCCGACCGCGAGCAGAGCACGGATTTCGCGTACGACCCGCAGCTCCGCCTCGTCGTAGACGCGGTAGCCGTTGGCGGAACGCCGTGCCCGTACGAGCCCGTGCTCCTCGTAGTAGCGAAGCGTCCGGGTGCTCGTACCGGCGTTCTCCGCCAGCTCGCCGATCAGCATGCTGACCTCCTGTTTCAGCCCGTACCAGCCACGCTAGACCTTGCCGCCGGCGTCAAGGCAACAGTCGTACGGCCGAGGTCCAACACGCCACCGGGACTGTGGTGAATCCGTCACTAGCCCGTTGCTCAGCGCTCACATAAGGTCACCCTATGGAGTACGAGAAGGGCGACAAGGTGGTGTTGACGAAGTTGGTCGACGGCCACAAACCTGGCGCGGCGGGACTGGTCATCCGGGTGGAGACCGGCTGGTTGTCCAGGACCAGGTACGACGTCCTGGTGGGAGACACCGGCGAGGTCCTCGAACAACTCGTCGAGGATGACCTGTTTAGCCCCGAGCGCGACTCCGCGACCTAGACAGCGCGATCCCGGCCAGCCCCGCCGACTCCCACTCCACCGATGCCGCTGAAATACTCGTTACGTGGCCGTTTTCAGATGCATCGCCTGCGGCACCGCACTGACACCCGACCTCGTGCTTCTGACGGGCGAGTTGGTCCGCAAGAGAGTCGAGCGAGGTCCCGGCCCGTCGACGGTGCCCCGTGGGTTCTTCGCCGTCGACCCTGAGCCGTTCGGCGCCCCGTTTGTGCCAGCGGAGGATCAGGAGTCCTCGCCGGATGCCATGCCGGGCATTCCGAGGAACGTCAACGGTGTGAACGTGGTGTCTGCCGGCCCACGCGACACGATCGTCATCCACCCGGACGACGCCCCCTCGCTTCGGCGACACCCGGACGCCTCCCGTATGACCGGGTGCTGCGGCCCGTTCGGAGCCGCCGGCCCGAACCAGGTGTGCCCATGCGGCGCCGAGGTGGCAACACTGATGGCGGACTGTTACGGCCCCCATGAACTACACCTCTATCCCGACCGGGTGTCCTCACAGCACGACGTACGGCCAACCGCCGCGACCCGAGAAGCACCCTGACCGGGAGGGACGACCAGGCGGCACGGCACTCGGCCAGTGTCAGCTCGGAAATTGGACCGGGACAAGGTCCCGGTCCAGCGATTCGCCTGGTCGACACGGTCGCTGGTTGCCTGGAGCGACATCGGCTCATGGCTCGTGGGTGGCCCGGCCTACTGCTCCTCAGGGGCCGGCCGAAGACGGTTCCACTGCGGGTCGAAGCAAATGAGGCCACGCTCGGCAGCCATCCGCGCCGCGCCCGCCGACACCTCCTCACACATGCTGTACCGCATGGCGAAGTAGATGATCGGACCTGACGCGTTGCCGATCAGCGGGCCATCGGACCATGGGCTCACGTCATCGTCGTCCTCGGTCATATCTATCCAACGGTCAAGCAGAGCCTCGACGTAGGCGCGGATACGCGGAGTCGGCGGAACATCCTCATCCACTCCGACGTACTTCCGGTAGGTCCGCTCGAAGGCCACAGCGCCCGCAGCGTCATCGGCCGGCGGGTCGCCCTCCCAAACAGCAAGGTCGTAGGTCATGCCGGCAGTGTGCCGGTTCACGCCGACACTTCAGTCCGCGGTCGATCGCAAGCCGGGTGCGCCCTGGTGAGTACGGCGGATGCAGCCTCCGGCCCGCCCTCGCGGTTGGATGCCCCCTCAAATCGCCAGCTCCGCTCGCTCCCTCGCCGCCCTTGCTTCCGGGGCTTCCGCCGGAGGGCGGCCCGAGCTACCAGATGTGCGCGCGCTCGTCGATGAATCGAGGAGGCTCGCCAAGGAAGGTATTGGCGGGCGCTGCTCCGTGCGCGACGTTGTGGGTGTCCAAGTGGTAAAGCGAGGCGCCGCCGTTCATCCCCATGAAGCGGTAGTTGATCTGCCAGCGCAGCCATTCGCCGCGGGCCAGTCGGACCGTAGGCGGCCGGCGGTGACGGCGCGGCATGCCCCAGGCCGCCGCAAACAGTTCAACCTGAAGGTGCCCGTCCACGAGCAGGAGACGCACCTCGCTCCGGTACGACGGGCGGAGCCGGAGACGCACTTCGCCCCGGTACGGCGCGCGTACCAGAGTCTCGCGAGGCTCGAACCCATCGACCTCCACCATCTTGATCTCTTGTGTGAGCGGCGCAGCCCGTGCCGGCAGCGCGAACGACACCGGTACCGCGTTACGCCGAGTTGCCTCGGCTCCGCCGCGTGAACGCTTGGTCCACGAGGTACGAACCCACTGCGTCACCGCATCCACATCGGGATACTCGGTCCCTACCCGTCCCGACGCAACTCAGATTCACGACGCCTATTGCCTCCTGGACGCCATGGACAGCCGCCACTCGAACGTGACCACGCAAACGGCGAAGGCCCCGATCCGGACTCGCGTCCTGACCAGGGCCTTTGCATTGGAGCGGGTGAAGGGAATCGAACCCTCACTGTCAGCTTGGGAATCGTACCGAGAGGCGCTCCTGTGCAGCGTCTCGCCATGTCAGCGCGGTCCCTGATGGCCTGGTTCGGCCTGGAGTTATGCCGAGTGCTGGCACGCTAATGGCACGGTTGGCATGGGTCGACCTGCTGTCCGCGCTCGGAACCGCCCCTGAACTGCACGAATTGCCAGGAACCCTTTCATTGACTGCAACCAAGTATCATACGTCCATGGTGGCAGTCAAAAAGCAGCTTACAACCGGGCCGGAAATTCTGCATCTGAACTTCGGAGCAATGCGGATTTGGCGTGACGATATCGCTCAAATGGTCAGCATTCTTCAAGGCGCCACGGACAAGAATCTAGAATTCGAAAGCGATGGATTCACCCTTGACTCGGTGTCCGACCTGTCCGATCTACCGCAGGAATCTCTGACATATTTTAACGCAACACTAAAGGATGAGTCTGCTCCAGAATGGCACAATGACGAAAGTTCCTATAAAATCGTCCTGCATTTGGCAACAGACAAATCCTTCCTGATTCTAAAAGATCCCGATAATGGGATGCGATGGGCGGCTTCACAAATCGGCGACCTTCTGAACCGACGTCAACGTCGGATATATGGAGCCATGAAGGTAACTAGAGTAGTTGCACTCGTCATGATACTACTGCTAGCCGCCCCCGCGTCCTTCGTGATAAGAGGCGTTCTTCATCCCATCATTAACGTTAGTTATGTGATGCTGGTATTCACGGCACTGGGCCTACGGTTCGCCATCGGTCGCAGACTAAAATCCGACCGTGGCACACTGATATTCAAAAAGACCCGAGCAGAAAGCCCTGCCTTCTGGCAAAGAAAGCGCGACGATATCACCATTACCATCGTGAGTAACGTAGTGTCACTCGGCTTGGGCGCTTGGATTGGCTACATGCTGTCGAATCTCTGATAAAGCGCCGATTTCGTCAGCCATTCGGTAATCGATTTTGCGGCTATATCCACGCCGGTTATTAATGGGCAACTGGTGCCCAGCCCCCGCGTATCATTGCCCACACTCGTGCTTCAATTACCGCCGCCCGAGCAAACCGCTCTGCTTCGTTGTTATGAGCGGGCTGCGCTGTGCTCTGTAAGGGCCACTTCCGGTACAGCAGACCGGGGGTCGCGATGAAGTAGCCCGGCCTCACTGTGCTCGCCGCGACTAGCAGGCCGGTATCCTCAGACGCCGGCAGCGCCATCCACCCACCGAGCGCAATTATTAGATCGCGGCGGATACACATGGTCCCCGGCACAACGGGTGGCTGGTAGTCGTGCGAAAGCCAGTAGTCAAACACGCTTCCTGCCGGCATTATCCCCTCGGATGGGTCCGCCTGATTCCAACTTATCGTTGACCCGTCCGGCAGAAGATCGAGCGCACTTGTGGCGGTCCACCCAATTTCCTTGTTCTCTGCGTGGATGCTGATGTCCCGGTGTAGCGCTCCCGGCGTTAGCAGATCGTCAGCGTCGAGTGCCTTCACGAGCTGGCCACTACTGCGGACGAGAGCAATGTTTCGCGCTACAGCCGGCCCGGCATGCCGCCCAGTGCCGAAGCTAATCCGAGGATCATCGGGCAGCAGGTCGGCAATAGCGCCACTCTGACCGTCTTCCTGGACGACCCATTCCCACTGCCATCGGTCGGGTAACTCTTGCTCAACAAGAGAGCGATATGCGTCGATCAAGAATGCAGCGTTCGGCGGGTAGACGGGCGTTATGACGGAAATGACGTTGCTCACGCTGGCCACCTGTCCAGTTTGATAATATAGGTAAGTTGAGTCCGGTCACCCGCTAACACCATGTCTGCTACCTCTACGACTCGATCACGTGTATCAATCGAAATCTTCCGCAGCGCAAATACGGACACTCCCGCGTCGATCCCGAGCGCTTCCGCCTCATCGGCGGACGGAGGCCGGGCAATCACCTCTTCCTTGATGCGATCTAGTTCGATTCCGATCGTCGCAAGCTGGGCTTGCGTACCGCCGGGCCACGGCTCATTCGATACTTCTAATAAATCTGGATTGGCTGCCACCATGTGGTAAACGACGAAGGAACGGCCAACCCCGATAGGAGAGTCCTCACTACGAGGCCGAGTACGGTAGACCCTTTCGAGAAGCCGCGTACCAACCGGCACGCCGAAGACCTCGGCCAAGTCTTCATCAGCTTCACAGGGCGTGTATTCCGCATGGAAGTCGAGATCTTTCATCTCAAGGCCGGTGTCTCGCTCTGCCGAACCGGTGCCGTAGCGTTGTTCGACTGGTATTAGTACGCGGTTTTTCTCCCATTGGTGCCGATCCGACTCACGCCGGAGCCGCTGCCGTGGTCGACGCACGAACGTGCCACGGCCGTGCTGCTTCTCGATCAAGCCTTCGGCCGCCAGGAGGTCGAGCGCACGCCGCATCGTGACCAGGCTAACGCCGTACTCATCCTTCAAGATCGTCTCGGGTTGTAGCTGATCGCCCGGCGCCATGACACCCGCGTGAACCTTCCGCCGCAGGTCAGCCGCGATCCTGTCGTACTTGGTAGCCATGCCCCTCACCCTCGCTCGTAGACCTCTTGAGTTTAAGTCCTCTATAGGTCTTGACATCGTGCCTTTGGTCACTAAGCTCTAGGCCATAAGTCCTCTAGAGGACCAGAGGATCGAAGCTATTTTGATTGGAGGTGCCCGGTGGGGCACACGTCACATGCCCAGCTCGGAGCCGAGCCAAGCCCGGCTGAGTTGGCCGAGATCGAGCGCGAGTTGCCGTTGATCGCGGCCGAGGTGGAGTTGCTGGACGCCGAGATCACGGTGTTGTCGGCCGAGCCGTTGCCGACGGAGCTGGACTGGCGCCGGGTGCGCCGCGCCGCGCGGCGGGTTGAGCGTGAGGCTGTCGTGTTCTACGGCCGCCCGGTGCCGGCCGCGTCGCCCGTTGGGCGGGCGGCATGACGACGCCGACGATGAACAGCGTTTACCCGAAGCCGGTGCAGGAGTTGCTGCCGGACGCGCGGGACCTGGTCGGCAAGCTGGGTGAGCTTCCGTCGCAGAACCGGCTGATGAAGGAACTGAAGGTGGGTGCGCCGAAGGCGCGGGAGCTGCGGAAGGCGTTGGAGAACGTGTCCACCGCGCTTGCTGTCGCCCCGGCTGCGGTCACGGATGAGGTGCCCCCGCCCCCGGTGGCTCCCGTCGCGGACACTCGGCCGGACCTGGACACGGCGCCGGACATGGCTGAGTCCACGGTCGCCGTGCCGCCGGTCGTAGTTCCCTCGGGGAGCGGGGCATCTCCGCAGCCCATCCCGTCCGTAGAACCGGTTCCCAACATCATCACCGCCCCGGCTCCGGCCGTGTCCGTGGCCCCGGTGACGGGTGAGGTGAAGCGTTCGGGTGGGCGGGGGTGGGCGTACCTCGGGGTGCTTCTCGGTGGGGTGGTGTCGATCGCGGCGAACATCGCACACACCTACCTCCCGCCGACCGGTGCCGGGTCCGGTTGGTCGCCGGAACCGCTCGCGGTGGTGTTCTCGGTGTTCTGGCCGATCGCGTTGTTCGTTGCGGTGGAGATCCTGGCCCGTACCCCCTGGAAGGCCGGGTGGCAGTCGGTTCTGCTGCGGTTCGTCGGGGTGCTGCCGGTGGCCCTGGTCGCGGCGCTGGTGTCGTATCGGCACCTGTCCGGGTTGCTCGCTCACTACGGCGAAGACGCGCTCACGTCCGCGCTCGGCCCCCTCGCGGTGGACGGGCTGATGCTCATGGCCTCAGCCGCGTTGATCGTGACCGCGCGGCACAAGTCCCGTACCTGATTTCGCCCGGCGGCGCGGCCCCTTGGCCTGGTAACCAGCGCCGCGCCGCCGGTCCTACCTCCGCAGTCCGAAGACCTCGGGAAGGAACCCCCATGCTGTCAGATCCGACCGGCAAACTCGCTATCGCCGCTGCCGTGTTCGTCGCTCTCTACGCCGCTCACCAGGTCGCGGATCACTGGGTCCAGACCAGTCACCAGGCCGCACACAAGGGCCTTCCCGGCTGGACCGGGCGCCTCGCCTGCCTGGGTCACGTCACCACCTACACGCTGACCGGGGTCGCGTTCCTGGCCATGCTCGCCGGGTTCACCGGCTGGCGCCCCGGCGCCCTGCCGCTGCTGGCCGGGCTGGCGATCAGCGCGGTCACGCACTACATCGCGGACCGGCGTACCCCGCTGCGACGCATCGCCGTGCTGGCCGGCGCTGCCGACTTCCACTCGCTCGGCGTGCCCCGTGCCGGCCGGGACGATAACCCGAGTTTGGGCACCGGTGCCTACGCCCTGGATCAGTCCTGGCACATCGGTTTCCTGTTCCTGTCCGCACTCGCCATCGCTGCCTGACCCGAACCCAAGGAGTAGATCGTGAGCAAGCTGACCTGCCACAACTGCGGCAACAACAAGACGTGGCGTAACGCCCGGCAGGACCGGGGCACCCAAACCGCCACCTGCGGCAAGTGCGGGGAGACGGTCCGCAGCACGGGCGGTACCTCGATGGGCACCGTGAACGGCGGGATGACCCAGACCCGATAGCCCTACCCGGCGGCGCGGCCCAACGGCCTAGGAACCAGTGCCGCGCCGCCGGTCCCTCCGACCCGAGAACAGATCCCTTGATGGAGGAGCACTCATCATGACTTCCCCGAACGAAGACTTCGACCGGCGCGCCGCTGAGGCGGACGTGGTCGACCTGGACGCGGTCCGCGCCGCCCGCGACACCCGCGACGACGACACCAACGCCGACGCCGGTGGCCCGGTGCTGGTCGACTCGCCGGAGGCGCAGCGGTCGCCCCGGTTCACGGTGGCCGGTTTGCAGGTGGCGCAGCGTCGGCCGGTCCTGCCCGCGTGGGTCCGGTCCCGCGCCGAGCTGCGCGAGGTGCTGCGCTGGTCGGCTGGGCACGCTGGTCACACCAGCGCGTACCACGCGGTTCGGCTGCCGAAGTACGCCGGGAAGCTCGCTGTCCGGTCGCCGTACGGGGCGTACCGGGTGGTCCGGGCTGGTACCCGGTGGTTGTTCGATTGGGAGGGTGAGCCGGTCCGGCAGGCCACCGTCCGCAAGCAGGACTCGGAGGAGTACCTGAAGCTGTCCCGGCAGCGTGACCGCCGGGTGCGGTGGCGCGGCATCGTCGCCGCGTTCGGGACGGCGCTCACCCTCGCGGGGGGCATCACGGTTGCTCTGGCCCCGGAGTGGGCGCGGTGGACGGTGCTGGGCATGGCCGTGACCCTGTTCGGCCTGCTCGGCGGCCGTGAGGACAAGCCCCTGCTCGACACCGCCGTGGTCGTGCCCCGCGTGGCGCGGCTGACCTCCGACGTGGTTATCCGCGCGCTGGCCGTGCTCGGCGTGGCCGGGATCAACCAGGCCATCTCCAAGCAGGGGAACAAGGCGATCGGGTTCACCGCGCCGATCACCCGCGACGGCCCCGGTTGGCGGGCCGACATCGACCTGCCGCCGGGAGTGACCGCCGGGGACGTGATCGAGCGCCGTGACCGGCTCGCCGCCGGCCTCACCCGCCCCCTCGGGTGTGTGTGGCCGGAGGGTCAGCCGGAGGTGCACCCTGGTCGGCTGATGCTGTGGGTTGGTGACCAGGACGTAGCCAGCGCCCGTCAACCCGCGTGGCCGCTGCTTAAGTCCGGCACGGTGGACTTGTTCAAGGCGGTCCCGTTCGGCACCGACCCGCGCGGCCGGACCGTGCTGATGGACCTGATGTACACGAACCTGCTCATCGGGTCGATCCCCGGTGCCGGTAAGACGTTCTCGCTGCGGGTGCCGCTGCTCGCCGCAGCTCTCGACCCGCGTGCGGAGCTGCGGGTGTTCGAGTTGAAGGGCACCGGCGACCTGGAACCCCTCGCCCTGGTCGCGTCCCGGTACGCGTCCGGCCCGGACGACGACACCCTCGAAGAGGCGTTGGAAGCGCTGCGGGAGCTGCGCAAGGAGTGCCAGCGCCGGGCCGCGACGATCAAGGGCCTGCCGAAGGCGGTGTGTCCGGAGAACAAGGTCACCCCCGAACTGGCCTCGCGGAAGAACCTCGGTCTTCACCCGCTGATCATGGCCGTGGACGAGTGCCAGGAGCTGTTCAGCCACCCGGAGTTCGGCAAGGAGGCCGGGGAACTGGCCGAGAAGATCATCAAGCTTGGTCGGGCGCTCGGTATTCACCTCATGCTGGCTACGCAGCGGCCGGACGCGCGGTCCCTGCCGACCGGGGTGTCCGCGAACGTCGGTACCCGGTTCTGCCTGCGGGTGATGGGGCAGATGGAGAACGACATGGTGCTCGGCACGTCGGCGTACAAGAACGGCATCCGGGCGACGATGTTCACCCGCCGGGACAAGGGTGTCGGGTACCTGGTCGGTGCCGCCGACGACGCGCAGATCACCCGCACCTTCTACGTCGACGGACCGGCCGCCGAGCGGGTGTGCCAGCGGGGGCGGGCCATGCGGGAAGCCGCCGGCACGCTGACCGGTCACGCTGCCGGGCAGGCCACCGCTTCCCCGGCCGCCGCCCGGCGGGACACCCTCCTTGACGACATCCTGACGGTGGTGCCGGTCGGGGAGCCGAAGGTGTGGGCCGAGACGCTGACCGAACGGCTCGCGGAGCTGCGGCCGGACGTGTACGGGGACTTCACCCGCGATCAGCTCACGGCCGCGTTGAAGCCGTGGGGGATCACCACCGGGCAGGTGTGGGGTACCGACCCGGCGACCGGTAAGGGAGCGAACCGGCGGGGCATCGAACGCGCCCACATCACCGATGCGGTAGCGGAGCGTAACCGGCACCGGGGAGACAAAGCCGCCTAACCCGGACAGCCGTGGGTCGCTAGGTCTAGCGGCACCCCCCGCTAGACCTAGCACCCCCGCTAGCGCCACACCCGAACCCTGGCCAGCGCCCTAATCACTAGCGGCGCGGGATCTTCGCACCCTGAAACCGGCTCCTGGAGGCGTTCCGTGACCCTCATCGCCGTACTAGCTAGCCTCACCCTCCTTGGTTACCCAGCGTGGTACCTGATCCTGTGCGCCGTCGCCCCGTTCGGCCGCTGCCACCGCTGCGCGGGCACCGGCCACCGCCGCACCATCACCGGTCGACGCGGCCCGGAATGCCACCGCTGCGACGGCACCGGCCGCCGCGTACGGATCGGCCGCCGACTGTTCGACTACTTCCGCACCGAACACGACCGGGGCAACCGATGAAGCGCCGACCGACCACCCACACGGACTGGTGCGCCCGTGACCACCGCTGCGGACTGGCCGAACACCGCTCCGAAGAGATGGTGGTCGACCTGCCCGGCTACGGCCGCGCCGTACTCAACCGCGTACGCGGCGAAGACGGCCGCGAGTACGCCGAACTGCGGATGCGGGTCGCTCTCGCCCCGGTCGAACCGGCCGCCCGCCGACAACTCGTCACCATCCTGACCAGCGCGCGGGCACTGGTCACCCGCGCCGCCCTGGTCGGCCGCCCCCGGCCCACTCGACGGGCCGCGTGATGAGCACTGACCAGCCGATCAACATGGCCGCCGCTGTCCGCGTCGCCCGTGGTTGGCCGCTCTGTGCCGCTGGCTGCGGGTGGCCCGTCGACCCGGCCGCCGACAGCGACCGACACCCCACCTGCCACCCCCACTCACCTCGGGAGGACCTGGTGTTTGACCTGCTCGCCCCCGCACTGCGGTACGCCGAACAGGGCTGGCCCGTATTCATGCTCGGCCGATCGAAGCGCCCGGTTGCCAACTGCGAGCCGTGCCGGGAAGCCGACAACGACCACGACCCGGCCGCGTGCACCTGCCTGACCTGCCACGGGTTCTACGCAGCCAGCACCGACCCGTTGCAGGTAGCCGCGATCGTGGCCGCTATCCCTGGTGGGCAACTGGCGTTGCGGGCCGGTACGGCGTCCGGGCTGGTGGTGGTCGACATCGACCCCCGCAACGGCGGGGACAGGACCATGCGCGAACTGATCGCGGCCGGGCTGCTGCCGCCGACCGTCCACGTGGTCACCGGGTCGGGTGGGCGGCACCTGTACTACCGGCACCCCGGCCGCCCGGTCCCATGCAGCCAGGGCAAACCCGGCATGGGGCTCGGTCCGGGCATCGACGTGAAGTCAGACGGCGGGTACGTCGTGCTCCCCCCGTCCGTCCACCCGGCCACCGGCCGCCCGTACCGGTGGGTACCGGGTCGGCAGGTGGAGGAGATGCCCCCCGCCCTGGTGGAGGCATGCCAACCGGTCGCGCCGTCGCTGCCGACCGAGCCGACCGGGCCGATCAGCACCCGTGAGGCGGGGGGCATCTCCCAACCCGACCGGCTGTTAGCCGCCCACCTCGACTCGATCAGCCGCGCCACCGCCGGTACCCGCCGAACCACCCTCTACGGCGCGGCGCGCGGGGTGGCCCGCATGGTCGCTGCCGACGCTATCCAGCGCGAAGACGCGATCAGCGCACTCACCATCGCCGGCCGTGAGGCCGAGCAGACCGACCGTGACATTCGCGCCGCCATCCGTGGTGGCTTCCGTGCCGAAGGAGTCGCAGCATGAGCCAGAACACCTTGCCGACCGGTCAGCGCATCGACGGTGCCGCGATCCTGGACGACCTGCACGCCTGCCTCACCCGGTACGTCATCCTGCCCAGCGCTGAGGCCGTGGACGCTGTGGTGCTGTGGATCGCCGCGAGTCACGCCCTGTCCGCGTGGGCGCACGCTCCCCGGCTGGTCATCCGGGCACCGGAGAAGCGCTGCGGGAAGTCCCGACTGCTCGACATCGTCGAAGGCACCTGCCACAACCCGCTCATCACCGTCAACGCCTCCCCGGCCGCTGTGTACCGGGCGATCGGCACCGACCAGCCGCCAACCCTGCTGGTCGATGAGGCCGACACCATCTTCGGCGGAAAGAACGCTGAGGCGAACGAGGACCTACGCGGACTGCTCAACGCCGGTCACCAACGCAACCGGGCCGCGATCCGGTGGGACAACAACACCCACAGCCTGGAAAAGATCCCTACCTTCGCCATGGCCGCGCTCGCCGGGATCGGCGCCATGCCGGACACCATCGAAGACCGCGCCGTAGTCGTGCGGATGCGCCGCCGGGCACCGGGGGAGACGGTGGCGCCGTACCGGCACCGCCGCGACAGCCCCGGCCTGCGGAAGGTCGCGGAGAAGCTGACCGAATGGCTCGGCGTGCACATGGCCGATCTGGAAGCCGCCGAACCAGCCATGCCGGTCGAAGACCGGGCCGCCGACACCTGGGAACCCCTGGTCGCCGTAGCCGACCTCGCCGGAGGAACCTGGCCGCAACGCGCACGACTCGCGGTCACCACCCTCACCGAGGAATCCGACGACGCCGGGAACGTGTCGACCCGCGTGCGGCTGCTGGCCGACATTCGAGCCGCGTTCACCGTGCTGGGGGAACCCGGTGCAGCGTCTACCAGTGAGCTGCTGACCGCGCTCAACTCGGACCAGGAAGCGCCGTGGTCGGACAGCGGACCGGCCGGGCTGACCGGCAAGCGGCTCGGTGACCTACTGCGGGAGTTCGGCATCAAGTCCGACACTATTCGCTTCCCCGTCGGGCAGGCCAAGGGCTACACCCGAGGTGCCTTCACCGACGCCTGGGAACGGTACTGCCCGACACCCCCCGCCGGGGTAACCGTCGCATCCGTACCAACCTTGTTTCCGCAGGTCAGCTCCGGTACGGATTCCCTGCCCGGTACGGATCGAACCGTACCGGGCGACCACCGGGCGAGTGTCCCTGGTACGCATCAATCCGTACCGGCGCACCTATCCGTACCGACCCTGAGCAGCCAAAACAGGCTTGGTACGGATGGTACGGGCACCCCCCGGCCACGCGTCACCGGTCGCCCAGCATGACTGCCCGCCGGACCGCCGAAACGGACCCCTCAGAAGCCCTGAGAGCATCCGGCCCATCCATAGATACTGACCTATCTCAGATCTTGGCTCTACGTGGCTCTCAGGCACCCTCCCAAACACCCTGTGTCGCACTGACCCCCCAACCCACCGCCGACCCCCACCCGAGCGGACAGGTGCTCAGCGGGCGCCTGACCGGCACCGGTAGCCCTTCCAAAGAGGAGTGCCACTGATGGCCAGAAGGATCAGCGTCGTACCCGCGCCGACTCCCGACAGCGTCTTGCCGGACGAACTGCTGACGATCGAAGAGGCAGCGGCACGGCTGAAGATGAGCGTCCGTTACGTGCGGCGCCTGGTCAGTGAGCGCCGTATCGCCTTTCACCGCTTGGGGCGTTCGGTGCGCTTTGACCCGGCGGACCTGGCCGCGCACGTGCGGGCCGGCCGCGTGGAACCGATGACCGCAGAAACCACGTGGACCACGCTTAGGAGCGCTGCCTGATATGGCGAACAAGGATGGTCACCGCAGGTTCGGCAGTGTGCGCAAGCTGCCGTCCGGCCGCTACCAAGCGCGCTACCTCGGACCGGACGGACTGATGCGCAAGGCACCGGAGACGTTCGCCCGCAAGGGTGACGCTGAGCAGTACCTGACCATCGTGGAAGCGCAGATGATCCGACGCGATTGGATCGACCCGGACCGGGCAAAGATCCGATTGAAGGACTACGCCGAGCGGTGGATTGCGCAACGCGCGAACCTGCGACCTCGCACGGTGCAGCTCTACACATGGCTGCTGGGCAAGCACGTCACGCCCTACCTCGGAAAGGTAACTCTCAGCCGGCTCGATACCCCGATGGTCCGCGAGTGGCGTACCACGTTGCTCACCAACGGCGTTTCGCCCACCATGGCCGCAAAGGCGTACCGGCTGCTGCGGGCCGTGCTGATGACCGCCGTCAAGGAAGACGAGCTGATCCGGGTCAACCCATGCCGCGTGCCGGGGGCCGACCAGGAAAAGCCCGGTGAGCGACCAGTGCTCACCGTGCCCCAGGTGCTCGACCTTTCCGAGCGGGTACCCGAGCGATATCGGGCGCTGGTGCTGCTGACCACGTTTGCCTGCCTGCGGTGGGGCGAGGTGGCAGCCCTACAGCGACGCGATATCGACCTGACCGCCGGCACCGTACGGGTTCGCCACGCGTTCACCGAGCAACGCGGAGTCGGACTCGTGCTCGGCCTCCCGAAATCCCGCGCTGGGCTGCGCACCGTGACCGTGCCCCGCGTGGTACTCGCGAGTGTGCGCGCACATCTCGCCGAATACGTCGATGACAACCCGGACGCGTACGTGTTCACCGTCCCAACCGGCCGCCCGATCTGGCGCGGCAACTTCAACAAGCTGGTCAAATGGCCCGAGGTGGTGAAGGCGATCGGGGCTCCCGGTCTGCACTTCCACGACCTACGGCACACCGGAAACACCCTCGCGTCCCGCGCGCCGGGGGCCAGCCTTCGTGACCTCATGGCTCGGATGGGCCACGACAGCCCGAGAGCTGCGCTCATCTACCAGCACGCGAGCAGCCAAGCGGACCAGGCAATTGCCGACGCCGTGAATGCCGAAGTCAAGAAGGCCGCCAGGAAGGCAGCCAAGCGACCCAAGAAGCGGCGTGGCGACCCGGACGACGGAGCGGCCGGAGTGCTTGCCAAGGTGGGCTAATGGCACGTCAATGGCACGCGGCGGGTTTCGAGTAGTCGAGATATAGATGAGGCTGGTCAGGTTGTCTACCCTGACCAGCCTCATCGTTGTCTGAGCGGGTGACGGGAATCGAACCCGCACTGTCAGCTTGGGAAGCTGATGTTCTGCCATTGAACTACACCCGCGAGCGGAGCCCACTGTACCTGGTCCGCCTCCGGAGCGCATCAACGTACCCCACGGGAGGGTGCGTGCCGGCCTGACAGCGGGGCAGATCGATCGGGACCACGCCGATCCGCGTTGTTTGCGAAGAGTGTCCCGGCCTGTAACGTCCGCCACACCTGTAACTTGCGGCGCGTGTTTTTAGCGTCGCTCTCCGTGGGGCGAAGGAGTGAGGTCGTGGGTTTGCACCGCATCCGGAAGTCGTTGCGCTCGGCTGGCGTGGCGTCCACTGCTCTCGTACTGCTGCTCGGGTCGACGGGGGTGGTCGCGAGGCCGGCGGTCGCCAGCGCGGCCGGAGCACCTGCGGCGCCCTGCGTGGAACCGGCGGACGTGCACCCGCTCGCCAAGGCGAAACCCGGTGCGCCGGGAGGGCACGACCCCAACGAGTTGAGCGCCGCCGGGGCGGCGCAGCGTCACCGCGACCTGGACGCCGCGTACGCGGAGCGAATCGGGGTCGCCCCGTTCAGCACCGCTCCGACGAAGATCACCATTCCGGTGGTGGTGCACGTGATCAGCCGGGACCGTACGCGGGCCGGCGGCAACATCCCGCGCGCGCTGATCGACGCCCAGCTCAAGGTGTTGAACGAGGCGTTCACCGGTGGGAGTGGCAGCGCGGTGACGCCGTTCAGGTTCAAGCTGAAGAAGCTCAACCGGGTGGTCAACCCGGCCTGGTATCCGATCGTGGCGGACAGCCTCACCGAGTCGCAGATGAAAAAGGCGCTGCGGGTCGGTGGGCCGGAGACGCTGAACCTCTATCTCGGCGCGCTCAGCGACGAACTGCTCGGCTGGGCGACGTTCCCGCAGAAGAAGCTGACCTCGTACGACGGGGTGGTGGTGCTCTCGGAGTCACTGCCGGGCGGTACGGCGAAGCCGTACAACGAGGGCGACACGGGTACGCACGAGGTCGGGCACTGGTTGGATCTCTTCCACACGTTCCAGGACGGGTGCGCCGGTGAGGGTGACGCGGTGGCGGACACTCCGGCCGAGGCGGAGCCGGCGTTCGGGTGCCCGACGGGCCGGGACTCGTGCGTCAGCAAGCCGGGGTTGGACCCGATCCACAACTTCATGGACTACACGAACGACTCCTGCATGGACAGGTTCAGCCCCGGACAGGTGAACCGCATGGTGAAGGCGTGGCAGGCCTATCGCGCTCTCTTGTGACGAAGTCGAACGACGAGGGCCGGCCCATTCCCGAGGAGCCGGCCCTCGTCGCGTCCTGTGAGACCTACCGTGCCCACTCAGGGGCGCCTGGACACTGTCAGGAGGCCCAGACCGCGGGGTCGGGCGCTGCCGCCGCCACCCGGGGCTCCCGGACGAAACGCTGGTCGACCGCGTTGGCTGTCGACGCCCCACGTAAGTCGGACGGGTTGGGGTGGCGGCGGGTACGGCGACCCCGGCGGGTCACCTGCGGTCGGGTGGCGGTGGGGTCGAGCCACACCTGGACGCCCGGCCGCTCGCCGCCCGGCCCGCCGTAGGCGAGTGGGATCGCGTCGGCCCGCCCGTGTCGGGCCAGCATGGCTGCCTCGACGGTGAACTCGAACAGCCGCCAGTCGACCCGCGGCTCGGCCCGCACCATGTCTGCCAGCCGGGCGATCTTCGCCGGGTCGGTGACCTCCTGGGCCCGCCCGGCGACGTACGCCTCGTCGTCGCTCTCCTCCGGCGGGAACGAGTGCAACGCGTAGCGGCCGTCGCGTTCGAGGTCGCGCCGCTTGGGTGAGTCGACGACGAAGCAGAACAGCCCTTCGTCGTTGATCACCGGCGACACCGGATGTACGCGCGGGCCGCCGTCGGCGCGCACGGTCGCCAGGTAGCCGAGACCCGGCCCGTACTGCTGCAGGAGGATGCGGATCGCCTCGGCGAGACGCGGGGCGTCGGCGGCGAATTCGGACCAGGATGCCATGCGGAGAGTCTATCGAACACATGTTCGAGAGCGGTAGTGCGACACGCGTGAGCCGGGCGCCACTCCGGGTACGGGTACGCCGTGACCGGGCCCGACGGCTCGCTAAGGTGTCGGGATGCTGCTCTCCGACCGCGACCTGGTCATCGAGATCAAGGCGGGCACCCTCGGGCTCGACCCGTTCGAGCCCGCACTCGTGCAACCGTCGAGCATCGACGTACGGCTGGACCGGCTCTTCCGGGTCTTCAACAACCATCTCTACACCCACATCGACCCGGCGAGTCAGCAGGACGACCTGACCTCGGTGGTGGACGTGCCGGACGGCGAGCCGTTCGTGCTGCATCCCGGCGAGTTCGTGCTCGCCTCGACACTCGAGGTCATCTCGCTCGGCGACCAGCTCGCCGGCCGGCTGGAGGGCAAGTCGAGCCTGGGTCGGCTGGGACTGCTCACCCACTCCACCGCCGGTTTCATCGACCCCGGCTTCTCCGGTCACGTCACGCTGGAACTCTCCAACGTGGCCAACCTGCCGATCACCCTCTGGCCCGGCATGAAGATCGGCCAGCTCTGCATCTTCCGGCTCTCGTCCCCGGCCGAGCACCCGTACGGCTCAGCCGTGTACGGCTCGCGTTACCAGGGCCAGCGCGGCCCCACCCCGAGCCGCTCCTGGCAGCACTGGCGCACCTGGCCCACCCGCTAACCCCCCGCCCCCGCTCTTCCGCGATCTAGGGCAAATACGCGCGCTTGGAGATCAACAAGCACGTATTTGCCCTAGATCGCGGAAGAGCGGGGGCGGGGGCGGGGGCAGGGGGCGGGGGTCAGCCGGGGCGGCCGAAGCTGTGGATGGTGCCCTCGTCGACGCGTTTCATCTTGATCGGTTCACCGGCCTGGGAGGCGTGCACCACCCACCCGTTGCCCACGTACATGCCGACGTGGTGCAGGTCGGCGTAGTAGAAGACGAGATCTCCGGGACGCAGGTCGGCGCGCTTGACGTACGCCGTGACCCGGCGCTGCGCGGCGGCGTTGTGCGGCAGCGTCACCCCGGCCTTGGCCCAGGCGGCGAGCATCAGCCCGGAGCAGTCGAAGTTGTTCGGGCCGGCGGCGCCCCAGACGTAGAGCTTGCCGATCTGTTGGCAGGCGTACTTGACGGCGATGCCTGCGCCGCCGCCCGGATACTCGGACGGGCACGGGGCCGGGGCGAGCGGGCCGCCGCCACCGTTGCCGTACACCTTGATCCGCAGCTTCTGGAGCCGGTCGATCTCGGCGTCGATCTGCTTCTTCTTCGCGGCCAGGTCGGCCTCGGTGCGGGTGAGCTGGGCGACCAGGGTGTCCAGCGGCGCCTTCTGGGCCGCGTACTTCTCCTTGAGGTCGACCACGGCCTGCACGTCGTGCTGCTGCCGGCGGGCGAACTGGTCGAGGATGGTGAGCTGGTCGGCGAGCATCGTCGGCGAGTCCGTGGTCAGGATCGCGTTGATCGCGGAGGCGTTGTCGCCCTTGTACGCCCGCACGGCCATGTCGCTGACCTTGCCCATGGCCATGTCGACCTGGAGCTGCAACGGCTGGATCTTCTTGGCCAGCGCGTCGGCCTGCTTCTGCTTGACGGCCAGGTCCTGGCGGGTCGCGTTGTGCTTCTCGATGATCGGTTCGAGCTGGTTCCAGGCCACGTCGATCTGCTTCTCGATCTCGGCGACCGAGGGTTCGGCGTGGGCCGGGGTGGTACCGAGCAGGAGAACGGCTACGCCGGCGATCGCGGCGAGCAGGCTGGTACGAACAGGCCAACGGGTACGTGATCGCACGGTCATCGGGTCGACCGGAGTCGACGCGACGGACAGCGACCGCGGGGCATGGCTAGCCACCGGGGTTGGGCGCTCCTTCTTCCGTTACCGCGTACCGGGTTAGCTGACGGGTTCGGGCGGGAAGTGGCGCCCTACCACGAGAATTCGCGGATTCACCCCGAGGTGCTGGGTCCCCGGCTCGTTTCGGAAAACGATTCGGCGGTGTCGAGCCGGTGCCACCCGGGCTGGGTGGACTGGGGCCGCCCCGACGATCTCCCACAGTAGGAAGCCTGTTATTGAAGTGCAACCCGTGGCAGGAGTGAAATCTTTCCGTATATCAGACAATCACGTACGGTGTGTTGTGGTCGACATAAAGAGAACCCCTTGCTAACGGCAGGTGCCGCGGGCAAGGGGTTCTTCATTGCAAATCTGGGCAATTACTCCAGGTCAGCCCGGACGACGGAACCCGGCAACCGGCATGACGTCAATGCTCTGCATCTGTACCGGCTTACCGGACCGTGGCGAGTGCACCATCAGCCCGTTACCGACGTACATACCGACGTGGTGCAGATCACCGTAGAAGAAGACCAGATCGCCGGCGCGGGCGTCGGCACGGCTCACCGCCTTACCCTCGTTCCACTGTGCTCCGGTGAAGTGCGTGAGCTTCACCCCGGCCTTGCCCCAGGCGTACTGGGTGAGGCCCGAACAGTCGAACGAGTTCGGGCCGGTCGAACCCCAGACGTACGGCTTGCCGATCTGCGCGCAGGCGGTCTTGACCGCGGTGCCGGCGGCACCACCGGGGTACGTCGCCGGGCAGGGGCCCTTGCGCAACGCGCCACCGGCACTGCTCGACCCGTACGCGGTCAGACGCAGCTTTTCCAGCCGCTCAATCTCACCGTTGATCTGCTTGCGCTTGCCGGCGAGTTCGGTGTCCTGCTTCTTCTGCTGGGCGATCAGCTCGTCCAGCTTGCGCTTCTCGCCGTCGTACTTGTCCCGCGCGGCGGTGACGTCGGCGATCTGCTCCTGCTGCTGGCGGGCCAGGTGGTCCAGGATGGTGAGCTGGTCCGCGAGCTGGGTCGGCGTACCGGTGGTGATCAGCGCGTTCAGGTCCGACGACGGGCCGGTCTTGTAGTAACGCGAGGCCAGATCACCGACCCGGTCGAGCGCCATGTTGGCCTGTAGCGCCAGCGGCTGAATCTTCTTCTGCAGGTCGGCCGACTTCTTCTGGTTCGCCAGAAGCTGGCCGTGCACCTTGTTGTACTGCTCGATGGTCGGTTCGAGCTGCACCCACTGGGTGTCGATCTGCGATTCGATTTCGTCGACCGTCGGAGCGGCCTGCGCCTGCGTGGCGGGCAGCAGTCCGGCGAGCACCACGGCAGAGAGCGCCAACAGGCGGTACGTGCGGCGGCGTGTGCCACCACCCGGATGCTCATGATTGGTCGAATGGCGATGGGAGGGCACGCGTGCCACCGGCACCGACTCCTTCGTTACCGACCGCTGGGTGCCACCCGAGGGGGGAAATGGGCGCCGACGTCCCACAGCGGTCGGAGCCCCACATTAGGGAAGGTTCGTTCGCGAATCAAGGCCGCTGGTCGGATACTCCTCGCTGTATTCAGACCGGCGCAATCGGTTGCCGGACAACGGTCTCAGTCGACCTACCAACGACCGCAGTCAATACATCGTCCAGCGTTACCACACCCAGCGGCGCCCGGCCGTCACTCACCAACACCATGTGCCGGCGCTCGCGGCGCATCGACAACAACAGTTCGGCCAGCGTACGGTCCGGTGGCACCACCGCCAGCGGACGCAACACGTCGGGCGGCACCGGTGCCCGCCGAGCCGCCCCCGCATAACCCAGTACGTCCTTCACGTGCACGAAACCGAGCACCCGTCGGGTACTGCGCTGCACCACCGGGAACCGCGAACGGCCCGTACTCGTGGCCAGCACCTCCAGCGACGCGGGCGACACGTCCTCGGCCACCGTCGTCACACTCGACCACGGCCGCAGCGCGTCCGCCGCGGTACGGCGGTGCAACGCCAGCGCCCCGGTAATCCGGGCGTGTTCCACCGGGTCGAGCAGCCCCTCGGTACGCGCCTGCGCGACCAGCCCGGCCAACTCCTCCGCGGTGAACACCGTCTTCACCGCGTCCGCGGCCTCGATCCCCCACAGCCGCAGCACCTGCCGCGACGCCCACTTCATCGCCAGCAGCAGCGGCTTGGTCGCCGTGCAGAACGCCAGCATCGCCGGCCCGAGCGTGAGCGCCGCCCGCTCCGGACCGGCGAGGGTGATGTTCTTCGGCACCATCTCGCCGACCACGGTGTGCAGGAACACCACCACGCCGAGGGCGAGCACGAACGCGACCGGGTGCACCGCACCGTCCGGCACACCGATCGCGTGGAACGGGCCCTCCAGCAGGTGCGCCAGGGCCGGCTCGGCGATCGCGCCGAGACCCAGCGAGCAGATGGTGATGCCGAGCTGCGCACCGGCGATCATCAGCGGGATCTGGTTCATCGCGGACAACGCCCACCGGGCCGGTTTGGACACCACCGCCATCGGCTCGATGACCGTACGCCTGGAGGCGATCAGGGCGAACTCGCTGCCCACGAAGAAGCCGTTGCCGAGCAGCAGCACGAGAGCCACCAGCAGCCCGGTCACGAGCCACCACCCGACGGCCGCCCGGTCATGCCGGCTCCCCCGGATCCGGCGGGCGCAGGACCCGTACCTGCTCGATCCGGTGCCGGTCCACCTCGACCACGGTGAACTCGTACCCCTGCTCGGTGACCGTCTCCCCGGCGACCGGGATGTGCCCGAGACGGGCCAGCAGGAAGCCGGCCAGGGTCTCGTAGGGACCGTCCGGCAGCCGGAAGCCGGTCTGCTCGGCCAGTTCGTCCGCGCGGCGTACCCCGTCGACCAGGACCGTCCGCTCACCGCCCGGCACGGTCAGTTCGAGCCACTCGCTGTCCGGTTCCGCCGCCGGGTCGAACTCGTCGGCGATCTCACCGACCAGCTCCTCCACCAGGTCCTCGACCGTGACCACACCGTCGGTGCCGCCGTACTCGTCGACCACGATCGCCAGGTCGGCGTCCGCGCGACGCAGCGCGGCGAGCACGTTGTCCAGGTCCAGGCTCTCCGGTACGTACACCGGCTCCCGGGCCACCGCGGCGACCGTCGTCTCGGCCCTGCGTGCCAGCGGTACGCCGAGCGCGTCCGGCACCCCGGCCACCCCGGTGACCAGGTCGAGGGTGTCCTCGTACACCGGGAACCGGGTCCGACCGGTGCGCTGGGCCAGGTCGAGCAACTCGGCCACGGTGGCGCCGGCCCGCAGCGCGACCACGTCGACCCTCGGGGTCATCGCCTCCGCCGCCCGTTTGTCGCCGAACCGGATGGTCCGGCGCAGGAGCATCGCGGTGTCCGGCGGCAGCGCTCCGGCCTGCGCCGAGATCGCGGCCAGCAGCCCCAGCTCGTCGGCGGACCGGGCGCTGGCCAGTTCCTCCTGCGGCTCCACGCCGAGCCGCCGGACGAGCCAGTTCGCCGAGTTGTTCAGGGCCCGGATCAGCCACTTGAAGACGATGCTGAAGGTACGCATCGGCGCGGCCGTGGCCAGCGCCGCCGGCAGTGGCCGGGCCAACGCGGCGTTCTTCGGGATCAGCTCACCGAAGAGCATCGACAGCAGGGTGGCCAGCACCAGCGACAGCAACGGGGTGACCAGCTCGGTACGGTCCCCGAGCAGGGGCCGCAGCACCGGGCCGAAGAGTTTGGCCAGTGCCGGTTCGGCGAGGTAGCCGGTGAGCAGGGCGGTGATGGTGATGCCGAGCTGCGCCCCGGAAAGCTGGAAGGAAAGTTCCCGCAGTGCCTTGTGGACCGTACCGGCGCGGCGGTCCCCGGCGGCAGCGCGTTGGTCCACCTCGGCCCGGTCGACGGTCACGAGAGCGAATTCGGCCACCACGAAGAAGGCGTTGCCGGCGGTCAGCAGCACGAAGGCGACCAGCGGCAGGAGGGTGGTCAACAGTGGGCTATCGATGATCTGCTCACCTCGGCGCCGATTGTTCCACGACTGCGCGCAGGGCACGAGCGCCGATTTTTCCCGGTTGGCCGCCGGGGCGGCGTTCGTCGGAGTCAGCTACCGAGGTAGCGGAGCACGGCCAGCACCCGGCGGCTGTACCCGGTGGTGTGCGACAGCCCCAGCTTCTCGAAGATCGCGTTCACGTGTTTCTCCACCGCGCTCTGCGACACGTGCAACTGCCCGGCGATGGTGGCGTTCGTCTGGCCCTGCGCCATCTGGTCCAGCACCGCCCGCTCCCGCTCGGTGAGCCGGCCCAACGAGTCCGTGTGCGACGTACGCGCCAGGAGTTGGCGTACCACCTCGGGGTCGAAGGCGGTGCCGCCGGTGCCGACCCGGGCCAGGGCGTCGAGGAACTCGCCCACCTCCACCACCCGGTCCTTCAGCAGGTAGCCCACCCCGTCGGTACGACCGCCGAGCAGGTCGACGGCGTACCGCTTCTCCACGTACTGGGAGAGGACCAGGACCCCGACGGCCGGCCACCGGCGGCGGATCTCCAGTGCGGCGCGCAGCCCCTCGTCAGTGTGCGTCGGCGGCATCCGTACGTCCGCGACCACGACGTCGGGCGGGTCGGCCCGGACCGCCTCGACCAGCGCGACCCCGTCACCGACCGAGGCCACCACCTCGTGCCCCTCCTCGACCAGCAGCCGGGCCAGCCCCTCCCGGAGCAGGGTCGAGTCCTCGGCCAGGATCACCCGCACGGCAGCTCCGCGACGACCGTGGTCGGACCGCCGGGCGGGCTGTGCACCCGGAACCGACCGTCCAGCGCGGCCACCCGGCGGGCCAGTCCGGCCAGTCCGCTGCCGGACGGGTCCGCGCCGCCGGTCCCGTCGTCGTCGATCGTCACCACGACCGCATTCTGCCCCGGTGCGACCTCGACCACGACCCGGCCGGCACGGGCGTGCTTGGCCGCGTTCGTCACCGCCTCCGAGACCACGAAGTACGCGGCGGTCCGCACCGGATCCGGCGGCTGCTCGGCCAACCGGTAGTGGATCGTCACCGGCACCCCGGCCCGCTCGCCCACCCGGGCCAGCGCCTCCTGGAGGCCCAGGCTGTCCAGGGCGGCCGGGTACACCCGCCAGGCGACCTCACGGAGGTCCTCCAGGGCCGACCGGGACTCCTCGTGCGCCTGCCGGAGCAGGTCCCCGGCCCGCTCCGGATCGCCGCTGCGGCGGGCCCGGCCCAGCAGCATGCCGAGCGCGACCAGCCGTTGCTGCAACCCGTCGTGCAGGTCCCGCTCGATCCGCCGGCGTTCGGCGCCGACCGCCTCGACGATCCCGGCCCGGCTCACCGCCAGCTCGCTGATCCGGCGCTCCAGCGCCTCCCGGTCGCTCGGTCCGAAGAACATCCGGCCCAGCCTGCGATCCAGCGCGGCCAACCCGACCAGGCCCTGCGTGACCAGGAAGAGACCGATCAGGCCGAGGAGGAGTTGACCGCCGAAGAGCAGGACGCCGCTCTGGCCCGCGACCCACTCACCGAGCCACACCAGACCGGCGACGGCGCCGTACGCGAACAGCAGGAGCACGAATCCGCCGAGCAGGCCGACCGCCCAGCGCAGGCAGAGGTACTCCACCGCGCGCCGCCCGCTGTAGTCGTCGGCGTTGTCGCTGTCGAGGAACGCCGCCAGTCGCCACCGCTCCACCTCGGCGAGGTGCCGGGCACCGGCCTGGATCTCCCGTACCGCCGCCCGCCGGGCTCCCGGATGCGGCCAGACCGGCACCAGGATCAGCCCGGACCAGACCAGGTACGTCAGGTCGACCACCGCGGTCACCGCACCGAGCAGGACCCCGACCACGAGGCGTACGGCACGGCTCAGCAGTCGTACGACCGCCTTACCGGGCCGGGACGGGTTCGGGCTCTCCACCCCGGCGAGGCTACCTTTGCGGTTCTCCACAGCCCCCGGGCTGCGGTTTCCCCCAGTTGCGGGCTGCTTCCCGGTTAGCTGGCCGTGGTGGCGGGTTCCGGCTGTCCCTGGGTCGGCGGCTTGACCGAGCGGAGCAGTACGGTCGCCACGTCGATCACCTCGACCTCGTCGGACGCGCCCTTGCCGTTCACCCCGTCGCTGATCATCGTGGTGCAGAACGGGCAGCCGACCGCGATGGTCTTCGCGCCGGTGGCGATCGCCTCCTCGACCCGCTCCACGTTGATCCGCTTGCCGATCCGCTCCTCCATCCACATCCGGGCGCCGCCGGCACCGCAGCAGAAGGAACGCTCGCTGTTGCGCGGCATCTCGGTCAGCCCGTCGGCCGCCGCCGCGCCGAGCACCTCGCGCGGCGGGGTGAAGACCCGGTTGTGCCGGCCCAGGTAGCAGGGGTCGTGGTAGGTGACGCCGCCGTCGATCGGGGCGACCGGGGTGAGCTTGCCGGTGGCGACCAGGTGGGCCAGCAACTGGGTGTGGTGGACAACCTCGAACTGGCCGCCGAGTTCGCCGTACTCGTTGCCGAGGGTGTTGAAGCAGTGCGGGCAGGTCGCCACGATCTTGCGCTTGGCCGGTTCCCGGTCACCGAACGCCTCGTTCAGCGTCTCGACGTTCTGCTGGGCGAGCATCTGGAAGACGAACTCGTTGCCGATCCGTCGGGCCGGGTCACCGGTGCAGGTCTCGCCCTCGCCGAGGATGGCGAAGTTGACCCCGGCCTCGTGCAGGAGGGTGGCCACCGCACGGGTGGTCTTCTTCGCCCGGTCCTCGAACGCCCCGGCGCAGCCGACCCAGAACAGGTACTCGAAGTCCTCGGTCTCACCGACCCGGGGCACCTCGAAGTCGAGGCCCTTGGTCCAGTCCTCGCGGGTGTTCGGCGGTGCACCCCACGGGTTGCCCTTGTTCTCCAGGTTGCGCAGCATCACGCCCGCCTCGGGCGGGAAGTTCGACTCGATCAGCACCTGGTAGCGGCGCATGTCGACGATGTGGTCCACGTGCTCGATGTCGACCGGGCACTGCTCGACGCAGGCACCGCAGGTGGTGCAGGACCAGAGGACGTCCGGGTCGATCACCCCGCCCTCCTCGGCGCCACCGATCAGCGGGCGGTTCCCCTCGGCGAGCGAGAGCACGTCCAGGTGGGCGAGCTGGGCCTGGGTCGCCTTCTCCTCGCCGGTCAGGTCCTTGCCCCCACCGGCCAGCAGGTACGGCGCCTTCGCGTACGCGTGGTCACGCAGGCTGAGTACGAGCAGCTTCGGCGACAGCGGCTTGCCGGTGTTCCAGGCGGGGCACTGCGACTGGCACCGCCCGCACTCGGTGCAGGTGCTGAAGTCCAGCAGCCCCTTCCAGGTGAACTGCTCCACCTGGGCGACCCCGAACTGGTCGGACTCCGGGTCCGCCTCCTCGAAGTCGAGGGGCTTGCCGGCGCTCATCATCGGCCGCAGCGCCCCGAGGCCCGAGCCGGTCTTGCCGGGTTCCCGCTTGAAGTAGATGTTGAAGAACGCGAAGAACCGGTGCCAGGCCACGCCCATGGTCACGTTGAGCGCGATGACGATGACCCAGGTCATCGAAATCATGATCTTCACCATTGCGGTGACACTGGTGCCGGCGGACCAGTCCGGCAGCACCGCGCCGACCGCGTGGCTGACCGGGGTGGCCCAGGCCGGGAACTCGAAGTGGTCGGTCGCGACCTTGAAGCCACGGATCAGGAAGCCGCAGACGAGTACCGCCAGCACCACGGCCTCGACGAAGTAGCCCTGCCACATGGTCGAGCCGGTGAACCGGGAACGCCGCTCCGGGTTGCCCGGTCGGTTGCGCAGCCGGATGGCGATCAGCACCAGGATCCCGGCCGTACCGAGGATCCCGATGATCTCGGTGACCAGGCCGTACACGATCCAGTGGCCGATCACCGGCAGGCCGCCGGTCGGGGTGACCACCTCGAAGTACGCCTCGAGCACCAGCAGCGACAGCACGATGAACGCGACCATCACGAACCAGTGCGCGGCACCCACCACGCTCCAGCGCAGCATCCGGGTGTGCCCGAGCGTCTCGGTCAACATCGTCCGCGTACGCAGGGCCCGGTTGCCGGAGCGCGTGGGGTCGGGTTGACCCGCCCGGATCACCGCCAGCATCCGCTGCACCGCGCGTACCGCCAGCACCACCGCGACCACGGTGATGGCGGCGGCGACGGCCGTGGTGACGATCTGGACGCTGCCCATGCCCTGGCCTCCCGGTGTACGACGTGCCCGGCGACTGGCTGACCGCGGGGGTGCGATCGTGCCTGCAGCCTACGCGCTAGGTTACCCGCTAGTAACGTGGGATTCCTCGCAGCCGGATGCGCCGCCGTACGGACACCCTAGGCGGCCCCGGTCGCAGTCGCCGCGCCGGTCAGGGTGCACGTACGCAGAGCCGGCGCCCGCGGGACGGTGCTGGCGCCGGCTGAGCTGGCTGACCCGCCCGTACGGGGCGGGTCAGCGAAGGTTGTCGTGCGAGATCAGTGGCCGATCCGGTACGCCGTCAGCGCCAACGGGAGAGCAGGGCCAACGAGCCGACCATGCCCCCGAAGCCGATCGCGAGGTTCCAGTAACCCCAGCTGGCGACCGGGTACTCGGTCTCGGAAAGGTAGTAGACCACCAGCCACGCGATGCCAAAGACGATCAAGCTGACCGCGGTGATGGGCAGCCAGATCGGGCTAGGCTTGCGGGTCGCCGCCGTGCCCGAGGGGCGCACGTCGGTGGGCGGGGTGTAGACCTTTTTCTTACGGACCTGCGACTTCGGCACGGCGCTCCTCCTGGAGGGGTGGCGATCCTCGTCCGGCCTGACAACCGGACGCAGGGGCGACGGTCCATGGCCAATAATGTTCGACAGCTAGCGTAGTCGGGTTGACCCGATCAGGCCATGAACG
Source organism: Micromonospora sp. NPDC004704 (assembly GCF_053601675.1). Classification (NCBI taxonomy): domain Bacteria; kingdom Bacillati; phylum Actinomycetota; class Actinomycetes; order Micromonosporales; family Micromonosporaceae; genus Micromonospora; species Micromonospora sp. NPDC004704. The sequence continues at coordinate 18,162 of NZ_JBSGCD010000005.1, read as the reverse complement.
GGGCCAACCGGTTGCTCCGGGTGAGCACATCCGGCTACCGAGTGGGACACGAAGCCCACAGTGCGAGAGATCGACACGATGGGGAGGGCAGGCTCGGTGGAGTACACGACGGGTGTCATCTCCTGGCGCAAGGTGCTCCGCCGGGCGGTTGTCGGGCTACTGCCCCGCCGCTCCGGGCAGCGACGGCCGGGCTGGTCCGCGGCTGTGCCGTTGATCGCTCTCGCCGCCGGGCTGCTGTTCACCACCTCGGCGACCGCCGCCAACGGCACCTCGCTGCGGGAGGACCGCCGCCCCGAGCTCGCCCAGCTCATGAAGGACCGCCGCGACCAGGTGGTCGCCAGCGAGAAACAGGCCGCGGCCCTGCGCGCCGACGTGGAGCGGCAGACCGAGTCCCTGGCCGGCTCCGACGCACCCGTCGCCGCCCAGCGCGACCGGGCCGCCGCCAGCCGGGTGGCCGCCGGCTTCACCGCCCTGGCCGGGCCGGGCCTCGTGGTCGAACTCAACGACGCCCCCCGACTCGGCGACGACAGCCGGCCGGCGAACGCCAGCAACGACGACCTCGTGGTCCACCAGGGCGACGTACAGGCGGTCGTCAACGCGCTCTGGGCCGGTGGCGCGGAGGGCATGTCCATCATGAACGTCCGCGTGCTCGCCACCAGCGCGGTACGCTGCGTGGGAAACACCCTGTTACTACACGGGCGGGTGTATTCGCCGCCCTTCAAGATCACCGCAATCGGTGACCCCGCCGCGCTGCAGCGGGCCCTCGCCGCCTCCGAGGGCGTCCGGTTGTTCAAGGACGCCGTGGACCACTTCCAACTCGGATACCAGGAGACAGTGGAGTCCAGCGTGACCGTGCCGGCCTTCGAAGGGTCAACCGGGCTACGTACCGCCCAGGTGCCGGGGTGAGTTCGATGAGCGGCGACCCGTCGCACGACGACCGCAATGGACGCCATCGTGCCCCGGACGCCGACGACCAGACCATGGTGATCCCACGATTCACCGACCCTGGTCCGCCTCCTGCGGCGTCGACCCCGACCGCCGCCGTGCCGAAAGCACCCCCTACCGCCTCGACGCCGCCGGTCCCGCCCATTGCCGCCTCGACGCCGCCGGCACCGGCCGCCGCCCGGCCACAAGCACCCCAGAGCCCACCGGCCAGGCCCGTCCCGCCTCCGTCGGCCGACCGCCGACCCGGCGCGGCTTCGCCGGCCGGCACCACTCCCGCTCCGGTCGTACCGTCGGTGACGCCCGCCCGTCAGCGCCCGACACCGGGGCCGACGCCGGGATCCCCGGCCCGCTCCGACGGGGTCCCGAACCCCGGCCAGGCCCGCCCGGCCGGGCCGAACCCGGACACGACAGCACCCATTCCGGCCATCCGCCCGTTCACGGCACCCGCCGCAGCCGGCAAGTCGGCGGCGTCCGCCGACCCTGCCAGGGTCTGGCCCGGTACGGTCGGCCCGACCGGTGTTGCCCTGAACGGCTCCGCACGCGCAGGTGACGCATCCACACCGGTCGCCGCGACCCGACCCGCCCCGGACCACATCCCGGGTTCGGCCGACCGGACGCAGCCCATCCCCGGGCCCGACCCGGACGCGTCCGCTCGTACCCAGCCCATCCCCGGACCCGGTCCTGCCGCAGTCACCCGCCCGAGCCCCGGCCCGTCCGCACGCACCCGGGCCCTCAACGGCCTGTCGGAGCACACCCGGCCCGCCACCATCGAACGCCCCCAGCCAGGCACCACCGGGCCCATCCGGCCCGCGACGGCCGACCTCACCCGACCCGGCCCGGGGTCGTCCGACCGCACCCAGCCCATCCCGGGGCCGGCCGAGCTGGCGTCTCTCGCGAACGGGCGGGTCACCGCCGGACCGACGGCGACGGCGGCCGGCGCGAGCGGTGCCAACGGCGGCTGGAGCCGGGCCTCCGGCGGGCCGGACCCGGTTCGTGCACCTGCCCCGTCCCACCCGCTGACCGCCAGCGCGCACCCGCTCACCGCCGCCGCGGCCCCGCTGGCGAGCGCGGCGCGTAACGACTCCCCGACGAAGCCGGCCCCGGGCGGTGGCACTCCCAGCCCGAACGGCGCCACGGCACCGGGCCCGACGGCCGACAGCCGGGCCACCCGGCCACCGCTGCCCACCTCGGCGCTGAGGCGTCCACCGGCCGCCCCGCCGTCGCCCGAGAACTCGACGATGGTCATCCCGGCGGTCCCGCCGGTCGAGGACACGTCGGCAACCACCCTGCTGCCCACGGTGGCGGCACGGAAGCCACGGCCGGAGGGAAGACGGCCGGAGGCACACGTCACGACCCTGCTGCCGCTCGTGGCGGCGGGATCACGGACGAACCGTGACCCGGCGACCGGCGACGAGCGACCGGGCGCGGACCGCAACGGCACCGAGAACGAGGCCGACGCTGATGGCGAGGCCCGACCCAAGCGGGGTGAACGGGTGGTCAAACTCCGCCCGGAGCGTACGGACGAGGGCTACAAGAGCGTCTACTCCGAGTTGACCCGCCCGACCATCGGCTCGCGGATCCGTACCGGGCTCCGGTTCAGCGGCGAACTCATGATCACGTTTGGCCTGGTCATCCTGCTCTTCGCCGGGTACGAGATCTGGGGCAAGTCGGTCATCGTCAACGCCCACCAGAGCGAACTGAACCAGGAACTCGCCCAGGCGTGGGAGGACGAACCCGGTCCCGACCCGACCGTGGGGCCGACCCCGGCACCCGGAGTCGCCCCGCCGAAGGCTCCCGCCGGCGGCAAGCCGATGGCCTCGATCTACATCCCGAAGCTCGACAAGAGCTGGGTGGTGGTCGAGGGCGTCACCCAGAAGGACATCCGGTACGCGCCCGGCCACTACCCGAAGACCGCCCTGCCCGGCCAGGTGGGCAACTTCTCCGTCGCCGGCCACCGCAACAAGGCAACCTTCTGGCGCCTCGACGAACTGCACGACGGCGACGTGATCGTGGCCGAGTCGAAGACCGACTGGTTCATCTACAAGGTCACCGACAACATCATCGTCAAGCCGAGCCAGGTCGAGGTGGTCGCGCCGGTACCCGGCAAGCCCAAGGCCAAGGCGACCAAGGCGATGCTGACGCTGACCACCTGCAACCCCAAGTTCGACAACTACCAGCGGTTGATCATCCACGCCGAACTGGCTCGTACCCAACCGAAGTCGGCCGGGCAACCGGACGAGCTGAAGGGCTGAGCCGTGTACGCCTGGATCTGGCGACGACTACCATTTGGCCTGGTCGGCAAGCTGGTCGGCTCGCTTCTGCTCACCACGGCGACGGTGGCCCTGCTCTGGTACGTGGTGTTTCCCTGGGCCGAGCCACTGCTGCCGTTCGACGACGTACAGGTGACCCAGGACGGCGGCGGCCCCGACGGGGTCGAGTCCGGCGAGGACCCGGGCCTCGGGGGCGATCCGGCGACCGGCGACGACCATTCGGTGCCGTACGACACCGATGCGAACAACACCCCTCCTCCCAGCCCGAACAGGTAACCCGATGCGCGTCCTGGTGATCGACAACTACGACTCCTTCGTCTTCAACCTGGTCCAGTACCTGGGCCAGCTCGGAGTCGACTGCGAGGTACGCCGCAACGACGAGATCGAGGTGGCCGAGATCGGCCGGCTCGGCGTCGCCGGGGTGCTGCTCTCCCCGGGACCGGGTACGCCCGAACGCGCCGGAATCTGCCTCGACGTGGTCCGTGAGTACGCCGGAAAACTGCCTATCTTCGGCGTGTGTCTGGGGCACCAGGCCATCGGTGTCGCCTTCGGTGCCACCGTCACCCGTGCACCGGAGCTGCTGCACGGCAAGACCTCGCAGGTGCAGCACAAGTCGGTGGGGGTCCTGGCCGGTCTGCCCGACCCGTTCACCGCCACCAGGTACCACTCGTTGGCCGTACTGCCGGAGACGCTGCCGGACGAGATCGAGGTCACCGGCTGGACCGAGTCCGGGGTGGTGATGGCGATGCGCCACCGGACGCTGCCGATCGAGGGGGTGCAGTTCCACCCCGAGTCGGTGCTGACCGAGGGTGGGCACCTGATGCTCGCCAACTGGCTGGCCGCTTGCGGCCACCCGGAGGCGCTCGACCGGGCGCCAGCGCTCGCCGCCGAGGTCGACACCCGCCGCCGCTCGGCCTTCGTCACCGTCTAGCGTCCGTCACCGCCACCTCACCGCGGGGACGGACGTACCGCTCGGGGTCTCCTAGCGGATCCCGCTTCTGGTTGGCCGCGCGCTCGGGGTCGTGCTCGGGCTGACCGGCACCCCGCCACCGCCGCCGGCACCGGCACCACCGGTGCCCGTCGGAGTCGGCGTCGGGGTGGTCGGGTTCGCGGTCGGCTCCTGCCGGGGGACGGTGACGGTCAGCACGATCTGGGTGCCGACCGGCTTCTTCTGCCCCTCGGGGATGCTCTGCTTCTCCACCCGGCCCGCGTCCTGTGGCGCGACCTTGTTGCCGTCGATGACCTTCACGTCGAAACCGAGGTTGTCCAGCGTGTTCTCGGCGTCTTCCCTGGTCTCGCCCCGCACCTCCGGCACCGTCCTGAGGTTGCCGGTGGCGACCTCGACGACGACCTTCGAGCCCTTCTGCACCGAGGCGTCGGAGCCCGGGGTGAGCTTCAGCACCGTGCCCTCTTGCTGTTCGCTCGACACGTTCTTGCGCTCGGGAACCAGGCCGGCCTGCTTCAACGCGGCCTCGACGTTGGCGTACGGGTTGCCGACCTGGTTCGCCGGGACCTTCACCGCCTCCGGGCCGCCGCAGAGCCGCAGCGTGATCGTGGTGTTCGCCTCGGCCGGCTGCCCGGCGGCCGGATCCTGCGAGGCGACCGTGTCCTTCTCGCAGGTGTCGTTGAACTCCTGCGCGCCGACCGTGGTCTTGAAGCCCTGCTTCTGGAGTGCGGCGACGGCGGCTGCCTCCGTCTGCCCGACCACCCCCTGCACCTGGACCGTGGTCGGCTTGTCGGCGTTGTTGATCAGCAGGGCGGCGACCAGCGCGATCACCGCGAGGACACCGAGCCCGCTGAGGGTGGCGAGCACCCAGGCGGAGGCGCGGCGGTTGCGGGGGTCACCGACCCGGGCCGGTGCCGGTCGGTTGCCGCCACCACCGGGGCGTACGGCGCCGGCCGGCGGCAGGGCGGTGGTCTCGTCCTCGCGCAGCACCGGGGTGGCCATCACCGGGCGCCCCGCCGCTGCCCGGAGCAGGTCGGCACGCATCTCGCCGGCACTCTGGTAACGGTTGAGCGGGTTCTTGGAGAGCGCCTTGAGCACGATCGCGTCGATCGGCGGGGTGACGTCCCGGTTGATGTCGCTCGGTGCCGGCGGGTCCTCCCGTACGTGCTGGTAAGCGACGCTGACCGGGCTGTCCCCGACGAACGGGGGGTGGCCGCAGAGCAGCTCGAAGATCACGCACCCGGCCGCGTAGACGTCCGACCGGGCGTCCACCGGCTCGCCACGGGCCTGCTCGGGCGAGAGGTACTGGGCGGTTCCGATGACGGCGCTGGTCTGCGTCATCGTGGTGGCACCGCTGGCCAGGGCCCGCGCGATGCCGAAGTCCATGACCTTGACCTGGCCGTTCAGGGTGAGCATCACGTTGCCGGGCTTGATGTCCCGGTGGATGATCCCGTGCCGGTGGCTGAACTCCAGGGCGGCGCAGATGTCGGCGGAGATCTCCAGGGCGCGGCGGGGCATCAACCGCCCCTCGGCGGCGAGCACCTCCTTGAGGGTGCGCCCGTTGACGAACTCCATGACGATGAACGGGAGCGTCTCGCCGGTGGGGGCGATCTCCTCGCCGGTGTCGTAGACGGCGACGATCGCCGGGTGGTTGAGGGACGCGGCGTTCTGCGCCTCCCGACGGAAGCGCATCTGGAAGGTGGCGTCCCGGGCGAGGTCCGTACGCAGCATCTTGATCGCGACGTCCCGGCCGAGCCGGAGATCGCGCCCCCGGTGCACCTCGGCCATGCCGCCGTAGCCGAGCAGCTCGCCGACCTGATACCTGCCACCCAGCAGGCGGGCCTGCGCAGTCATCGCGTCTGTCGTCCTTCGCTCATCTGGGTCATCCGGGCGCCGTACCCGTACCGCTCTATCCGACGGTACGGCGCATATTGCGAAACGTCGCGTTCGTTGACTCTCTGCGAGCTGGACGTCACTGTCCGCAAGCCTTGGCTCTCGGCGTTGTTGTTGCTCTTCGTCACCCAGTAGGAGATCACGCCGGAGCAGATCAGCACTGTCAGCCCCAACACCAGCGCGAGCGCCACCAGCAGGGACCGGTTGGCGGGCGACGGCGGCTGCGGGCGGGACGCCACGGCCGCCGGTGGCGGAGCGTAACTGGGTTCCTGGCGGGGTCGGGGGGCCGGCACCGCAGCCGCGCCACGGTGGTAACCCGCCGGCTGCTGGGTCGGGCCGGCCGGTGAACCCGGACGGTTCGGCACCGAAGCAGCCGCGGCGGCGGACGGCGGCGGATAGGACGGGCCGACCCTGGTCCCGCCGGGCGCCACCGGGGGCGCACCGGAGACGGGGCCGGCAACCGGCGAACCCGGCGGTACCGATCCGGGGTACCCCGTCGGGCGACCGGGCTGCGCCGGGGCCGGCGGGGCGGGATGCGCGGCGGCCCGGTTCGGCTGCGGGGGCGCGGGGTGCACCGGCGGGCGCATCGGGGGCGCCGGAGTGGCGGCCTGCCGGGCCACCGCGGCCAGAGTGGCCGCCGTGGGCCACCGGGCCGCCGGGTCCTTGGCCATCGACCGTTCGACGATCGCCCGTACGGCCGGCGGGATGTCCGCCGGCAGTGGCCGGGGCGTGTCCCGTACGTGCTGCATGGCGATGTCGAGCGGGTTCTCGCCCTCGAACGGGCGCCGCCCGGAGAGGCACTGGTACGCCACCACGCCGAGGGCGTAGACGTCCGAGGCGGGCGACGCGGTGGACCCGGTCGCCTGCTCCGGGGAGATGTAGGACGCCGTCCCGAGTACGGATCCGGCCGCGGTGAGCTGCCCGACCAGTGCGGACCGGGCGATACCGAAGTCGGTGAGGACCAGCGTGCCGTTCGGGCGTACCAGCAGGTTGCCCGGCTTGACGTCGCGGTGCACGATGCCCTTCTCGTGCGCGGCGTGCAACGCGTCGGCGGCCTGCGCCATCAGCGCCATCGTCCGCGCCGGGGTGAGCCGGCCGACCCGGCCGAGCGTCGTGGAGAGCGCGTCGCCCTCAACGTACTCCATGACCAGGAAGGCGATCTGCTGGTCGCTGCCGTAGTCGTAGACGTCCACCACACCGGGGTGGTTGATCGTCGCCATGGTCCGGGCCTCGCCCCGGAACCGCTCGGCGAAGCCGGGCTCGTCGAGCAGTGCCGGCAGCAGGATCTTCACCGCGACGGTACGGCCGAGCACCTCGTCCGTACCGCGCCAGACGTCACCCATGCCGCCGCCGGCGATCCGCTCGTCCAGGCGGTAACGGTTGCCGAGCAGCACTCCGGGGCTGAGCATTACTTGCCTCCCCCGTCCTGGATGACCGCCTGCATGATCTTGCCGGCGATCCGGGCCGCCTCGCCGCTGCCACCGCTGCCGGCGGCCTCCAGCAGGACCGCCACGGCGGAGATCGGCTTGCCGTCCTTCATCACGAACCCGATGAACCAGCCGTGGTCCTGGGTGTTCGCGTCGGACTGGGCGGTGCCGGTCTTGCCACCGACCTGGTAGCCGCTGATCCGGGCCGGCTTGCCGGTGCCGTTCGTGACCACGCTGAACATCATGTCCCGCAGGTCGCTGGCCACCTGGGGGCTGACCGACTGGCGCAGCTCGCGCGGGTCGGCGGTGTAGTAGTCGGTGGTCCGGTCCGGGCCGAGGAGCTGCTGCACCAGGTACGGCCGCATCTGCTTGCCGTTGTTCGCCACCGCGGCGGCGATCATCGCGCCTTCCAGCGGGGTCATCCGTACGTTGTTCTGGCCGATCGCGGACTGCGCCAGGGCGGCCGGGTCGTCCCCGCCGTCCGGGTTCTTGATGTCCCCGGTACGGCTGGCCGCGGTGGCGATCCCGTTCTCGTCGAGCCGGCCGACGGTGAGGTCCTCGTCCTCGAAGCCGAAGTTCCGCGCGGTCTCCTTGATCTTGTCTGCGCCGAGCTGCACACCGAGTCGCGCGAAGCCGGTGTTGCACGACTCGGTGAGCGCGTCGATCAGGGTGACCTCGGCCTCCGGGCAGATGCTCGGCGCGGCGTTGCGGATCTCGGTACCAGAGGTCGGCGCGGTGTAACTGGAGGTGGCCGGGATCTTGGTGTCCTGCTTGTACCCGGCCTCCAGCGCGGCGGCGGCGTCGATCACCTTGAAGGTCGAGCCGGGCGGCTGGGTCTCGGAGAGAGCGCGGTTGCGCAGCGGCCCGTTCGGGTCGTTCTCCAGCTTCTGGTACTCGACGTTCGCCGCCTCGGTGTCGTGGGTGGCGAGCGTGTTCGGGTCGAAGCTGGGCATGGAGACGAGCGCCTGCACCGCACCGGTGCTCGGGTTGATCGCGATGGCGCCACCCCTGACCGCACCGACCTTGTTCTTCGTCATCTCGTCGAACGCGGTCTGCTGTGCCCGGCGGGACAGGCTCAGCAGGACGTTGCCGCCGGCCGTCTGGTCGCCGGTGAAGAGGTCCCGGACCCGGTCACCGAAAAGCTGGTCGCTGGTGCCGTTGAGGAAGTCGTTCTCGCTCCGCTCGATGCCGGTCGGACCGATGTTGACCGGCTGGTAGCCGAGCACGTGCGCGTACATCGGCCCGTCGACGTACGAGCGCAGGAACTTCAGCTTGCCGGTGGTCTCCTTGCTGCTGGCCAGAGCCGTACCGCCGGCTTCGATGTTGCCGCGCTTGCGGTCGTACTGGGCGACCTGGACCCGACCGTTGTAGTCGCTGGTGCGGTATTCGTCGGCCTTGTAGCCCTGCACCCAGTTGAGGTTCACGAAGAGCAGGCCGAACAGGACCATGACGACCACGCCGACCTTGCGCAGTGGTGCGTTCACGGGCGAATCACCTCCGTTGTGGCACCGTGCAGTTGGGCCGGGGGTGTCCCGGACCCGCCCGCCGGACGCCCCGGCGTGGAACTGTCCACCGGCCGCCGGGCCGCGTCGGAGATCCGCAACAGCAGCGCCACCAGCAGCCAGTTCGCCATCAGTGAGGAGCCACCGGCGGAGAGGAACGGGGTGGTCTGGCCGGTGAGCGGAATGAGCTTGCTGATCCCGCCGACGATCACGAAGACCTGGAGCCCGAGGGTGAACGCGAGGCCACCGGCGAGCAGTTTGCCGAACGAGTCGCGTACGGCCAGCGCGGCCCGCAGCCCGCGTTCGACGATGAGCAGGTAGATCACCAGCAGGGCGGTGAGCCCGAACAGGCCGATCTCCTCACCCATGCCGGCGAAGATGAAGTCGTTGTGCACCTCGGGCACCTCGGTCGGCTGACCGCCGCCCGGCCCGGCGCCGAACAGACCTCCGGTACCGAGCCCGAGTAAGCCCTGTACGAGTTGATAACCGTCGCGGTACGGATCGTCGAACGGGTGCAGCCAGATCTCGGCCCGCAGGTAGAAGTTCGCGAACGGGCCGCCGACCGCGCTGCCCAGGAAGTACGCCAGGAACGCCCCGCCGAAGAAGAGCACTAGACCGATGATGAGCCAACTGACCCGCTCGGTGGCGATGTAGAGCGTCACCACGAACATGCCGAAGTAGAGCAGCGAGGTGCCGAGGTCCTTCTCGAAGATCAGGACCATCAGGCTGACCAGCCAGACCCCGATCACCGGCCCGAGGTCGCGGCCACGGGGGAAGTCGACGCCGAGGAACCGACGGCTCGCCAGCGACAGCACTTCTCGCTTGCGGACCAGGTAATAGGCGAAGAAGACCAGCAGGGCCAACTTGGCGAACTCGCCGGGCTGGATGGAGAACCCGCCGATCATGATCCAGAGCTTGGCGCCGTTGATCTCCGACATGCTCCGCGGCAGCACCGCCGGCAGCATCACCAGCACGATGCCGGCGAGGCCGAGCGTGTACGCGTACCGCGAGATCGCCCGGTGGTCGCGGACCAGGATCAGCAGTCCGGCCGCGAGGATCACCGCGGCCAGGGTCCAGGCCAGTTGCCGGCCCCCGGTGCCCGCGAAGATCGGGAAGTCGGCGCGTGCCTCCGGCTTCGCCTCGGCCAGGTCGAGGCGGCGCAGGAAGCCCACGCCGAGCCCGTTGAGCAGGGCGACCGCCGGCACCAGGGCCGGATCGGCGTGCGGCGCGAGGTAACGGATCACCACGTGCAGACCGAGGAAGACCGCGGTCAGGGCCGCGGTCGGCACCCAGAAGTCCAGCGTGACGGTGTCGAGCACGTTCGCCTCGACGGTGGCCGCGTACACCGCCACCAGCGCCATCGCCAGCAGGAGTAGCGCCAGTTCGGCGTTGCGCCGGGACTTGGTGTCCCGGACGCGCGGCATCTCACCCGTGACTGCGGGCGCTGGTGGCGGTCCGGCTGGGGCAGTCACGATAAGTCCCTCGGATCGTTCGATCTCACGGTCACTCGGGCGACCGGCATCCCGCCGGGTCGGGGGTGGCCGGCGGAAGCGTGTCGGACGGGAACGGGTCGGGACTGGCGGAGTCGGACGGTACGGCGGGTGCGGTCGGGCTGAGCCCGACCCCCGGCAACGTCGGGGTGGGGGTGACGCCGTTCGGTGTCGGCGTGCCCGGGGGTGGTGCGACCGGCGCGGTCGGGCTCGCCGTGACGTCCGCCGACGGGGAAGGGCTCGGCGGACAGGTCGGCTTCAGGTTCGGGTTGCCCGGCTCGTCGAGCGTCAGCTCGGAGAGCAGTCGCTCCGCGTCCGGCTCGTCGTCGGCCTGGATCCCCTGCTTGACCTGCTCCTGGGCGGCGTTCGTCAGGTCGTCGAGCTTGGCCCGGCTGGTCGCGTGCACGCTGGAGAGGTCCAGCCCGGCGATCTGACCCGGCACGCCCCGGAAGACGGCAAGCTGCCCGCTCTCCGTGGCGCCGACGTAGAACTGCCGCTGGCTGTAGGTCCAACCGCCCCAGAGACCGCCGCCGAGGATGCCGGCCAGGACGATCAACTGCACCGCCGTACGCAGCGGCCGGCGGCGGGGCCGCTCGGAGTCGTCGTCGTTTCCGGAGGCGTTCGCCGGCTCAGGAGTGGCCGGGCGCGGCGGGGTGAGCGCCGAGGCACGGGCGGCCGGGGTCGAGTCGTCGGCAGACGTCGCCATGCCCCGGTCACGGGCGGCGGCACCGCCCACGATCGGTGTGGCTTCGAGAATGTCCTGGTCGGTCGCGTCGGCGATGACCACGGTGATGTTGTCCGGGCCGCCACCGCGCAGGGCGAGCTGGACCAGCCGCTCCACACACTTCTGCGGGTCGGTGTACTCGCGCAGCGTCTGCCCGATGGTCTCGGCGCTCACCACGCCGGAGAGACCGTCGCTGCAGATCAGATAGCGATCACCGGGGAGCACCTGCCGGACGGAGTATTCCGGGTCGATGTCGCGTCCGTCGAGGGCCCGGGTGAGCAGCGACCGCTGCGGGTGGCTGCTCGCCTCCTCCAGGGTGATCCGGCCCTCGTCGACGAGCATCTGTACGTAGGTGTCGTCCTTGGTGATCTGGCCGAACTCACCGTCGCGCAACAGGTACGCGCGGGAGTCGCCGATGTGCACCATGCCGATCTTGCTGCCCGAGAACAGCGTCGCGGTCAGGGTGGTGCCCATACCCTCCAGGTGCGGGTTGGCGTCCACCGTGTCGCGGAGTTGCTGGTTGGCGGTATCGACGGCGGAGCGCAGCGCGTCGACCAGAGCGTCCCCGGGGACGTCCTCGTCGAGCGGCGCCATCGCACCGATGACAATGTTGCTGGCGACGTCACCGGCGGCCATGCCGCCCATGCCGTCCGCCACGGCGAGTAGCCGCGGACCGGCGTAGACGGAGTCCTGGTTTCCGTCTCGGATCAGACCGCGGTCGCTGTGGGCCGCATAGCGCAGGGTCAGAGTCATGGCCGTAACTCGAGAGAAGTGCGGCCGATCCGGATCGGCACGCCGAGGGGGACGGGGGTTGGTCCGGTGACCTTAGCGCGGTCGAGGTATGTGCCGTTAGTCGAGCCGAGGTCTTCGACGAACCACTGGCCGGAGCGGGGCACCAGTCGGGCGTGTCGGGCCGAGGCATAGTCGTCGGTAATCACCAGGGTGGAGTCCTCCGCACGGCCGATGGTGATCTGCCCCTCGCCGAGGGTGATCCTGGTGCCGGCCAGCTGACCGGCGGTGACGACGAGCTGGTGGGCCGCCCTGCCGCGCTTCACCTTCGCCGGCTTGCCCTGCCCGGTCACCGCGCCGACCCCCCGTGGCGCCGCTACCAGACGACTGGACCGGGCGCCCGCGAAGAGGTCTCGACGGATCACCCCCACCACGGTGAAGACGAAGATCCACAGCAGGACGATGAACCCGAACCGGGCGACGGTGATGACGAAGGGCGCCAAGTTTTTAGCCGTCCACTCGGAACGTGAGGGTGGTCGTCCCGAGCTGGACCATGTCGCCTGGGTTGAGCGCCACCGCCGAGACCCGTTGGCCGTTGACCATCGTCCCGTTGGTCGAGCCGAGATCGGTCAGCACCACCTGGGCGCCGTCGAAGTCGAGCCGGGCGTGTCGGCGGGAGATGCCGACGTCGGGCAGACGCAGGTTGGCCTGGTCGCCCCGACCGATCACGGTCGAACCCATCTGCAGCGGGTAGCTGCGCCCGTCGCCGGAGACCAGTCGCACGTTGCGACCGCCACCGTGGCCGGGCGGCGGGCCGTAGCCACCACCACCCTGCTGCTCGTACGGCGGGTAGCCGCCCTGTCCGGGCTGGTCGTACGACTGCTGCTGCACCGGCGCGACATCGCCGCCGGTGTAGACCTCGGCCGTGACCCGGAACATGCCGGTGTCCAGCCCGTCGCCGCGCTCGATCTCGACGATCACGTCGCCGTAGACCGTCCAGGCCTGCTCGCCGATGAACTCGGCCTGCGACTGGGCCAGCTCCTGGGCCAGTGCGGCGGCGTACGGCGCGAGCCGACTGTGGTCGTACGGCGAGAGATCGATCACGTAGCGGTTGGGCACGAGAGTGCGCCCACCAGCCAGGATCGCCTTGTGCGCCTCTGCCTCCCGCTGCATCGCGTTGAGGATCTCCACTGGGTGGACGACCCCCTTGAACACCTTCGCGAAGGCCCCCTCGACCAGGCCTTCCAGACGCTTCTCGAAGCGTTGCAGCACGCTCACCGGCTCCTCCTCGGGTCCCGAGGACATGATGGTATCCGGCCGCCGCACATGCGGCTCGCATGCCGCTCGGCCGTCTGCTGCCGGCCCGTACTGGGGGGCCGGAGTCCTCGTGCTAGTGTTCCATGCGCCGCAAGCGGTAACGCCCACGGTCGCAGTACGAACAGCGTAATATGTCCCGGCGTCGGTTGAAGAACTGGCTGGGATAACCTGAAGTTGGTTGGGCCCATGCACGAGCCGGGGCAGAGCAATCTGTCCGGGTCATCGCGCACGGGGGAGTGGCGGAATGGCAGACGCGCACGGTTCAGGTCCGTGTGCCCGAAAGGGCGTGGGGGTTCAACTCCCCCCTTCCCCACCAACACGAAGGGCTCCGCGTTCACGCGGGGCCCTTCACTCATGTCCGGGCACGAATGCCCGAGCCAGGTCGGTGCCGCGTTATGCTCCGATGGTTTCCGGTTGCCGAGGATCCTGGAGTGTCGTGTGAGTGTCGCGCTGGTGACCGGATCAGGTGGTCTGATCGGATCTGAGGCGGTCCGGCACTTCGCCGGACTGGGTCTCGACGTAGTGGGCATCGACAACGACATGCGTCGGCAGTTCTTCGGCGCCGAGGCCTCGACCGCGTGGAACGTACTGCGGCTGACCAGCGACCTCGGCGCGGCGTACACCCATCGGGACGCCGACATTCGCGACCGGGACGCGCTGGCGGAGATCTTCCGCCGCTACGGCCGCGAGATCTCTGTGGTGATCCACACGGCGGCGCAGCCGTCCCACGACTGGGCGGTACGCGACCCGTTCACGGACTTCGACGTGAACGCCGGCGGCACCCTGAACGTGCTCCAGAACGTGCGCGAGAACTGCCCGGAGGCGGCGTTCATCCACTGCTCGACCAACAAGGTCTACGGCGACCGGCCGAACAGCCTGCCGTTGATCGAGCAGGAGACCCGCTGGGAGATCGACCCCGGGCACCCGTACGCGGACGGGATCAAGGAGGACATGTCGATCGACGGCACCCTGCACTCCGTCTTCGGCGCCTCCAAGGTTGCCGCCGACGTGATGGTGCAGGAGTACGGCCGCTACTTCGACATGCGTACCGCCTGCTTCCGGGGCGGCACGCTCACCGGCCCGGCGCACTCCGCCACCGAGCTGCACGGCTTCCTCGGGTACGTGATGCGCTGCAACATGGAACGCCGGACGTACAAGATCTTCGGGTACAAAGGCAAGATGGTGCGGGACGCGATCCACAGCCACGACGTGGTGAACGCGTTCGAGGCGTTCTTCCGCAACCCGCGTTCGGCGGCGGTCTACAACCTCGGTGGCGGACGCCACTCGAACTGCTCCCACCTGGAGGCGTTCGCGCTGGCCGAGCAGATCTCCGGCCAGGCGATGATCACCGAATACCGGGACGAGAACCGGGTCGGTGACCACCAGTGGTGGATTGGTTCCAACGCGTCGTTCCAGGCCCACTACCCGGACTGGAAGCAGATCTACGACGTGCCGATGATCCTGCAGGAGATCTACGAAGCCAACGTGGACAAGTGGATACCGCAGGCATGACGGCACGCGTTCAGGCCGCACCATGAACAGGTACGCGAAGGCGCCAGCGCCATGAGTCAGCTCAGTCACGGGGATCACGGCGCCGTGGGCGCAGCGAGGGAACGCGATGATCTCCGAGGGTAAGCGGAACGTGCTCGGCGTACTGGTGGACGTGATCGACTACGACGCCGCGGCAACCGAGGTGATCTCCGCCGCACGCGAGCGAAGGCCGTTCGCGCTGACCGCGTTGGCCGTACACGGTGTGATGACCGGCGTGCTGGATCCGCCGCACAACGCCAGGCTCAACTCGTTCGACGTGGTCACGCCGGACGGCCAGCCCGTCCGCTGGGCGCTCAACCTGCTGCACGGGGCCCGGCTGGCCGAACGTGTCTACGGCCCGACCCTCACGCTGCACGTCCTGTCCCGCGCCGCCGACGCCGGCCTACCTGTCTACCTGTACGGCTCGACCGAGTCGACCCTGGCCCGGCTGGTGCCGGCGCTGGAGCAGCGCTTCCCGGCGCTGAAGTTCGCCGGGGTGGAGCCGTCCAAGTTCCGCCAGGTCCGGCCGCACGAGGAGAACGAGATCGCCGACCGGATCCGCGCCTCGGGGGCCAGGGTCGTCCTGGTCGGGCTCGGCTGCCCCCGCCAGGAGGTCTTCGCGTACGCGATGCGTCCCCTGCTGGACATGCCCCTGCTCGCCGTCGGTGCCGCCTTCGACTACCACGCCGGACTGCTCCGCAAGCCGCCCCCGTGGATGCAGCGGGCCGGGCTGGAGTGGCTGTGGCGACTCGGTCTGGAGCCGAGGCGCCTGTGGCAGCGCTACCTGGTCCTGAACCCGGCCTACCTGGCCCGCCTGGCCGCCCAGAAGACCAAACTCTGGAAGGCCACCCCACCCCCCCCCGCCACGGAACTCCCCCCCACCTTCTCCGTCTAACTCCGTCGCCCGGGGGCGACCGGGCCACAAACGTAGAGAAAGAGTGCCTGTTCCGGCTGGTGTAGGCACTCTTTCTCTACGTTTGCGCGCGACTCAGATGGGGCGTTTCGGGCGGGTGGGGAGTGGGTCTAGGTTTTGGGCAAGCGCTTTCCTATGCTTGCCACCATGATGAGGAGCGACGAGGAGCTGACCCCCGGGCGGCTGATCCCCAAGATCGAACGTCTCTGGGCGCTGTCGGCCGAGAAGATCGATTCGATCGAGCAGAGTTGCCCCGCGGGTTCGCCGTCGCCGGTGTTCACCGTCGAGGGCCGGTACACCGCCCGGGGCTGGACCGAGTGGACCCAGGGCTTCCAGTACGGCTCCGCGCTGTTGCAGTACGACGCCACCGGCGAACAGCGGTTCCTCGACGTCGGCCGCGAGCAGACCGTGGCGGTGATGGCCAGTCACGTCAGCCACATCGGCGTACACGATCACGGGTTCAACAACGTCAGCACGTACGGCAACCTGTGGCGGCTGATGAACGAGGGGCGGATCCCGGACGACCGGGGCGAGCGGCACTTCTACGAGCTGGCGTTGAAGCTCACCGGCGCGGTGCAGGCGGCCCGGTGGCGGGACACCGCCGACGGCACCGGCTACATCTACTCCTTCAACGGTCCGCAGTCGCTCTTCGTCGACACCATCCGGTCCTGCCGGGCGCTGGGCGTGTCGCACCTGCTCGGGCACGTCCTGATGGGCGAGCGGGACGAGCGGATCTCGCTGCTCGGCCGGCTGGTCGAGCACGCGACCAACACCGCCAGGTGGAACGTCTTCTACGGCGACGGCCGGGACAGTTACGACATCTCCGGTCGTACCGCACACGAGTCGATCTTCAACGTCAACGACGGCAGCTACCGGTGCCCGAGCACCCAGCAGGGCTACTCCCCGTTCAGCACCTGGACCCGGGGGCTGGCCTGGGCCATGCTCGGCTTCCCCGAGCAGCTCGAGTTCCTCGCCGTCCTGCCGGACGAGGCGTTCGAACCGTACGGCGGGCGGGCCGAGGTCGAGGCGACGCTGCTCCGGGCCGCCATTGCCACCTGTGACTTCTACCTGGCCCACACCCCGGTCGACGGGATCCCGTACTGGGACACCGGCGCGCCGGGACTGGCCCGGATGGGCGACTACCTGGACCACCCGGCGGACCCGTACAACGCGCACGAGCCGGTGGACTCGTCGGCGGCGGCGATCGGCGCCCAGGGGCTGCTCCGGCTCGGCCGCTACCTCACCTCGGTCGGGCGGGTGGTCGAGGGGCAGCGCTACTGGCAGGCCGGGCTGACCGTCTGCGACACCCTCTTCGACGAGCCGTACCTGAGCACCGACGCCCGGCACCAGGGACTGATCCTGCACTCGGTCTACCACCGGCCGAACGGTTGGGACCACGTACCGGCCGGGCAGCGGGTGCCGAACGGGGAGTCCAGCATGTGGGGTGACTACCACGCCCGCGAGCTGGCCCTCTACGTCCAGCGGGTGGCCCGGGACGAGCCGTACTACACCTTCTTCGGGCCGGTGGCGGGCTCCGTACCGTCGATCGCGACGCCGGTCGGGGCGGCCCGATGAGCCCGCGGCCGGTCGCGATCGTCACCGGTGGCTCCCGGGGCATCGGACGCGGCATCGTGCTCTCGCTGGCCGGCGCCGGCTACGACGTGGTGGTCAACTACGCGAGCAACGCCGACGCCGCCCGCGAGGTCGCCAAGGAGGTCGAGGCGCGCGGAGGACGGGCCCTTCCGGTACGGGCCGACGTCTCCCAGCGGGCCGACCGGCAGCACCTGGTCGACGAGACCGTCAACACCTTCGGCCGGCTCGACCTGCTGGTGAGCAACGCGGGAGTGGCGCCGAACGTACGGGCCGACCTGCTGGAGGCGGAGGAGGAGTCCTTCGACCGGCTGATCGAGATCAATCTCAAGGGGCCGTACTTCCTGACCCAGCTCGCCGCCCGGGTCATGATCGAGCAGCAGGCGGCCGGGATCGTCACCAATCCGAAGATCGTCATCGTCTCGTCGGTCAGCGCGTACGCGGCCAGCGTGAACCGTGGCGACTACTGCGTCAGCAAGGCCGGACTGGCGATGACCGCCCAGCTCTACGCGGCCCGCCTCGCCGAACACGGGATCAACGTGTACGAGATCCGGCCGGGCATCATCGAGACCGACATGACCGGCGGTGTGAAGGCCCGGTACGACGATCTGATCTTCAACCAGGGGCTGACGCCGATCCGCCGCTGGGGCCAGCCCGACGACGTGGGTCGGGCGGTGGTCGCGGTCGCCACCGACCTGCTCCCGTTCAGCACGGGGCAGGTCATCGACGTCGACGGCGGCTTCCACCTCCGTACGCTGTAGCTCCCGCGCCGGCTCCGGGTCGCGACCCGGAGCCGGCGCCCCGGCGCCAACCAGAAACGACCAATAAGAAAGGAACTGAGAGAAGATATGGAAAATTGGAAATATTGATATAGTTTTAAAGTGTG